>NZ_JBFUJO010000003.1:0-304587 GCF_056401355.1 Polaromonas sp. P4_F4 | reverse complement strand
TCAAGCACACGGTGCAACTGTGGACAGAGTGGGTCTCGCGAGGCCTCTCGGCCACGAAGGATTGCGGGCGGCTATTCACGTTGATCGCACAATGCAGGGTCGGCCATCGACCCGGACGCATCGAGCCGCGAATGCGAAAACGAAGGCCCAAACCCTACCCCTGGTTGAAGGTGCCCCGCGACCAGGCTCGCCGACACGTCCAGAGGCATGGTCATGCCTATGAGCCAAAGTAAGTGCCATTCGGCTTAGGGCGGCTGTGGCTGTTCTGACCTTGTTGTTTTGAGGAAGCGCGGCAGCGAAATTGGACGGACTTCTATAATGCAACGCAGATCCCGGCCGGTGCAAAGAGGTAGATTCGCGTGACTGAGCCCATGGCGTCAGATTTTCCTGTGTTCGACAGATCCGACTTCAGCGGTGAAGCTACGGCATCTTATTTTGACTTGGTCCGGCTTCAGGACAACCCTGAAATCCCGCGTGCGTTTCCGCATCGGCACAACTATTACCACCTGCTCTGGATGACGGAAGCAGCCGGCACGCACATGCTGGACTTCGAGAGTTTCCAGGTACGCGCCAACACGGTTTTTTTTGTTTCTCCCGGGCAACTGCATTCCTGGAACTCGACCGTCAGGCCGAAAGGCTACGTCGTCAATTTCAGCACGGAGTTTTTTGTACAGATGTTCCCACGCTCGGACGACATCGCGCAGTTTCCTTTTTTCCATATCGCGCGTGATACCCCGGTGCTGTACCTGGACCAGGCGCAACACGACCAGCTCCTGCCGTTGCTCATGGAGATGGAGAAAGAGGTGCTGGGCCGCGGCGATGGCAGCCTCGACATCGTGAGGTCTTATCTGCTGGTGCTGCTGACCCGGCTGCGGCGGCTTTATCCCGAGCACCATGCCGACGGCACGTCGCCGCAGAACTACTCGCTGACCAAGCGTTACAAGCTCCTGATCGAGCAGCATTACCTTGATTTTGGCCCGGTGCGCGATTACGCCGAAAAGCTGCATGTGACCGAACGGCAGTTGAACGACGCGCTCAAACGGACGCTGGGCAAAACAGCGGGGCAACTGGTGCAGGAGCGCCTGGTGCTGGAGGCCAAACGCCTGTTGAGCAACACCGACCTGAGTGTGGCCGAAATTGCTTTCCAGCTGAATTTTGAAGACTTTGCCTATTTCTGCCGCTTCTTCAAAAAACACACGCAAGCCACTCCGGGCGAGTTCAAGAAGCGCATTTCCGTCGCCGCCAAATAACCCACCAACGAATAACCCGCGGTGGCCTGCCGCACGCAAAAAAGTGCAGGTGAAGCTCGCTTAAGTCCTAACGCGAAGCCCGTCTGCCTGAGTAGAGTTCGTTCACGTTCAACCAACCCGCCTCGTCGGCGGACAGATTGCAAGTGATGAATGACACTCCCAAGCTCAGGACGGGCGGCCAGCAGGTGGTGGATGCCTTGCTCGCCCAAGGCACCGATACTGTTTTTTGCGTCCCGGGCGAGAGCTATCTGGATGTGCTGAATGCACTGTACGCGCAGCAGGACGCGTTGCGCGTCATCGCCTGCCGCCATGAAAGCGCAGCCGCTTTCATGGCCGAAGCACACGGGAAACTGACAGGGCGACCGGGCATCTGCATGGTCACGCGTGGACCTGGTGCCACCAATGCCAGCATTGGCGTGCACACCGCTTTTCAGGACGCCACGCCCATGATCCTGCTGGTCGGGCAGGTGGGGCGCGACATGATGGAGCGCGAAGCGTTCCAGGAAATCGACTACCGGCGGATGTTTGGGCCGTTCACCAAGTGGGTAGCGCAGATTGAGGATGCCTCACGCGTGGCCGAGTACATGATGCGCGCGTTTTCGGTGGCCATGTCAGGCCGTCCCGGCCCTGTGGTGCTGGCATTGCCCGAGGACATGCTGACCGACTCTGTCTTCCCCGGCAGCGCAAGGCGGGTGGAGATCCCGTGCGCGTACCCCGCGCCGGAGGCCATGCTGCGGCTGCGCGAATCACTGGCGCGGGCCCGCAAGCCGCTGATGATTCTGGGCGGCTCAAGCTGGACAGACGCAGGCCTGCATGACATCAGAAGTTTTGCTACGCAACACGCGCTGCCGGTGGCCTGCGCGTTCAGGCGGCAGGACCTCTTTGACAACCGCCATGCCAACTACGTGGGCGAGGTCGGTATTGGCCTGAACCCGGAGCTGGCGCAGGCGATTCGGGAGTCAGACCTGCTGCTGGCTGTGGGCACGCGGCTCGGTGAAATTGTGACCAGTGGCTACACCTTGCTGGACGTACCGGTTCCCCAGCAGGCGCTGGTTCATGTCTTGCCTTGCGCAGAGGAGCTTGGCCGGGTATACCAGCCGGAGCTGAAAGTGCTGGCGAGCATGGATGCCTTTGCGCAAGCCGCGGCCCAGCTGCCGCCGCCGGACGCCACGCCCTGGAGCGGCTGGCTGCAGGCGCTGCGGGAAAACTACACCCGTTACATCGGGCCAAGCACACGCGAGGCGCGGCTGGATCCTGCGGGCGTCATCATCGCTTTGCGCGAGAAGCTCGAAACGGACGCCATCATCACCAACGGGGCGGGCAATTACAGCGCCTGGGCTCATCGTTATCACCAGTTTTCGGCGCCGCGCAGCCAGTTGGCGCCTACCAGCGGCGCCATGGGTTATGGCGTACCGGCCGCTGTTGCCGCCAAGCTGCACAGCCCGGCGCGGCAGGTCGTCTGCCTGGCAGGCGATGGCTGTTTCCTCATGAGCTCGCAGGAGCTGGCAACGGTGCAGCGGCACGGCCTGGCGATCATCTTCATCGTGTTCAACAACGGCATGTACGGCACGATACGGATGCACCAGGAGATCAACTATCCGGGGCGTCCGATTGGGACCGACCTCTGCAACCCCGATTTTGTGCTGTATGCCCGGTCGTTTGGCATCCCGGCCGAGAGGGTCGAAACCACAGAGGCGTTTGCGCCCTCACTGGCGCGGGCCCTGAACGCGGGCGGCGCCTACCTCATTGAACTGGCCATCGAGTCGGAAATCCTGACTCCGCGTGCAACGCTTTCGGGCTTGCGGCGCGCGGCATTGCAAGCTTCCACCTGATCCGCTGATCCGGTCATCACCACAAGGAGATATGACATGAAAAGACCATTGCTTGTATTGGCCGCGATGATGGCTTTCGGTACAACCCCGGCCACGCAGGCGCAGCCGGCCGACTTTCCGAACCGGCCGGTTCGCATTGTTGTGCCTTTTGCGCCGGGCGGTGCGACCGATGTGATCGCACGGGTGGTCGGGCAAAAGGTATCGGACCTTCTGGGCCAGCCGGTGGTGGTCGAAAACAAGGCGGGCGCCAACGGCAACATCGGCGCGCTGTCTGTCGCCCGTGCTGCGCCCGATGGCCACACCATTCTCATGGCCACCTCGAGCCACGCGATCAATGCCACGCTGTACCGCAAGCTGGACTACCGCCTGACGACCGATTTTGTGGCGCTGTCCGGCCTCGCATCGGTTCCGCTGGTGCTGGTGGTCAATACCGCCGTGCCGGCCAAAACACCGGCCGAGCTGGCCACCTACGCCCAGGCCAATGACGGCAAGGTCAACTTCGCCTCCGGCGGCGCAGGAACCGCGGCGCATCTGGCGGGTGAACAGTTCAATGCCCTGGCAGGCGTGCGCATGATGCATGTGCCGTACAAGGGGGGCGCGCTGGCGCAGACGGACCTGATTGGCGGGCAAGTCCAGGCGATGTTTGCCAACCTGCCGGAGGCGCTGACGCAGGTGCAGGCCGGGCGTCTGCGGCCGTTGGCGGTGACGGGAAGCACCCGCCGGACCAATCTTCCATCCGTGCCGACTTTTGCTGAAGCAGGCTTTGCGCAAATGGACGCCAAGTCATGGTTTGGCCTGTTCGCACCTGCGGCCACACCGGCACCGGTGGTTGCCAAGCTTTCTTCTGCCATTGCCAAAGCCGTGGCAGACCCCGCTGTTCAAGCTCGCCTGAAAGGGCTGGGTGCGGACCCCGTCGGCAACCAGAGCGAGGCATTCCAGAAATTTGTTGCCCAGGAAGTCGAGCGCTGGGGGTTGCTGGTTCAGCGTTCCGGCGCCACGCTGGACTGATCCGGTTTTTCATTCGATATCAAGCCAAGGAAAGCTGCATGCTCTACGACGTTCGCACCTATACCTGCCTCCCGGGCACTCTGAAAAAACACATGACGCTGTATGGCGAGCACGGCTATCACGTGCAGCGCCGCCATCTGGGGGAGCCGCTGGCGTACCTACAGACCGAAACGGGAAACGTCAACAGCTACACCCACATCTGGGTTTTTGAAAACGCAGCTGACCGGGCGGACAGGCGTGCTGCCTTGCAGCGCGATCCCGAGTGGATCGGCTACCTGGAAAAGAGCGCGCAGGCGGCCTACCTCGTGTCGCAGGAAACACGATTGATGGTGCCGGCGCCCTTTTTCAAACCCTGAAATGCTTCCCGCGAAAAAAAAGAAGCGACCCACCCAAGGCGCCGACATGATCCGCGGCGATCAGGCTGCAGGTTGACCGTTTGAACCCCAAGAACCACCAGGAGACAACATGAAATTCAACACTCTGCTCATTCGATGCCTAGCACTTGCCGCCGGCCTTGCTTTTGCAGCGGGCGCGGCAGCACAGGTGACCCTGAAACTTGCCCACTACGCCGAAGCGGGCCACCCGGCCAACCAGGCCGCACTGCAGTTTGCGCAACGTGTCGAGGCACGCACCAAGGGCCAGGTCAAGGTGTCGGTCTACCCGGCCAACGCCCTGGGTTCGCCGCCCGAACAGCTCCAGCAGGTCAAGCTGGGTGTGATCGACATGGGGCTTCCCACGCAGGGGGCCATGGACAAGTACAACAAGGCCTTTGCGGCGGTGATGCTGCCGTTTGTCTTTGAAGACCTGGCGCATGCCCACAGGGTACTGGATGGCCCGGCCATGGACTGGCTGGCTCCCATGGCGGAAAAAGATGGCTTCGTGCTGCTGTCAAACTGGGAGTATGGTTTCCGGAACCTGACCAACAGCAAGCTGCCCATCAACACGCCTGCCGACGTCAAGGGCCTGAAGATCCGCGTTCCACCCGAAGTGCAGCTTGAAGCGGCCATGGAGGCGTTGGGCGCCAATGCCACCAAAATTGCTTTTCCCGAGCTGTACATGGCCCTGTCGCAAGGCGTTGTTGATGGCGAGGAAAATCCGATTTCCGTCATTGCGCATAACAAGTTTTATGAGGTGCAGAAGCACCTTGCGCTGACCCGCCACGCTTATAACAGCATGATGCACGTCATCAGCACCAAAACCTGGGCCAGGCTCGCGCCCGAACAGCGCACCATCGTCAGGGAAGAGAGCCGCTCGGCCGGCGAACTGATGCGCAAGACCATCGCCGCCGAGGAAGACGCGCAAATTGCCAAGCTGCAGGCCCAGGGCATGCAGGTCACGCGGCCCGACCCCAAGCTGTTTCGCGCTGCGATGGAGCCGGCCTACAGGCGCATTGGTGCGTATGCCGGCGAAGCAAACGTGCAGCAATTCATGAAGATGGTTGATGCCCAGCGAAGCAGGTAAGACAGGGGCAGGAAAGTTTTTATGCAAACCTTAGGCATTTTTGCATTGCTTGTTTCCCTGATGGTGCTTGGCCTGCCGGTAGCGGTGGCCATGTGCCTGACATCGGTCGTCACGCTGGTGTTGCTCGGCCAGACCGAGATCCTCAGCGTGATGGGCCAGCGCATGTACTCAAGCACGACGGCATTTCCGTTGCTGGCGATTCCGTTCTTTATTCTCGCAGGCAACCTGATGAACACCGGCGGCATGACGGAGCGGATCTTCCGTTTTGCGCACAGCCTCGTCGGGCATTTCAAGGGCGGCCTGGGCCAGGTCAACGTGCTGGGGTCCATGGTGTTTGCCGGCATGTCCGGCTCGGCGCTGGCCGATGCCATGGGCCTTGGCGCGATCGAGGTCAAGGCGATGGTCAAGTCCGGTTACCAGCCGCGCTTTGCCGCGGCTGTGTCGGCGGCTTCGGCCACCATCGGACCGGTGATTCCGCCGTCCATACCGCTGGTGATTTATGGCTCGATGAGCGGCGTATCCGTGGGCGCGTTGTTTCTCGGCGGGTTGGTTCCGGGCATCCTGATGGGCGTGGCCATGATGGTGACGGTGTACATCATTGCGGTCAAACGCAATTACCCGCGCGAGCCGCGTGCCACCGCCCATGAAGTGGTACGCGCGCTTCTTGGGGGCCTGGCCGCCATCGCCACGCCGGCACTCATCATGGGCGGCATTCTCAGCGGTATCTTTACGCCGACTGAAGCCTCGGTGGCTGCGAGCATTTACGCGCTGTTTCTGGGGCTGGCCGTTTACCGTGAGCTGCATTGGGCTGACCTGCCGGAGATCCTGTGGGACACGGTGCGGCAGACGGCGCAGGTGATGTTCATTGTCGCGGCCGCAGGGCTGTTCGGCTGGCTGCTGATTTACCTGCGGGTGCCTGATGCGCTGATTGCCTGGCTGAGCGCGCTGTCAGGCAACCCGCTGGTGGTGCTGATCATCATCAATGTGATTCTGCTCATGCTGGGTTGTTTCATGGAAGGCATCGCGATCATGTTGCTGACGATTCCGATTTTCATGCCGATCATTGGCCAGCTCGGTATCAATCCCATTCACTTTGGTGTGCTGATGACCCTCAACCTCATGCTGGGGCTGTTGACGCCACCCGTGGGCATGGTTCTGTATGCGATGTCATCGGTGGCGCGCGTGCCGATGATGGTGCTGGCCAAAGAGCTGGTGCCTTTTCTGGTCAGCCTGTTTGTCGTGCTGGCGCTGATCACTGCGGTGCCTGTGCTGGTGACGTGGCTGCCGGACCTCATCATGGGAGCCGGAAAATGAAAAAGCTTGACCTTGGACTCGCTGTCGTGCTGCGCTGGCTGTGCATTGCATGCCTGGTGCTGCTGTTTCTGATCATTCTGATGTCCGTGTTCAACCGCTTTGCGGCGCTCATGTCCATGGGCTGGGCCGATGAAATCATCGAGCTCCTGTTTGCCTGGCTGGTGTTTGTGGGCGCCGCCTGCCTGTGGCGCGAAAACTCCCACTTCTGCGTGGACATGCTGACGGTCCGCCTGGCCGGCAAGCCCCCGGGGCGTGTGCTGGATGTGGTCCTGAGCGTGCTGGGCATGGCCTTCCTGTCCGTGCTGGTTTACCACGCATGGGAGTTGGTCGTCAGCGCGAGCGATGATTCGCCGGTATTCGCGATTTCCAAAAAATACTGGTATGGCGTGATGCCGGTGGCCGGCGTGATCATGATGGGCTATTCGCTGCGCGACATCTGGCTGGCCCTCACAGGCCAGGCCCCTGTGCGCCCACCCCAGTCCCTTCCTGAAAATGCAGGCAACCAACCGGAGCCCGCTCCCGGAACTACCCGGGGCCGTACCTCCGACAGCAAGAATGATCGCCATGAAAAACTACCGTCAACTGTTTGATCTGAGTGGAAAAGTGGCCGTTGTGCTCGGAGCGGCCTCCGGCATTGGCCAGGCCTCTGCGCACGCGCTGGGCGAACTGGGAGCGCACGTTGTGTGCGCCGACCGCGACGGCGACGGCGCTCGCGGCACTGCGAGGCAGATTGCGCAGGACGGGTCGGCCGAGTGGGTGGCCGTGGATGCAGCGAGCGGCGCAGAAATTGCCGCGCTGGCAGGCCATGCCGTTTCCCTGCACGGAAGGGTTGACATTGCCGTGGCAACGCCCGCGCTGAACATCCGAAAACTCATCATGGACTACACCGACGATGAGTTTGACCAGGTGATGAATCTCAACCTCAAAGGGGCGTTTCACTTTCTGCGCAGTTTCGGCAAGCCCATGATGAAGCAGCGTGCGGGCAGCATCATCCTGTGTTCATCCATGCGTGCCGTGACGCTGGAGCCCGGCCTCGGGATTTATGCGGCAAGCAAGGCCGGCATTGCCCAGATGGTCAAAGGCTTTGCCTGCGAAGTGGGTGAGTACGGTGTTCGCGTGAATGCCGTGATGCCCAGCGTCATCGAAACCCGCTTGACAGCGCCCCTGAAGGAAAAGCCGGAAATCTACAACACCTATGCCGCGCACACGGTTTTCAACCGCTGGGGCCAGCCCTCGGAAGTGGGCGCCGCCGTTGCCTTCCTGGCCTCGGATGCCGCCAGTTATATCACCGGGAGTTCGCTGTCCGTCGATGGCGGCTGGACGGCGATTGATGGCCCGCCTACAGGCCTGACACAAACCCGCCGTGCGGAGTAATTCCCTGACGACAGAATCTGCTGTCTTGCGCGCTGGCCTCAGCCCTCGAAGCCGGCATCGCGGCAATTGCCAACCGGCCTACTTGACCAGCAGCACCGGGATGTCGCATTCGGTGACCACGCGCTGGGCCACGCTGCCCATGATGGCGCGGCCGACCAGGCCGTGGCCGTGGGTGCCCATGACGATCATGTGCGCCTTTTCGCGCTGCGCGGCGCGCACCACTTCGGCCGCCGGCGAGCCGATGGCCCAGGTCACGCGGTAGTGCAGTTTGTGGCGCTTGAGAAAGCGCTCGATCGGCTCGAGCACCTTCAGGGCTTCGTCCTTGTGGTAGGCGCTGACCGTCGCGGCGCCCACCATGGTCTTGACGCGCCCGGGCATGGGCGCCTGTACATTGAGCACGACCACCTCGTCCTCCGGGCCGGTCAGGCTTTCGTGGGTGACGAGGAAGGCCAGGGCCTTCTTGGTGTATTTGCTGCCATCGGCGGCGAACAGGACTTTCATTTTTTCTCCTCCAGGTGGACCAATTCAACGCAACACTAGCACAGGAGTGCTGCTGTGCGCCAGCACATGCTGGGTTTCGCTGCCCAGCAGCACGCGCTTGAGGCCCTTGCGGCCGTGCGAGGCCATGACGATCAGGTCGCACTTGTGTTTTTTGGCGGCGGCCATGATGGCCTCGGCCACCAGGTTGGAGCGCGCGACCACGGCCTTGGCCCGGATCCCTTCGGCCTGCGCGGCCTGCTGCACCGCATCGACCAGGGCCTGGCCCTCGGTGGCCCATTGTTTTTCGATGCGGCCGACCTCCTGGAGTGTGATCGACACGTTGCCCTCGAAATAGCTCATGGGGTAGCGTGGAACCACATGGAGCGCCACGAGTTCGGCGCCGAGTGCGCTTGCCAGCCCGAGCGCGCTGCGAACGGCCTTTTTCGAGAGGGTGGAGCCATCGGTAGCAACAAGAATGCGTTGGTACATGTTCTTCTCCTTTCTTGATTGACGTCCACAGCTTAGGCGCGCGCGTCCTGTACCGGATTGATCCAGATCAACCGGGCGTGTCGGTGTACTGGGTAACCTTGCGCCATGCAAACTGCCACCCTTGCCCTGGGCGCGGAGCCTGTTGCCGCGTCCCATGCGGACTGGGCTGCGCTGGACGAGCCCGCCGAATGGGAGGGCTTCAGCCGGCCCGTGGCCGGGCGCGATGGCTGGTGGGAGACCTACCTCGCCATCGATGGCATGCACTGCGCCGCCTGCTCGCTCATGGTGGAGCAGGCGCTGGGCCAGTTGCCGGATGTGGAGGGCGTTCAGGTCAATGGCGCGACCGCGATGGCGCGCCTCGTGTGGCAGCCCGGACGAACCCGCCCCTCGGCCTGGATGGCCGCACTCCAGCGCGTCGGCTACACGGCCCTGCCGGCTGGCGACATGCTGCTGGCCGCGCCGCAGCTGCAGGCCCAGCGCCTGATGCTCTGGCGCTGGCTGGTCGCGGGCTTTTGCATGATGCAGGTGATGATGTACGCGCTACCCGCCTACGTCGCCGGCCCCGGCGAGATCACGCCGGATGTGCAGGCCCTGCTGCGCTGGGCCTCCTGGGTGTTGACGCTGCCGGTCGTGCTGTTTTCCTGCTGGCCGTTCTTTGCCACCGCGCTGCGTGACCTGGGCAGACGGCGCATCGGCATGGACGTGCCGGTGGCGCTGGGCATCCTCATCACGTTTGGTGCCAGCACGGCCGCCACCTTCGATGCCGCCGGGCCGTGGGGTGCCGAGGTCTGGTACGACTCGGTGACCATGTTCGTGTTTTTCCTGCTGTCCGGGCGCCTGCTGGAGCAGCGCCTGCGCGACCGCACGGCCGGCTCGCTGGAGGCGCTGATGCGCAGGCTGCCCGACAGCGTGGAGCGGCAGGGCGCCGACGGTCAGTTCGAACGCGTGGCCCTGCGGCGTCTCGTTGCGGGCGACCTGATCCGTGTGCTGCCGGGCGAGGTCATTCCCGCGGACGGCACCGTGACGGCGGGCGACAGCCGGGTGGATGAAGCCCTACTGACCGGTGAGTCCGCGCCGCTGCAGCGGGGCATCGGCGGCGCGGTGATCGCCGGCAGCCACAACCTCTCCGGCCTGCTGCTGGTGCGGGTGGACCGCGTGGGTGCCGGGACCCGGTATGCCGGCATCGTGGCGCTGATGGAGCAGGCCTCGGTCCAGAAGCCGCGGCTGGCCCAGGTTGCCGATCGCATCGCCAGCCCCTTCCTGCTGGGGGTGCTGCTGGCCAGCGCCGCTGCGGCGCTGTGGTGGTGGCCGGTGGACCCGGCGCATGCGATCAGCGTGGCGGCCGCCGTCCTCATCGTCACCTGCCCCTGCGCCTTGTCGCTGGCCACGCCAGCCGCCACGCTGGCCGCGGCAGGCGCCCTGGCGCGCCGCGGCGTGCTGGTGCGCCGCCTGCAGGCGCTGGAGGCCGGCGCATCGGTGGACACGGTGGTGTTCGACAAGACCGGCACGCTGACCGAGGACCGCATGGCGGTGGTCATGCGCCGGGCCCGCCCGGGCGCAGACGCTGTGCAGGCACTCCAGCTCGCGGCGGCGCTGGCGCAGCATTCACACCACCCGGTGTCGCGCGCGATTGTGCAGGCCGTTGCGGGCGCGGCGTGGCCCGCCGTGGAGATCACCGAGATACCTGGCCACGGGCTGCAGGGGACGGTCGTGGGCCGCAGCGAGACGGAGGGTCATCCGCGCGCGATGCGGCTGGGTTCGGCCGTATTTTGCGGTGCCCCGCCGCAGGACTCGCCGGCCCGTGGCCCGCAGGTGCACCTGGCCGATGGGCAGGGCTGGCTGGCCAGCTTCGAATTTGAAGAGGCGCTGCGGCCCGATGCCAGGTCTGCGGTCGGCGGGCTGCAGGCGATGGGCTTGCGGGTGCAGCTGCTCTCCGGCGACCAGACCGGAGCCGTCCTGCGGCTGGCCGGCCGCGCCGGCATCGATGAGGCCTATGGCCAGCGCACGCCCGAAGACAAGCTGGCGCACGTGCGCGCCCTGCAGCGGCGCGGCCGGCGCGTCGCCATGGTGGGCGATGGCATGAACGATGGGCCGGTGCTGGCCTGCGCCGACCTGTCGGTGGCCATGGGGCGCGCCGTGCCGCTGGCACAGGCGAAGTCCGACTTCGTGGTGCTGGGCAACCGGCTGGCGGATGTGCCTGCGCTGCTGCTGCAGGCGCGCCGCACGCGGACTGTCGTGCGGCAGAACCTGCTGTGGGCGGCACTCTACAACGCCGTCTGCGTACCGCTGGCCATCCTCGGCTTCATGCCGCCCTGGCTGGCGGGGCTGGGCATGGCAGCCAGCTCGCTGCTGGTGGTGCTGAATTCGGCGCGGCTGGCGCGCATTCCAGAGGCCGCTTGAATGGACATCCTGTTTCTGCTGATTCCGCTGTCGGTCGTGTTGGCGCTGCTCATCATCGGCGCGTTGGGCTGGGCGGTCTGGCGTGGCCAGTTCGAGGCGCTCGACCAGGAGGCCGAGCGCATTCTGCAGTCGGATTGATTTTCATCAACTCGCACCCCACCCTTGATGGAGACACTTGGGCGTCAAGAAAAAGGTGCTCCATGAATGATCAACCAACTTCCGCCGCTTTGTACAACGACACGGTCGTGCGGCAGTTTTCGCTGATGGCTGTGGTCTGGGGTGTGGTGGGCATGCTGGTCGGCGTGTTCATTGCCGCCCAGCTGGCCTGGCCTGAACTCAATTTCGGCATTCCCTGGCTCAGCTACGGCCGGCTCAGGCCGCTGCACACCAATGCCGTGATTTTTGCCTTTGGCGGTTGCGCGCTGATTGGTAGCAGTTACTACGTGGTGCAGCGCACCTGCCATGTCCGGCTGTTCGCCGGCAAGCTGGCCTCGTTCACCTTCTGGGGCTGGCAGGCCGTCATCGTCGCCGCCGCCATCAGCCTGCCCTTGGGCTACACCTCGGGCAAGGAATACGCCGAGCTGGAGTGGCCCATAGACATCCTGATCACGCTGGTCTGGGTGTCCTATGCCATCGTCTTCTTCGGCACCATCGGTATGCGCAAGGTTCGCCACATCTATGTGGCCAACTGGTTTTACGGCTCCTTCATTCTGACGGTGGCCGTGTTGCACCTCGTCAACAGCGCCGCCGTGCCCGCCGGCTGGATGAAGTCCTACTCGGCCTATGCCGGTGTGCAGGACGCCATGATCCAGTGGTGGTATGGCCACAACGCGGTGGGCTTCTTCCTCACCGCCGGCTTCCTGGGCATGATGTACTACTTCATCCCCAAGCAGGCCGAGCGGCCGGTGTACAGCTACCGCCTGTCCATCGTCCACTTCTGGGCACTGATCTTCACCTACATGTGGGCGGGCCCGCATCACCTGCACTACACGGCGTTGCCGGACTGGACACAGTCGGTCGGCATGGTGTTCTCGCTGATCCTGCTGGCGCCCAGCTGGGGCGGCATGATCAACGGCATCATGACCCTGTCCGGCGCGTGGCACAAGCTGCGCGACGACCCGGTGCTGCGCTTCCTGATCGTCGCCCTGTCGTTTTATGGCATGGCCACGTTCGAGGGGCCGCTGATGTCCATCAAGACCGTCAACGCCCTGTCGCACTACACCGACTGGACAGTGGGCCATGTGCATGCCGGCGCACTCGGCTGGGTGGGCCTGATCACGATGGGCACGCTCTACTACATGATTCCGCGCCTGTTCGGCCAGAAGAAGATGTACTCCGTCCCGGCGATCGAGGTGCATTTCTGGGTCTCCACCGTCGGCATCGTGCTGTACATCGCCGCCATGTGGATCGCCGGCGTGATGCAGGGCCTGATGTGGCGCGCGCTCAATGCCGACGGCAGCCTGACCTACACCTTTGTCGAGTCGGTGAAGGCCACGTATCCCTTCTACGTCATCCGCTTCATGGGCGGACTGCTTTATCTGGGCGGCATGCTGGTGATGGCATGGAATACCTGGATGACCGTGGCGCAGGGACGACCGCACCGCACCGCCGTCCCCCTGCCTCAAGCCGCCTGATGGAGCCCACAACATGAGCGACAACCACTCTTCTTCCGCTTCCGCCTCTGCCGGCTTCTCGCACGAAAAGGTCGAGACCAACAATTTCCTGATGATCGTCCTGATCCTGCTGGTCATCGCCGTCGGCGGGCTGGTGGAGATCGTCCCGCTGTTCTTCCAGACGTCCACCACCGCGCCGGTGACGGGCGTCAAACCCTATACGGCGCTGCAGCTGGCAGGGCGCGATGTCTACCTGCGCGAGGGCTGCTACAACTGCCACTCGCAGATGATCCGGCCCTTTCGCGCCGAGACCCTGCGCTATGGCCACTATTCGGTGGCCGGCGAGTTCGTCTATGACCATCCCTTCCAGTGGGGCAGCAAGCGCACCGGGCCGGACCTGCACCGCGTGGGCGGAAAGTACAGCGACGAATGGCACCGCATTCACCTGAACAACCCGCGCGACCTGGTGCCGGAGTCCAACATGCCTGCCTATCCCTGGCTGGATCGGAGCCTGGTGGACGCCGCGGACATGGCGCCGCGGATGCGGGCCCTGCGCAGCGTCGGTGTTCCCTATGCCGACACGCAGATCGCCCAGGCGGCGCAGGACGTCAAGGACAAGACCGAAATGGATGCCCTGGTCGCCTATCTGCAGGTGCTGGGCCTGGCCCTGAAATAAGGAGAAATACAGATGGATGTCAACAGCCTGCGCATCGTGGCCACCCTGGCCTCGCTCGTCACCTTCCTGGGCATTGTCTGGTGGGCGTATTCCCGAGGCAACCGTGCGCGTTTCGACGAAGCGGCGCACCTGCCGTTTGAACAAGACTGATTCCGGGAGTTTTTTGATGAGTGATTTCACCGGCAATTTCTGGTCGCTGTACGTGGCCGCGCTGACCCTGCTGGGCATCGTGGCCTGCCTGGTCCTGCTGTGGGTGACGGCGCGCAAGCGGATTGTCTCCAGCGCCGACAACACCACCGGCCATGTGTGGGACGGGGATTTGCGGGAAATGAACAACCCCATGCCGCGCTGGTGGATGTGGCTGTTCGTGCTGACCATTGTGTTTTCGCTGGGGTACCTGGTGGCCTATCCCGGCCTGGGCGCCTATCAGGGGCGACTCGGCTGGAGCACCCAGGCCGAGTACACGGTCGAGGTCGCGCGCGCCAACCAGGAGCTCGCGCCGCTGTATTCGCAGTTCACCGCGAAGCCCGTCGAGGAACTGGCCGGCGACGCCAATGCCATGGCGGTGGGCGAGCGCCTGTTCATGAACAACTGCGCCCAGTGCCACGGCTCCGACGCGCGGGGCAGCAAGGGCTTTCCCAACCTGACCGACGGCGACTGGCTGCATGGTGGCACGCCCGACAAAATCACGGAAACGCTGACGCGGGGCCGGCAGGGGCAGATGCCGCCGATGGCGGCGGCGGTGGGCACGCCCGACGACGTGAAGAATCTCGCCAACTATGTACTGAGCCTGTCGGGCAGCCCGCACGACTCGGTGCGCGGGGCCCTGGGAAAAAGCAAATTCGGCGCCTGCGCCGCCTGCCATGGCATGGATGGCAAGGGCAACCCGGCGCTGGGCGCACCCAACCTCACCGATGACATCTGGCTGCACGGCTGGGGTGAGCAGGCCATCATCAACATGATCAACAAGGGCAAGACCAGCGAGATGCCGGCGCAGATCGGCAAGCTGACCGAAGCACAGCTTCATGTGTTGACGGCCTACATCTGGGGCATGTCCAACAAGCCCCTTCCGGCCAAACCCTGAATATCCCCTGAAGAGAACCTGAAGAGACCCTGAAGAGAAAGTTTCGCTTGCAATCTTCCACACGTCGCAAAGTCATACCCATCGTGCCCGAAGCGGCGCATGGGCTGACGGAGTCGCTGTATGAGGCGCAAAAGAAGGTCTATCCGCGCTCGGTCACGGGCCTGTTCGCGCGCTGGCGCGTGGCTTGCGTCATCCTGACCCAGCTGGTGTTCTACGGCCTGCCCTGGCTGGAATGGGGCCAGCGGCAGGCGGTGCTGTTTGACCTGGGCGCGCGGCGCTTCTACATCTTTGGCTATGTGCTGTACCCGCAGGATTTCATTTACCTCACCGGGCTGCTGGTGGTCAGCGCGCTCACGCTGTTTCTCTTCACGGCCGTCGCCGGGCGCCTGTGGTGCGGCTTTGCCTGCCCGCAGACCGTGTACACCGAGATCTTCCTGTGGATAGAGCGCAAGGTCGAGGGCGACCGCACCCTGCGGATGCGGCTGGACGGCTCGCCCATGTCGCTGGAAAAACTGGTCAAGAAGTGGTTCAAGCACATCCTGTGGCTGGGGCTGGCGATGTGGACCGGCTTCACCTTCGTCGGTTATTTTGCGCCGATCCGCGAGCTCGGGCTGCAGTTCCTGCAAACGCGCATGAGCGCCTGGGAAGTGTTCTGGGTGTGCTTTTATGGCTTGGCCACTTATGGCAATGCCGGCTTCCTGCGCGAGCAGGTGTGCAAATACATGTGCCCGTATGCGCGCTTCCAGGGCGCCATGTTTGACCGCGACACCCTGATCGTGAGCTATGACGGCAGCCGTGGTGAGCCGCGCGGCGCGCGTTCGCGCATGGCCGACCCGGCCGCGCTGTCGCTGGGCGCCTGCGTGGACTGCACCCTGTGCGTGCAGGTCTGTCCGACCGGGATCGACATTCGCAAGGGCCTGCAGTACGAGTGCATCGGCTGCGCCGCCTGCATCGACGCATGCGACGGCGTGATGGACAAGATGAACTATGCGCGCGGCCTGATTCGCTTCACCACCCAGAACGCGCTGGCCCAACACTGGAGCCGGCTGCAGATATGGCGGCAGGTCCTGCGTCCGCGGGTGCTGGTCTACGGCGCCATCCTGTTGGCCTTGTGCCTGGGCCTGCTGTGGAGCCTTGTCGCCCGCATGCCGCTCAAGGTCGACGTGGTGCGCGACCGCGCCGCGCTGTCACGCATCGTGGCCGGCGGCAGGCTGGAGAACGTTTACCGGCTGCAGATCATGAACGCCACCGAGCAGCCGCAGCACTACCGCATCGCCGCCGGCGGGCTGGATGGGCTGGTTTTGGCCTCCGACGCCGAGGTGGTGGTCGGCCCGGCGGAGTCGCGCTGGGTCGCCGTCAGGCTGCAGATTCCCTACGGCTCCGCCAACGCCGGCTCGCATCCCATCCAGTTCAGCATCGGCGACCTCGCGGGCGATGCCCATGTGAGCGAGAAGTCCGTCTTCCTCGTGCCCCGTTAGGAGATAGTCCATGAACGACCTGCCGCAAGCCATTCCTCCTCCTTCTTCTTCCCCCTGGTGGAAGCACGGCCATGTCTGGCTGGTGATCACTGGCCCCGTCGCGGTGGTGGTTGCCGGCCTGACCACGGTGTGGATCGCGGTGCGCAGCCCTGATCCGATCGTGGCGGAGGACTACTACCGGCGCGGCATGGAGATCAACCAGACGCTCGCCAGGGACAAGGCCTTGATGCCCGCCCTGCAGGGGCGCAATCATGCCGCCACGCCGCCGGCCGCGGCACCGCGATAGTCCGGAACTACAAGGAGACATGCCATGTGGAGTCAGAAACTCATGCGGGTCGCCTGGCCCGCTTTCCTGTCGGCCTGCATTCTGGAACTGGTGGTGTTCGCGGTGGTGGATCCGTTCGAGTTGCGGTGGGCCGGGCAGGCGCTGGGCTGGCCGCGGACCGGCGTCTACACCGCGGGCTTTTTCGTCTTCTGGGCCGTCGGAACGGCGTCATGTGCCCTGACGACACTGCTGGGCATGCCGCCTGCCGAGGTCAACTGCTGCCCGCTGGCATCCGGCGAGCGCCCGGACGGCTGCCCTCAGCAATAGCCATGCGGCAGACGCCGCCGGACTGCCCTGCGGCGGCTAAGGCCCAACTGACGCGGGCCTGGTTCAAGCCTGTGCGTGTGCCTGGCTGTCGCTGTCAGGCAGCCGGACCACCAGCACGGGGACGGGTGCCAGGCGGACAATCTGTTCAGCGCCGCTGCCCATGAGTACGCGGCCGAGACCGCGTCTGCCGTGGGTGCCTGCAACGATCAGGTCCGCGTTCCAGCGCTTCGCCGCATCGGCCACGGTTTCCGCCAGCCTCTCGCCGGATTTGTCGAACAGCATGGAGTCGGCTTCCACGCCGGCGGACTGGGCCATGGCCATGCCCTGATCCAGAATCTTTTCACCGGTCTCCCGCATGACGGTGACAAGGTCGCCGGAGTAGCCGTAAGGGTCGTAGGCCGTGAGGTAGGTCAGCTCTTCCATCACGTGGACCAGGCGCACCCGGCCGCCGAAGTCCCTGGCGAACTGCAAGGCGGTGACCAGGGCCTTGTTGGAGGTTTCGCTGCCGTCGACGGGCACGAGAATGCGTTTGTACATGGTGGGGCTCCTTTGCGGGTGATGGCCTGATGCCTGCAGTGTGGAGCGCTTGCCGTCGGGCCGGGTTGATGTCGATCAAACAGGGAAATACTTTGTTGACCGGATCGCCGCCGGGAGGCTGCGGGGGACTGTACATGCGTTCAACATCCTCTTCTCCCCCTGACGACAGCCCGGCGGCAGGAGGCTCGGCGGACATGAGTTGTAAGATCACCGTGTGTTCAACCAAACAACGCCGGGAAAAACAAGCTCAACCAGCCGTGAGCGGGTCGGTGACGCCACCGTGTCCCCGCCGTCGGTGGCTGCCGTACCCGAGTTGGCCCGTGCCGGCGGCGAAGCTGTCCAGCGCCCCGCAGGTGCCAGTGCAATGGACGCCACCGCCGCCCGGCTTGCGGGTCTGCTCGACTCGGCCATGGACGCCATCATCACCGTGGACGAAGAACAGCGCATCGTGCTGTACAACCGCGCGGCGGAGAAAATCTTCGGCTGGCCGAGCGCACAGGCGATGGGAGCACGCCTGGAAAAACTGATGCCGGAGCGCTTCCGCGGCAGCCATGCCGGGCATGTCCGCCAATTCAATACCACGGGCATCACGTCGAGGCGCATGGGCGATGGCACCGTGCTTTACGGGCAGCGCGCCAGCGGTGAAGAGTTTCCGATGGAAGCCTCCATCTCCCAGCTGGACACCGTGGACGGCAAGCTGTTCACCGTGATCCTGCGCGATGTCAGCGAGCGCATGCGCGCCCAGGAAGAACTGAGCGCCTTCGCCGCCGCGGCCCACACCATTCGCGAAGGCGAGAAAACACGCATCGCACGGGAACTGCATGACGAGTTGGCCCAATCGCTCACGGCCCTCAAGATGGACGCGATCTGGGTGCGCGACCAGTTGCCGGAGGGCGCGCAGGCGGCCGCTGCCAAGCTCGGCGAGATGCTGGCCATGCTCGACACCACGGTCGCGGCCACCCGCCGCATCGCTTCGGACCTGCGACCGCTGCTGCTGGACGACCTGGGCCTGGCGCCGGCCATCGAGTGGCTGGCTCAAAATTTCAGCCAGCGCTCCGGCGTGGCCTGCACGCTCTCGGTGGATGACGAGGTGGAACTGCACGAGCCCTATGCCACCGCTGTTTTTCGCATCGTGCAGGAGTCGCTGGCCAATGTGGCCAAGCATGCCGAAGCCTCGCGCGTCGAGGTGAAAATCGAACGGACGCCGGAGGCGGTCACCCTGCATGTTGCCGACAACGGCCGGGGCTTCTCGCTGGCCGCACCGCGCAGCCCCAATTCCCTGGGCCTCCTGGGCCTGCGCGAGCGTGCGCAGTTGCTCAAGGGGGCTGTCACCATCGATAGCCAGCCGGGGCAGGGGACCCGTATCGATGTGCGGATTCCGGTTCAGGTTCAGGAAGCGGGGGCAGCGGATTGATCAGGATCGTCATTGTGGATGACCACGCCATCGTGCGGGAAGGTCTCAAGCGCATCATTTCCTCGGCCGACGACATGGAAGTGGCCGGCGAGGCCGCCAACGGCGCCGAGGCCATGCAGCGGGTGCGTGAACTGTCGTTCGATGTACTGATGCTGGACCTGTCCATGCCGGGACGCAGCGGCATGGAGTTGATCAAGCTGGTTCGCGCCGAGAAGCCCAAGCTGCGCATCCTCGTGCTGAGCATGCACCAGGAGCTCCAATACGCCGTGCGCGCCATCAAGTCCGGCGCCAGTGGCTACCTGACCAAGGAGAGCGCGCCGGCGCAGCTGGAGCAGGCCATCCGCAAGATCGCCGCCGGCGGTGCATTCATCAGTGCCGAGGTGGCCGAGCAGCTGGCGTTGGGTGCGATGCCGGGCAGCGAGGTCGCCGCGCACGGGACCCTGTCGGACCGCGAATTCGAAGTGTTCCGCCTGCTGGTCGCCGGTGTATCGGTCACCGACATCGCGGGCCGGCTCAACCTGTCGGTCAAGACGGTCAGCACGCACAAGGCCAACCTGATGCAGAAGATGGGCCTGCACAATCAAAGCGAGCTGATCCGCTACGCCATGCGGCACGGCCTGACCGACCAGTTCGAACCCTAAGAACCTGTTTACGATCTAAACGGGGCCGCGCAAGCACCTTGTCGGGATGGGATGCAAGGCGCGGTGCGCCGCCCATAGCTTGGGCTATGGGCAAGCGCCGCAACGCCGTAGACCGCCCGAGAAGGCGCTTGCCCTTCGGGTTGGGGTGACGCAAACGCGGTCGCGTTTGCATCCCCATGGGGGCAGCCGCACGACGCACAGCCGGCCGGCTGTGCGGTCGGGCGATTGAGCCACCCGAGCCCTTGCATGGGCATTAGCCCATGCGGCGGACCCGGGCGCCCCACTCATCCCGATTGCACCCCAACGCGGCCTCGTTTAGATCGTAAACAGGTTCTAGCCCGCTCGGAAAATTCCTAGGCCCCCTGCGGCGCCGGCCGAGGTAAATTTAGGGGCACGCCGAGGCCCACTTTCGACCTGCGCCGATGGCCCTGCGATCGCGCCGCGGTCACAGTAGAGGCATGCTTCAGCGCCACGCTCCCGCCATCAAGGTCTTCCTCGCCGAGGACTCCGCCATGATCCGCCAGCGCGTTGCCGTCTTGCTGGGCGCACGCGCCATCACCGTGGTGGGCGAGGCCGGCACACCTCAGGCGTCGATCGACGGGATTCTTTCCGCGTGGCCCGATGTGGTGGTGCTGGATGTGCAGCTCGATGGCGGCTCGGGCATGCAGGTCATGCGGGCCGTTCGCCTGGCTGCCCCCGGCATTGCCTTCGTCGTGTTCAGCAACAACTCGGCCCCGGCCTACCGCAAGCGTTATCTCGACGAGGGCGCCTACCGTTTCCTCGACAAGAGCACCGAATTCGACCAGCTCGCGCAGACGGTGGCGTCTGCGTGCGAGCAGGTCGTGCCATGAAACCAACCGCCCAGCAGGAGAAATGCATGTCTGGCCTCATCCTTGACATCCCCGCATCCCCGATCCGCTTTGTGCCCCGGCCGCCCCCGACGCGGGCCGGGACCGTCGCGCCCCTGAAAATCCTGTGCTCCAGCTGCCATCTGCGGGACTTGTGCCTGCCCTGCGGAATGACGGGCGCCGATATGGCCCGCCTGGACAGTTTGAGGTTCGGGCGGCGCAAGGTCAGGCTCGGAGAAGCCCTCTACCGCGCGGGTGATCGTTTCCAGTTCATTTATGCGGTGCGCAGCGGCACGTTCAAGTCCAGCCTCACGCTGGCGGATGGCCGCGAGCAGGTCAGCGCCTTCCACATGGCGGGCGAACTGATGGGCCTGGACGGTGTGGCCCACGCCACGCATGCGAGCAGCGCCACGGCGCTGGAGGACACCGAGGTCTGTGCCATACCCTATGCCCACCTCACGGAACTGGCGGCCGGCAATGCGGGCACGCAGAACCTGGTCAGCCGCCTGATGAGCCGCGAGATCGTGCGCGAGCACAGCCTGATGATGCTGCTGGGCAGCATGAATGCCGAGGAGCGTCTGGCGGCTTTCCTGCTGAACCTGTCGCAACGGCTGAGAGCCCGCGGCTACTCGGCCAACGAGTTCCACCTCAGGATGTCCCGGGCCGAAATCGGCAGCTACCTGGGCATGAAGCTGGAGACCGTGAGCCGGACCTTTTCGGCTTTCCAGCACAAACGCCTGCTGGAAGTGGACAAGCGCCATATCCGCATCACCGATCCGGAAGGCCTGACGCGGTCATTCGAGATGCATGTGCATTGAGTGCTTCGCAGTTCATCGAAGCACGGGCGGTTGATGTGAATCAAAGCGCCGCCGGGGCAGGCCCGCTAAGCTGACACGCTTTGACCCACGACCCTGCCGCGGCCTGATGGGCGGGTGCCTGCCTGACCGTCCACTCATCCCTTCTGCGTCAATGCAGCCGTCGCCGGCGCCGGGCGGACCGGGCGTCTGAACATGGCCAGCATCTCCTGTACGTCCTGCTGTCCTGCTTTCCTGCACTTGTTCCGCATCAACCACAACCTGCCGAAATTTCATGCCTGCTGATCTCACCGAAGCTATCCCGCACCGAAAAATCATCCGCTCCTGGCTCGCACCCATCGCCACCAAAAACACCGCGTACGCCCTGTTCCTGGTGGTGTCGGATCTTGCCCTGTTCGCGCTGGCCATCACTGCGACCGTCTTGTTGGCCCAGCCTGCGCTGCAGGTGCTGGCGGCCATCCTGACCGGCCTGGTCATCGGGCGTCTTTTCATCCTGGGTCACGATGCCTGCCACCAGAGCCTGACCCCGCACCGCCGGCTCAACCGGTGGCTGGGGCGCCTGGTGTTCATGCCGTCCCTCACGCCTTACAGCCTCTGGGACGTCGGCCACAACGTGGTCCATCACGGCTACACCAACCTCAAGGACTTCGACTTTGTCTGGCAACCGTATTCGATCGAGGCCTACCGAAGCATGCCTGCCTGGCGCAGGCTGTGCGAGCGCCTGTACCGAAGCGGCTGGGCGCCGTGGTTTTACTACGGCGTTGAAATCTGGTGGAAGCGAATGTACTTCCCGTCCCGGGCGTTGATGCCCACACGCCGCGGCATTTTCACGGCCGACTGCCTGCTGGTCACCGCGGTGGCAGCCGCCTGGATTGCCGCGCTCGCCTATGCGGCATCCGCGACCGGCCAGTCGGTGGCGTGGCTGCTCGGCGTCGCGTTTGTGCTGCCGCTCTTTGTCTGGAACGCCTTGATGGGCTTTGTCGTCTATGTCCATCACACGCATACCAGCGTTGCCTGGTACGAGCAAAAAAACGACTGGTCGGCGGCCAGCCCTTTTGTCTCGACCACGGTGCACCTGACATTCGGTGCAGGCATCGGCTGCGCGCTGCACCACATCATGGAGCACACGGCGCATCACGTCGACATGAGCCTGCCGCTGTATCGCCTCAAGAAAGCGCAGGCGCTGCTCGAGAAAAAACTGCCGGGCCGGATTGTGATTCAGCCGTTTTCATGGGCATGGTATTTCCAGACGGCCCGGCGCTGCAAGCTCTACGATTTCGAGCGGCAATGCTGGACAGACTTTGCCGGAAGGCGAACGAGTCAAGGCCTGTTCGCCCTGAAACGCACTTCCGTTTCAGGATGAACAGGCCCCGGCGCCCACCGCGGAATGCGGGCGCCTGAACGCGTGCACCCCGCTGCGCAAAAGCGCAGCGGGGTGCGTGGCTGTCGCACCGCCAATGGGCCTGGGGCCCGGGTGCTCAGGGTGCTTGTTTATTGAACAGCAGGATAGGCATGCTCAAGGGCGCTGACCGATACAGCGGTACCCGACGACGCTTCGGCCTTGACTTCAGCACGGGTCCTGGTGCTGGCCGGTGCCGCCTTGACCTGTTTGTAGCCGCTGTTCAAATTCGCGTCATAGCCTGCGCGCTGTGCCTGCAGCAACTCGGCCTGCACGTCGGCACGGGTTTTGGTGCTGGCGGCGCTCACCTGGTCCAGCTGGTCCAGCGGATAGGGGTCGCGGCCTTCGGCGAAGCTGTTGGCAGAGGCAAGTGCAGCGATGGCAAGAATGGAGGCAGAGACAAGAGTCGATTTCATGATGAATTTCCTTGAGAGTGTTTTTTGAAATATCCGGTCGGACGGGCTTTCTGCCCGAGGGGCCTTCATCGCTGAGTCGCTGATATGTGTGGCTCATCGATGCACTGAACCTTGTTCCGCATCGCTGATAGACAAGTGCGCTTTGGCAGAACATTCCATTATCAAAACTGGAACAATGAAAGCGCCATATGCTGGAACTTTTTGGCACGCTAAAAGTTCCGGGCCGCAGCCTCATCAAGCGCAGCTACATGGCTGCCACGTTGCTGCACATGGCGAAATCGGACGATGCCGGACTCTCATTGCAGAAAGGACGTGCCAGGTTCTGGCATGTCATATGGGGACTGATGGCCGGTTTTCCATGCCAGCCGCGGTCTGGGCTCCCATGACCTTGCGCGTGCGCGGTAAAGGCTCAGCTCAGTCGTGTCGCGCGTCCATCTTCTTGACCACAGCCCGCGTGTACTCGGTCATGAATTCCAGAAACACGCTGGTTCTTGCCGGAATGAATTTGCGGCTGGGCAGTGCCGCATACAGGGTGTTGGTGCCCGTGATCCAGGGCGACAGGATTCGTTTCAGCTCGCCGCTGTGGAGGTGGTTGGCCACCATGTGACTCGACTGGCTGATGATGCCGGCGCCATCGACGCAGGCGCGTATCAGCGTGTCGGAGTGGTTGACCAGCATGGCGGGCTCGATCGGCACTTCCAGCTCGCGCTTATTCTCGTCGGGATTGATGAGGCGCCAGACGCGGTGCCGGTTCGCCGGAACCTTGATCCGCAGGCAGCGGTGCCGGGCGAGGTCTTCGGGCTGCTGCGGAATGCCGTTGCGGCGCAGGTAGTCGGGTGAGGCGCACAGGATGCCGTCCGACGAGGCAATCGGCCGCGCAATGATGTTGGCATCGAAGGTATCGGTCGCACCCAGCAGCGTCAGGTCGTAGTCTTCCACCGGTGGCACCAGAGGCGAGTCCACGTGGATATCCAGCACGACCTTGGGATAGCGCCGCCCGAACTCGGCCACCAGCGGCCCCAGCACATGCACACCGAAGATGGGCGGCGTCAGGATGCGGATCACACCGGACATTTCCTGGGCATGCGCCTGCGCCGCCGCGTGGGCCTCGTCGATGTCGCTCAGGATGTGGCGCACGCGAGCCAGGTAGGCAACACCTGCATCCGTCAGTGCCATGCGGCGGGTGGTGCGATGCAGCAGCCGCACGCCCAGATGGTCTTCCAGGTCGCTGACCAGCCGGGTCACCACGGCCGATGACATGTCGAATTTGCGCGCTGCGGCGGCAAAGCTGCCGTCGTCCACCACCTGTTGAAACACCCGCATTGATTGAAGACGGTCCATGGAATACCCTCGCTTTTCACCTGATTATTGCTGTTTTAGCAGCAATAAATTGTTAATTTTGCTGTTTTTTGATTTGTTTGAAAGGAATAAAGTTCGTCCATCGATGAGCCGGAGCCCCCTTGCAAGGCGACTCACCGAGGCTGGACAGACGGGGTAGATGAGCCCGCCATGCCCGGAAATGTCACTTTAACTTTGAGAGGACTTTCATCATGAAATCAAAATTGATTGCCAGCGCCGTTGTGGCGATTGCTGCCCTGACTTCCGTAGCCGCTTCGGCCCAGACTTTCAATTCCTATCTGTGGGATCAGATGAAAGTGCCTTCGACCCGCACGCGTGCTGAAGTCCAGGCCGAAGTGCTGCAGGGGCAGCGTGAAGGGGCCACGGCCAGTTCCAGCTCTAACGGCGACACGTCTGGTACTGCATCCCAAGGCGCTGCCGGCGTCGTGAAGGCCGTCCAGAAATAAGCGACGCCAGTGAGACAACGGCAGGTGCCCGCTCCAGGCTGGCATCTCCGGTGTACGGTGTATTCACGCAAAGGCTCCGGCGCCCTGACAGGTTCCGGGGCCTTTGCACGTGGTGGATACGCAAAGACCGTCCGGGCCCTTACAAAAATCGCTCAGGCACGGTCGGGACTGTGCGTGGCAGTTGCTGCAAAAACAATGGCTGCTTGATGGCTGTTTGCGCCCCTCTTGCTTCAGCAGTCGGGGAGTCGGCGGATTTGGTGGTGAATAGCTTGATGCACGCTGCAGCGGCCCCCTGTGCGGGGCGCTGCGGCTGTTACTCGGGTGGTACGCCGGACGCCGGCCGGTCGGCGTCCGGGCCCCGGCGTGATGTCTTGCGCGCCTCATAGCGCTTCATCAGCGGCGTGACCGAAATGCCGTGCGCAATCACCGAGGCAATCACGACCGCCAGCGTGATGGAGAGCAGGCGCTGGGCCAGCGCTGTTTCAATGTCGTGGCTGATGGCGTAGAGCAGGTAGTACAGCGAGCCGATGCCACGAATGCCGAACCAGCCCATCAGGCGGCGCTGCGCGCCCTTCACGGGCGTGCCCAACAGGCCAAGGTATACCGCCAGCGGGCGAATCACCAGGAACAGCGCCGGGATGAACCACAGCACTTCACTGTGAAAGCGTACCGTGGCAACCAGCACCCCCACGGTCAGCACCATGGCCACTTCGACAAAGCTTTCCAGCTGGCTGTTGAAGCGCTGCACCTCGTTCATCATGTGGGCGGGAGCTTCGGCGCCGGAGGCATGCTGCTCTGCCGCGCTCAACTCGGGCGCAGGCGGGGCGACCGGCACTTGCGGCAGCTCGTCAATGCGCCGGAGCGCCAGCCCGGCGGCGAACACGGCAAGAAAGCCATAGGTCTGGCTGACCAGGGCCAGGCCGTAGGTCAGGGCGATCAGCCCCAGGGCAATGAATTCGTCAGAGCCCAGTGCCTCGCGATGGCGCATGCGCAGGTAGAGGATGACGCGGCCGATCAGTGTGCCCATCAGGTAGCCCAGCCCGAGGCCGCCGGCCACCGCCCACAGCACATCAACCGCCCACCAGCGCCAGCCGCCGTCGCCCAGTTCGTGCAGGCCCAGCAGGCCCAGCCCGAGCATGACGAAGGGGAAGGCCGAGCCGTCGTTGAGGCCGCCTTCGCCGGTCAGGCCAAAGCGCAGGCGATCCCGGTCCCCCACATTGGCCACCTGTACGTCAGACGCCAGCACCGGGTCGGTGGGGGCCAGAATCGCGCCGAGCAGCACGGCCGCGCCCAACGGCAAGCCGAGGCCCCACACGCCGAGTGCCGTGATGGCGCCCACCGTGGCCACCATCGACACCGTGGCCAGCTGCACCGGGATGCGCCAGCGCCGGTCCGTCAGCGGTAGTTTCAGCTTCATGCCCGCGGTGAACAGCGATATCAGCACGGCCACTTCGGTGAGCCGTTCCAGCAGCGCCACGTTCTTCAGCGCGTCAAGCTTGAGAAGGCCCAGACCCATAGGCCCGATGGCCACGCCCACCCCGAGGTAGAGCATCGCCGCGCTCAGCGGCAGGCGGGCAATGAAGGAGCCGCTCAGGGTCATCACAATCAGCAAGGCGCCGACGATGATGCAGCCCAGGGTGAAAGCATCCGGCTCCATCATGGTGGAGCGGACAGGTGGTGCGGCGGCGGTTGCCCTTCAGCGCAAAAGACGGTGCAAGTCATTTGCACAGCTTAAAGCAAACCCGTTCGGTGGGCGCTGGCCGCCGGGACCGTGATTCCATGATGCTTATGGCGGGGAACCTGGTCCGACCTGATCACTACCTGCCCATTCCCTTTCCGCGAATGATGGCGTCGGACACATCGGCGGGCGCCTCCGTGTAGTGCTTGAACTCCATCGTGTAGGTGGCCCGGCCTTGCGTTAGTGAGCGCAGCGTCGTCGAGTAGCCGAACATTTCGCTCAGCGGTACTTCGGCGCGCACCAGCTTGCCGCCGCCGCCGGCGATGTCTTCCATGCCCTGGATCATGCCGCGGCGCGTGGACAGGTCGCCCATCACATGGCCCATGAAGTCTTCCGGCATTTCGACTTCAACCGCCATCATGGGCTCGAGCAAAATCGGCTTGGCGCGGCGCATGGCCTCCCTGAACGCGATGGCGCCGGCCATGCGGAAGGCGTTTTCATTCGAATCGACGTCATGTGACGAACCGAACACCAGCGTGGCCTTCACGTCAACCACCGGATAGCTGGCCAGCACGCCGGCCGTCAGGGCATCCTGGATGCCCTTGTCCACCGCCGGAATGTATTCGCGCGGCACCACGCCACCCTTGACGGCATCGACGAACTCATAGCCCTTGCCCGGTGGCTGCGGCTCGACGTTCAGCACGGCATGGCCGTATTGCCCGCGCCCGCCCGACTGCTTGATGAACTTGCCTTCAACGTCCTTGACGGCCTGCTTGATCGTCTCGCGGTAGGCAACCTGGGGTTTGCCGACAGTCGCATCCACGCCGAACTCGCGCTTCATCCGGTCGACCAGAATCTCCAGGTGCAGCTCGCCCATGCCGGAGATGATGGTCTGGCCGGATTCTTCGTCGGTTTGCACCCGGAACGAGGGATCTTCCTGGGCCAGCCGGTGCAGCGCCACCCCCATCTTCTCCTGGTCGGCCTGGGTCTTGGGCTCGACGGCCTGGGAGATCACCGGCTCCGGAAAGACCATGCGCTCCAGCATGATCACCTTGTCCGGGTCGCACAGGGTGTCGCCGGTGGTCACGTCCTTCAGGCCCACCGCCGCCGCAATGTCGCCGGCATGCACTTCCTTGATTTCCTGCCGGACGTTGGCGTGCATCTGCAGCAGCCGCCCGAGCCGCTCCTTGCGCGTCTTGCCCGGGATGTACACCGTGTCGCCCGTCTTGACCACGCCCGAGTAGACGCGAAAGAAGATCAGCTGCCCGACAAACGGGTCCGTCATGACCTTGAACGCGAGCGCGGAAAACGGCTCGTCATCGCCGGGGTGGCGCTCGGCCGTCTTGTCGTCTTCGGTGTGGCCGAGGATGGCCGGCACGTCGACCGGTGAGGGCAGGTAGTCGATGATGGCATCGAGCAGCGCCTGCACGCCCTTGTTCTTGAAGGCGCTGCCGCACAGCATCGGGACGATCTCGTTGGCGATGGTGCGCTGGCGAATCCCCTGCCGGATTTCGTCTTCGCTCAGCGCTTCGCCGGCGAGGTACTTTTCCAGCAAGGGCTCGCTGGCTTCGGCGGCGGCCTCGATCATTTTGTCACGCCAGGTCCTGGCGGTGGCGAGCAGCTCGTCCGGAATGTCGCGGTATTCGAAATGCAGGCCCTGGCTGATGTCATCCCAGACGATGGCTTTCATCTTCACCAGATCGACCACGCCCTGGAAGTGATCCTCGGCGCCGATCGGAATCTGCACCGGCACCGCCACGCCTTTCATGCGCTCGCCGATCTGGCGCTGCACGCGGAAAAAGTCGGCACCCACGCGGTCCATCTTGTTGACGAAGGCAATGCGCGGCACCTTGTACTTGTTTGCCTGGCGCCACACGGTTTCCGACTGCGGCTGCACGCCGCCGACGGAATCGTAGACCATGACCGCGCCGTCGAGCACGCGCATGGAGCGCTCGACCTCGATCGTGAAGTCGACGTGGCCCGGCGTGTCGATGATGTTGATGCGGTGTTCCGGGTAGTTGCCGGCCATGCCTTTCCAGAAGGCGGTCGTCGCGGCGGACGTGATGGTGATGCCGCGCTCCTGCTCCTGCTCCATCCAGTCCATGGTGGCCGTTCCCTCGTGGACCTCGCCGAGCTTGTAGTTCACCCCGGTGTAGAACAGGATGCGCTCGGTCGTGGTGGTCTTGCCGGCGTCAATGTGAGCGCTGATGCCGATGTTGCGATAGCGTTCAATGGGTGTTTTGCGAGTCATGACGTCTCCTTGCGCACCAGGTTGGGCAGGCACGACCGGCGCTTTGTGCAACAACAGCGTCCGGCGAAGCCCGCCTGATCAGGGTATGCGAAGGAGATGCTAAAAACAATAGCGAATTACCGCAGCGAACGCTGCGCGTGCAGTTCAAGGGGCGCGAGGGGCTGGCTTATGCCGTTTCGGCCAGCGCATCGCCCAGCGCGTTGATCAGCCGGTCGATCTCGGCCTTTTCGCTGATGAAGGGCGGGGCCAGCTGGATGGTGTCGCCGCCATAGCGCACGTAAAAGCCTTTCTTCCAGCAGTTCATCGCAATCTCGTAAGGGCGGCGTGCCGGCTCGCCCGGCAGCGCGGCAATCGTGAAGCCGGCGGCCAGGCCGTAGTTGCGGATGTCGGCCACATGCTTGCTGCCTTTGAGGCTGTGCACGGCGTTCTCGAAATGCGGCGCCAGCGCCTTGACGCGGCCGATCATGTCTTCCTTCTGCAGCACATCGAGCGCGGCCACGCCGGCGGCGCAGGCCACTGGATGGGCCGAGTAGGTGTAGCCGTGCGGGAACTCGATCATGTACTCCGGGCCGCCCGCGTCCATGAAGGTGTCGTAGATGTCTTTTGTCGCGACCACGGCGCCCAGCGGCTGCGCGCCATTGGTCACCTGCTTGGCGATGTTCATGATGTCGGGCACCACGCCAAAGGCCTCGGCGCCGGTCCAGGCGCCGCAGCGGCCAAAGCCGGTGATGACCTCGTCAAAAATCAGCAGGATGTTGTGGGCCGTGCAGATCTCGCGCAGGCGCTGCAAATAGCCCTGCGGCGGAATCACCACGCCGGCCGAACCGGAGAAGGGTTCGACGATCACGGCGGCGATGGTGGACGCGTCGTGCAGCGCAATCACGTCGAGCAGGCGGTCGGCCAGCTCGGCCCCGGTGGGCGGCATGCCGCGGTGAAAGGAGCCGGTCGGCGGCTGGGTGTGCGGCAGGTGGTCGGCCTCGACCCCCTGGCCAAACAGCTTGCGGTTGGCCGCGATGCCGCCGACCGAAATGCCGCCGAAGTTGACGCCGTGATAGCCCTTTTCGCGGCCGATCAGGCGCGTCTTGCCGGCCTGGCCCTTGGCGCGCCAGTAGGCCCGCGCCATCTTGAGCGAGGTGTCGGCTGCCTCGGAGCCCGAGCCGGTGAAGAACACATAGTCCAGGCCCTTGGGCGTCAGGTCCTTGATCTTGTTGGCCAGCTCGAAGGCCAGCGGGTGGCCGAACTGGAAGGCCGGTGCGTAGTCGAGCTTGCCGACCTGGCGGCTCACGGCCTCGGTGATTTCGCGCCGGCAATGGCCCAGGCCCGAGCACCACAGGCCCGACAGGCCGTCAAAAATCTTGCGTCCCCCGGCGTCCGTCAAGTAGGCCCCGCTGGCCTCCACCACCATGCGCGGGTTGGCCTTGAAGCTGCGGTTGGCGGTGTAGGGCATCCAGTGGGCGTCCAGCCAGGCGGCATCCATGCGGGGGTCGGCGGCCGTTGTCGGTTGCTCAAGGTCAGTGAAGCGCATGTGCGTTCTCCGGAGTTTGGTGTCAGGAAATGGTTGGGAGTGGCCTCTCGCGAGAACCCGAGAGCCCGGGAGCCTTTTCGCGAGGCGATGAGGACATTCTGGAGTGTTCTGTTAACCTCTAAAAGCATGCAATATCAATGTTTACTTGAGGTTTTATGCAAGTGAAGCGCGCCGTGCTGGGGCAGTTGAGCGACATGGACCTGCGGCTGCTGCAGGTGTTCAAGAGCGTTGTGGATTGCGGCGGCATGGCCGCAGCTGAGCTGGAACTCAACATCGGCACGTCCACGGTCAGCCGCCATGTGAAGGACCTGGAAACCCGGCTGGGCCTGGTGCTGTGCCGCCGTGGCCGGGCCGGTTTTGCCCTCACGCCCGAGGGGCAGCGGGTTTATGAAGAGACTTTGCGCTTGCTGGCTTCGGTTGAGGGTTTTCGGAACAGCATTGACGATATCCACTCACGCATGGGGGGAGCGCTGGCGGTCGCGGTGTTCGACAAGACCGCCAGCAATCCGCGGGCTCACATTGGTGAGGCGATTGCCGAATTCACCGAACAGGCGCCAGACGTGCACCTGCAACTACATGTGGCGTCAATCAACGCTATTGAGCGTGGCGTGATGGATGGCAGCTACCAGGTGGGCATCATTCCGGCCCACCGCAATTCGCACAGTCTGCTGTATGCCGAGCTGTTCAGCGAGACCATGCTGCTGTACTGCGGCGCGCAGCATCCGTTGTTTGGCGCCGACCCGGGGTCTTCGCTGACCTGGGACGGGCTGCAGGCCTACCATTTCGCGGGGCTGGGCTATCACTCGCCCAACATGGCCTTAAGCCACAGCGCAGGCCTGTCGCGCAAGGCCACGGGGTTTGACCAGGAGGCCATTGCCACCCTGATCCTCTCGGGGAAGTTCCTCGGCTTCCTGCCAGACCACTACGCCGAAGCCTTTGAGCGACGCGGCCAGATGCGGGCGGTGCAGCCCGCCGTGTTCCGCTACCCATGCACTTTTGTCAGCCTGCTCAGGCGCTCCCCTCAGCCATCGCGCGTGGTTCAGGCCTTTCACGATTGCCTGGTGCGGGCGCACGGCCCGAGCAGGACGCCCTGAAGCGCAGCAGCGAAGGATCAGGACTATTGGACTACCAGTCCACCACGCTCAGGCCCAGGCTCAATACCGTGCGCTTTCTGTTGAAGTCCAGCAGGCTGTCGCCATAGCCGCTGAACAACTGCACGTGGTAGCGCAGGCCGGTGTAGCTCGATGAGGAGGCGGGCCCCACCATCCAGTCCAGGCGGGCCGAGCCGCGGGCTTCCTTGCGCAGCGAATGCCGCACCGTGAGGCCCAGGCTGTGGGCCTTGTTGATCTGCCAGGCACCGGTCAGTTCTGCGCGGCCCACGTAGTTTTCGATCCCGGGGTTGTCGTCATTGCCGGACGACTCGCGCAGCCGGTCCCAGACCCGGCCCTGCAGTGTCAGGCTGGAGTCGCCGGCCAGTGTTTTCTCGGCCGCACCCATCAGATAGACGCGGTTCCAGCTGCGTGACAGCGGCAGCGACTGCCCGTTGGACTGGTGCACCAGTCCCAGCCCGGAGAGCCGGTAGTTCCAGCCACCGGCCAGCGGAATCTGGTGCGGGTAGATGTAGATCAGCTCGGGTTCATGGTCGGTATTGCGAAACGGGCGTGACAGTCCGCCGTTGAACAGCTGCCAGTAACTTTGCTGGGTGTAGCCAAACCACAGCGAGTCGTGGTCGTCCTGGTCCGCGGGGCCGCTCTTGAGCAGGCCCTTGGCGATCTTGGTGCGGACCGACAGCTGGATTTTGTTCTCGGTGCGGCCGTAGGCCTGCGCCGTCAGGGCCGTATGGCCGGCGGCCGTCGAGGACGGCTGGGTGTTCACGCTGTCGGAGGCCGAGACGGCCAGCGAGGTGGGCCGGTAGCCGCGCAGGGAAAAGGTGTCGCAGTCGGTGCCGCGCTGCAGTTCCCAGAACCTGGAGAGCACGCCGTACTGGTCGTTTTTGCAGCCGAGCGGTTTGCCGTCCGGTGCATCGCTGTTCATGGCGGGCAGCACCAGCACCGGCATGGCCGGCTGGCCCGTGTCCGGATTGGCCGGCGCGGTGGTCAGGGTGGGGGCCGGTTTGCCGGCCCCCACCGCCCCGTTTGCGGCTGGCGCCGCCGCGGGCGACTGCGAATCCGCCCATTGCTGAAAACACGCCAGCTGCGCCGCGGCATCGTTCTTCAAGGCCTGGCAAGCCTGCCAGCCCTCGCTGGACGGACGCTGGAGCGGCACACCAGCCGCCGGCGCGGCCTGGGCTTGCGCCGCGCCGGTCAGCAGGCCGGCGAGCAGCAGGGCGCTGGGCAGGTGGCGGGCCGGTGTGGATCGTTGGAGAGGCAGGGGGGACATGGCGTCAGTCATCACGGCGGGTGAAATCCTCAAGGTAATCGGGTCAGGGTGAAGGGCACGTCAGGCGCGTTGGCCGGTGCGCTGCTGCTGGTGTCTTTCCAGGTGCCCCGGAACATCCGGCCGCAGGAGCCTTCCACCGCTTCACCATTCCAGGTGCCGGTGATGCTGATGTTGTCGGACGACTCATCCAGCAGCAGCAGGCCGTCCTCCAGGTCGCCGGCCAGCGCGGCTTTCGCGGCATGGCCGCCAGCCTTCGGCGTGTCCTTGCTTCCGCGCAATTCACGGCTGACCGTGCCGGCCAGGCTTTCCGTGAACTCCGCATGCCGCTCCAGCCGCATGGTGGCGCGGGCCGGCAAGCCGGTGGGCGGATTGGTAAAGCGCACGGCCCACAGGCCGTGCAGTTGCTCGGCCTTCAGGGCGTGGGGAGGCGGGCATGCCGCCGCTTTCGTTGTGTTTTGGGCGCTGACCCCGGAAAAATGGGAGCAGGCAGCGATGAACAAGAGCGTGAGCCGGAGCATCTTTGACGTCATGACTGGGTAAATGTCCTGGTTAGACCGCTCTGGCGCTGGTACGGCAACCAGGGCGTAGCGGAACACAATGAAAGTGATGGATTCGTGCCCAAGGCTGGCGCCAGGCCGCGGCGAGGGCTGCATGCCGGCGGCACCGGCCGCGCAAAGGGACGAAGGGGACGAAGGATCGCGGTTGGAATAAGGATTTAAGTTGTCAATGCGCGAAGTCGGTTTGAGTTTAAAAACAACGCGCAGTGGGTTGAGCTTGGATGAACTTGTGCACTATTTCACGGGCAAGGGCATCAAGAGCAAGCGCGGGCGTGGCGGCAATGCGGTATGCAGGTTAACCCGAGGGAGTGCAAGAATTTGTAACCTGATAATCGCCGGATGTTCCTATTATCCGAAAGAATTTCATGACCATTCGTAAGTGTCTGTGTGCGCTGGCTCTCGGGCTGGGTGCGGTGGCCGGGTCGGCCTGGGCCCAGGGCGGTCCGCTGCTGTTCGCGGTGAACGAAGGCGTGACCTACCGTGTCAACCCCGTCGCCACCGTCGAGCGTTTTCGGGAAATTTCGGAAGACCTGAGCAAACTGCTCAAGCGGCCGGTCAAGGTTCAGCCTGTCACCGACTACAAGGAGCTGGCGGCAGGGCTGGCCGAGCAGCGCTACGACCTGGCCTATGTGCATCCGGCGCACCACTCCATCCGCGCCATGACCAGCGGCGGCTACCACCTCGTGGCGTTGACCAAGGGCTTCACCGAGTACAAGGCGTCGTTCATGGTGCGAGGCGACTCGACCCTGAAAACCCTGGCCGACCTGAAGGCGGGCAAGATCGGCGCGCCCGACGAAGACTCCATCACCTCGGTGATCATGCGCGCCACCCTGCGTGACGCACTGGGGTCGCAGCCGCTGCCCGCCACCTATGTCAAGCTGCAGGAGGCGGTCCCCTTCATGATTGAAAACAACTTTGTGGCGGCTGGCGTCAGCGCATCGCGCGCCGTGGTGAAAAACTGGCAGGACAAGGGCGGCAAGGTGCTGGCCAGCAGCAAGCCGGTCCCCATCAAGCACATGATTGCCAGCAGCAAGCTGTCTGAAGCGCAGCGCGCCCAGCTCACCAGCTACTTCGTGGAGCTGGACCAAAACTCCGAAGGCAAAAAGCGTCTGGACGCACTCAATGTCCCGGGCTTTCTGGTCTCCGACGAGGCCGCCCTGATCGGCTTGGGCAAGTGGCTGAGCATTTGACGGCAGGGGCCTGAGTCGCGCATCCAAAGGGGGCGCAGTCGCGGCCCTCTAGCGCAGTTCCGAGGCCGCCGCGGCGGCCAGTCCATCGGCTGATTTTTTGGCAAACTCGGCCCGCAGGGCCTTGAGCTTTTCGCGCGGGTCTTCTTTCACCGTGGCCTTGTCCAGCGCCATCTCGGCAATAAACCGGCTCGGGATGCCGGCGATGGTGTCACGGTTCTTCTTGCGCCGGCGCAGCCAGTTCACCGCCAGCGTGCGCTGGGCGCGGGTGATGCCCACATACATCAGGCGACGCTCTTCCTGCAGGCGCAGCGCAATGTTGTCGGTGTTGCTGCCGTCGTCTTCTTCGAGCTTGAAAGGCAGCAGGCCTTCGTTGCAGCCGGCCAGCATCACATGCGGCCACTCCAGGCCCTTGGAGGCGTGCAGGGTGGACAGTGTCACCACATTCTGGTCACCTTCGCGCTCGCTGATGGTGGACAGCAGCGCAATCGTCTGCACCACTTCAAGCATGGTTTTGGTTTCTTTGGCCGTGGTCACGCCCGCCGCATCGTCAATCTGCCCGCCGCAACGCTGCGCCATCCAGTCGCAAAAATCCATCACATTGCTCCAGCGCGCGGCCGCGACCTTTTCGCTGTCTTCGCCGTCGTAGAGGTGTTTTTCGTAGTCGATTTCCTTGAGCCAGTCGTTCAGAAACGTGCGCGCATCTACCGCACCCACGGTGCGCCTGGCACGGTATTCCAGCTCGTTCAGATAGCGGCCGAATTCCTGCAGCGAACCGACCGCCTTGGCCGGCAGCACCGAGCTCAATGAGTTGCTGAACAGCGCCTCAAACAGGCTGAGCTTGTACTGGTCGGCAAAGGTGCCCAGGGCGCCCAGTGTGGTGTGGCCGATGCCGCGCTTGGGCGTGGTCACCGAGCGCATGAAGGCCGGGTTGTTGTCGTTGTTGACCAGCAGGACCATCCAGCTGCACAGGTCCTTGATCTCGGCGCGGTCAAAAAAGCTTTGCCCGCCCGACACCTTGTACGGAATCTGCGCCTTGCGAAAGGCTTTTTCCAGCGGCTTGGCCTGGTGATTGGCGCGGTAGAGCACGCAAAAATCTTTCCATTCCTTGTACTGGCTGCCCACGGCCTGCAGCTCGCCGCCCGCGCGCAGGCTCTGGATGCGGGCCACCACGCGCTCGGCCTCGTGCTCTTCGCTGTCGCAGTCCACCACGCGCACCGGCTCGCCCTCGCCGAGTTCCGAGAACAGGGTCTTTGGAAACAGCTTGGGATTGGGGCCGATCACGTTGTTGGCGGCGCGCAGGATGGCGCTGGTCGAGCGGTAGTTCTGCTCCAGCTTCACCACCTTGAGGCTGGGGTAGTCCTGCGGCAGTTTCTTCAGGTTGTCCAGCGTGGCGCCGCGCCAGCCGTAGATCGACTGGTCGTCGTCGCCCACGGCCGTGAAGCGGCCGCGCGCGCCCACCAGCAGTTTGAGCACTTCATATTGCGTGGCGTTGGTGTCCTGGTATTCGTCGACCAGCACATGGCCAAGGGACTGCTGCCATTTGTTGCGAACTGCTTCGTGCTCCCGCAGCAGCTTGAGCGGCAGGCCGATCAGGTCGTCAAAGTCCACGCTCTGGTAGGCCGTCAGGCGCTCTTCGTAGTGCGCCATGACGCGCGCCACCAGGCGCTCTTCATCGTTGCTGGCCTGGGCTGCGGCCTGGGCGGCATTGAGCCCCTGGCCTTTCCAGGCGCTGATGGTCCACTGCCACTGGCGCGCCGTTGCCACGTCGGTGCTGCCGCCGGCGTCTTTCAAAATGCTGGTCACGTCATCGCTGTCCAGGATAGAGAACTGCTGCTTCAAGCCCAGCGCCTGGCCGTCCTGCCGCAGCATGCGCACGCCCAGCGCGTGAAAGGTGCAGATCAGCACGCCCTTGGCCTGCTTGCCGATCAGGCTTTTGGCGCGTTCGCGCATCTCGGCGGCCGCCTTGTTGGTGAAGGTGATGGCGGCAATCTGTTCGGCCTTCAGCCCGGACTGGATCAGCCGGCCGATCTTGTGCGTGATCACCCGCGTCTTGCCCGAGCCGGCACCGGCCAGCACCAGGCAGGGGCCGTGCAGGTAGTTGACGGCTTCCTGCTGGGCGAGGTTCAGCCCGTGACTGGCAGGAGAAGCGCCCGACGGGGCGGCAGGGGGAACAGGGGAGGGAGACGACATGCAGGCGGGGCGCTTGGAGAAATGGTGAAGCAGCTTGGGTTAGCTTGGGTGAGAGGGGCTTGGCGTGAAGAAACCGGTAATCAGGGTCCGGAAAAATTAGCGCGGAACAGCGGGAATCATAGCCAGTCACCGGCGTGCCCGGCTGGCCGGTGACAATACGCCCTGTGTTAAGCATTCTTCTGGTCACCTTTCCCTTCTTTGCCCTGGTGCTGTGCGGCTATGTCGCCGCCCGCCGCGCGCTGCTGCCGCAGCTCGCGATTCCGGGGCTCAACACCTTTGTGCTGTATTTCGCGCTGCCGTGCATGCTGTACCGCTTTGGCGCGAGCACGCCGGTTGCCCAACTGCTCGATGCCAGCCTGGTCGCCGTGTACCTGCTGTGCGCGCTGCTGCTGGTGGCGTTCACGATTGCGGTCACACGGGACCGGCCCAAGGGCCGCATCGGCTGGAACGATGCCTCTTTCGGCGCACTGGTGGCCACTTTCCCCAACACCGGATTCATGGGCGTGCCGCTGCTGGTGGCGCTGCTCGGCGTGAAGGCGGCCGGCCCGGCGATTGTGACCATTGTGGTGGACCTGCTGGTCACCAGCTCGCTGTGCATTGCGCTGTCGCGGCTGGACTCGGCCGACATCCACGGCGCCGAGGTGGCCGCCCAAAAAGCGCTGCGCGGCGTGGCGCTCAATCCGATGCCGTGGGCCATTGTGCTGGGCGCCCTGTCGTCGGGCTTCGGGCTCAGCCTGCCTGCGCCGGTGATGCAGACACTGGGGCTGCTGGCCGATGCCGCCTCGCCGGTGGCACTGTTTACCATCGGTGCGGTGCTGGCGCGCTCCCAGATGAACACCGCGGAAACCGTGCCTTTGCGGGACTATGTGCCGGTGGCGCTCATCAAGCTGGTGATCCATCCGGTGCTGGTCGGGCTGGTCGGCCTCGGGGCGATTGCCGCCGGCCTGCCGCTGGACCGCTTCGCCCTGACCGTGGTGATTCTGGTGGCCGCCCTGCCCAGTGCCAGCAATGTGGCCCTGCTGGCCGAGCGTTTCGGCGCCGACAACGGGCGCATTGCGCGGATCATTCTGCTGTCGACGGTGCTGGCGTTTTTCAGCTTCTCGGCGGCGGTGAGTTTGTTGACCTGAGAACCTGGAGGCCGTGGCCTGACGCTGGCCTGGCCGGCGCACGGTCCGCTTTCCTGTTCCGCTGTAGCGAGGCGGTGTGCATGAAGTGTCAAGGACGGGTCGCCGCCGCAACCCCATACAGAACCAGCGCCGCCATGACCACGGCGGTGAACCCGACATGGATCGCGAGCAGCGTGGCCAGCACCGCTCCGATGACCGACGCGCAGCCGTTGATACCCCAAGCCCAGGGAATGAGCCGGGCATTGATGGCCTCCACCCTTGCCAAACCCAGGGGGAACGGCATGCCCATGAAAAACGCCAGCGGGGCGATGAGGGCGGCCGAGATCAGGATTCTTGCCGCGTCCGGCAGCCCCATCGCGTGCCGGAACAGCCAGGGAAGCAGGGCCAGGCAAAGCGCCGCCGACAGGAAAATGGCGCCCGCCACCGCTGCCGGGTGCCGCATGGCCCTGGTGCCTGCTGCCAGGCGCCCGGAAACGCGGCTGCCAATGCCGGCGAACAGCAAAAACGCGAACAGCACGACCGCGACCGCATGGAGCGGGTGGCTCAGGAACAGGACGAACTTCTGGATGAACGCAATCTCGATGAACATGAAGCCGAAACCGATCGCCAGAAAGTAGACGAGGACGCGGCCGCGCGATTCGGTGAGCGGCATGCTGTTGTCCTTGTTGTCCTGCCGGGCATCCACCCATGTGACCCATGCCAACGGCAGGCCGATCAACAGCAGGCTCGCAACCACCGCCTGGACCAGCGTTGCCACGAGCACCGGATAGCCCCACTCCAGGAGCGGCAAGCCGCCCCGTCCCTTCAGCGACAAGAGCTCGGGCAGCGAGCGCCACTTGAAGAAGTGGAAGAAGTGCGGCTTGTCGTCGGTGGCCGGGGTGATGTGAAACTTGTAGCCCTGCAGGAACGCTTCCCGGCCCGGACCGAGCAGCGCCACCGCGCCGTCGAACAGGTCGGGACCTTCGACCACGTTGTAGCGGTTCGCCTCCTCCGGCCGCATGCCGGGGTAGTAAGCCACATCGAACGAGCGGGCGGCGCAGAAGGCCTTGATCGCCGCGATGTCCGCGCCGTCGAAGGCGCCGTTCTTGACGAGCAGCGTGGTGGTCTTCCAGCTGCGCACCAGGGCGAGTCGTGATCCGGGATCGGCGACGCCCGATCGCTCCAGCGCCAGCGCGGCGGCGGCAAAGAGCTTGAGCGCATCGCGCGGCGGCAGCGTGACCCAGCGTGTGATCGCCAGCAGGCCGCCGGGCTGCAGATGCCGCAGGTCGTCCTGCACGGCTTCGACCGTGTAGAGATAGTTCTCGGACAGCGCATAGAGGCCTGCCGAGGAAGCGCTGAAGGAGTCGAGCAGCGCCACGTGGATGAGGTCGTAGCGCTCCTTGCTGGCCGCGACGAAGCCGCGCGCCTCGGCCACATGCACGCGCGCGATGCCCGAATAGATGCCGCCCGCATAGTCCGCGAACCGGCGCCGCACCAGATCGACGACCTGGGGGTTCAGCTCCACCGCATCGATCTGCCTGGCGCCGTGATGGTGGGCCTGCAGCACGTCGGCGCCGGCGCCGGCACCCAGCACCAGCACGCGCGGATGGCGCAGCAGGTGGTAGGGCAGTGCCGAGCTCATCTGGTCGAGATGGACCAGGCTGCCCTGCCGCCCGTCGAATCGGGTCAGCGCGTTGAGGCCTTCGCCGTCGATGAAGACCCCCAGCTGCGGCGGCGGTTCGGCCGTTGCATTGAGGCTGAGTCCCGGTGCGTGGCGCAGCGCAATGCGCGGACTCTCGACCACGCTGACGAGGCCCAGCGGGCTCGATCGTTGCGCCACCACGCGGGCTTCGGGAATGCGCAAGGTCTGCGACAGCTCCTTGTACGGCGACATGGTGGGCGCAACCCAGGCTGGCGGCAACAGCAAGGGCAGGTTTGCCATGACCATCAGCAGGGCCGCCGGCCGCCAGTGCCTGGGGCCCCGGCATTCGAGCCACGCCACCGCCGCGGCGGCCCACCCCAAGGCGCCGATCAGCTTCAAGGTGTCCGCCGGCGACAGCACGTACAGCAGGGCCACGACGCCCAGGCTGCCCGCCCCGGCGCCCAGGATGTCGAAGCTGTAGATGCGCGGCACCTTGCCGCGAAAGCACGACAAAGCCATGCACACACAGGCGCCGGCGCACAGAAAGGGCAGCAGAAGCAGCAGGTAGACCACCAGCAGATACACCGGCTGGCGCGGGTCCCAGAGGATTTCCAGCGGATTGAACGGCACGCGCTGTGCCAGCACAAAGCAGCCGATGGCGCTGACCCCGAACGCTGCTGCGGACGCACTGAACAGCGGTGCAAAATGCCGCCGCACGGCGTGTTGCGCCAAGGTCAGCACGGCGCCGCTGGCGCCGTAGCCGAGCAGCGCCAGGCTGATGATCATGTAGGCAAAGTGGTGCCACAGGATGATGGAGAACAGCCGCATCAGCAGGATTTCATAGGCCAGCGCGGCGGCCGAGATCAGGGCCACGGCGATCACCGGCGGGGCGGGCCCGCCACGTGCGAGCTCGCGTGTCCAGGCCATCAGCGTTCCAGGCTCAGCGCTGGCCGGTCAGCGGAACGAAGGCCACCGGCAGGATCTGCCGGGTCGACACCGTCCCATCGCGGTTCTTCTCGACCAGCATCAGTTGCTGGACCATGAACGCCGCGCCCACCGGAATCACCATCCTGCCGCCGGCCTTGAGCTGACGGATGAGCGGCGGCGGAATGTGGCTGGCCGCTGCGGTGACGAGGATGGCGTCGTACGGCGCATGTTCCTCCCAGCCTTGGTAGCCATCGCCCAGCCGCACCTGGACATTGTCGTAGCCCAGCTTCTGGAGGCGTTGCTGGGCTTGCAGCCCTAGCGGTTCGACGATCTCGATGGTGTAGACGGCATGGGCCAGATGCGCCATCACCGCCGCCTGATAGCCCGAGCCGGTACCCACCTCGAGCACCTTGTGGCCGGGTTCCACCCTGGCCAGATCGGTCATCAGCGCGACGATGTAAGGCTGCGAGATGGTCTGTCCGTGGCCGATCGGCAGGGGGCGGTTCTGGTAGGCACTGGCAAGCTGGCTGGCGGGAACGAACTCGTGTCGCGGCACCTTCCGCATGACAGCCATCACCCGCTCATCGAGGGCTGGCTTGCCGGTCTCGGTGCGGGTCTCGCGAACGAGCGCCGTGATTTCCTCCATCATCCGCCGGTGCCCGGACGCGAAGTCTTCGGCTGCGGCGATCTGTGCCCCTGTCATGCTCAAGAGGAGCGCTGCGGCAACAACACGGACGGTGGGTGTGGCCATCGCTTCGGTTCGACGACGGGCTGGAGTCCGTCATGGGGGAGCGGAGATTTCCTGATCATGGCAGAGCGGGAGATCGCGGTCCAGCCCGTGGTGTAAGCCCACAGCATGGAAGTGGTCCGGGGTGCGGCGCCGGGGGAGCCGCGGCAGGCCTGACGCTTTGAGTGCGCGGGCTGCGCCGGGAATTCTCTCGGCAAAGCAGGCGTTCCGTCAAGGCCTGCAACATTTCAACCACAATCATGAACTCCGTCGAAGTGGCCGGACGTGGCACGTGATAATCCACAATACGTCAAAGCCGCGAATGAAGCGGGACTGCGAAAAGATTTCAATCGTGTTCGCTGATCCAGGATTCAGTCAGAACGACACACACACGGGGAGAGTGCGTGAACAGGACAGGCAGCAGCTCGATAACGTTGTCAGGCGCCGCACAGGGCATCACTGACAACCGCAAGCTCCCCGCTGAGGCCTTGTGCGCGGGCGGCATGGGTGACACACCATTGCGCCTGCTGGCAGACGCAATACCCCAGATCGTCTGGATGATGCGGGCCGATGGCAGGTACACCTACTTCAATCAACGGTGGTTTGACTATTGCGGCTTGTCCCTGGAGGAGAGCCTGGACCGCGGCTGGTCCGGCCTTGTTCATCCCGATGACGGCCCGCGGGCCGCCGAACTTTGGGCGCAGGCGTTCAAGAGTGGCGAGACCTGCGAGGTCGAATACCGTCTGCGTCGGGCTGATGGCGTCTATCGCTGGATGCTGGGCCGGGCCGTTGTGCACTATGACGCGGCGGGACTGACGGCCCACTGGCTGGGTACCTTGACCGATATTGACGACCTGAAACAGGCCGCTGCGCTCCTGGAGAAAAACCTCGCCATCAACCGCATCGCTGGCAGGGTGGCACGCCTGGGGGGATGGACGATTGAGCTGCCTGACCGCACGCTGACCTGGTCGGATGAAAACTGCCTGATTCACGACGTGGCGCCCGGTTATCAACCGACGCTGGAAGAGGGGATCAGCTACTTTCTCCCGGAGCATCGACCGATAGTCATCCGTCATGTGCAGGATTGCGTGGAACACGGCACGCCTTACGAATTTGTGCTGCCCAAGCTCACCGCCAAGGGCCGGCGCATCTGGGTGCGTTCTATCGGCGAGGCCGTGCGTGATGCCACGGGAAAGATCATCCGCATTCAGGGTGCCTTTCAGGACATCTCGGAGCAAAAGGAGGCGGAGGCGCGCACGCTCGCGCTGGAGGCGCAGCTCCTCACCACGCTGGAAAGCATCACCGACGGTTTTTTCCTGATCGACAGGGAGTGGAAGTTCACCTTCGTCAACGGTCAGGCAGAGCGAATGCTCAAGCGCCGCCGGGAAGACCTGATGGGCCATACGCTGTGGCAGGAGCTTCCCGAGGCCGTGGGCGCGCGCATCGAACGTGAATACCGCCTGGCGGCTCAAGCGCAACACACGACCCGCTTTGAGGCTTTTCATCAGCCGCTGCAGACCTGGTTTGCCTTCCACGTCTATCCCACAGAGGCGGGGCTCGCGGTTTACTTTCAGGACATCACCCAGCGGCGCGCGGAGCAGGCACAGCTGCGCCTGCTGGAGACGGCGGTGTCCCGCCTGAATGACATGGTGGTCATTACCGAAGCCCAGACCTTCAACGATACGGGGCCGCGAATCGTTTTTGTGAATGATGCCTTTGAGCGTCACACGGGATACAGCCGGAAGGAGGTCATCGGACATGCCTCGACGCTGCTGTGGGGAGCCAAAACCGGGCAGGCGGAACTGGACCGCATTCGCATCGCCATGAAAAACTGGCAAGCGGTACGCGCGGAAATTGTCACTTACACCAAGGCCGGCCAGGAGCTCTGGCTGGAAACAGACATCGCCCCCATCGCCGACGAGTCCGGCAGATTCACCCATTGGGTGGCGGTCGAGCGCGACATCACGGAGCGCCGGCAACAGCAGGAAGAAATTCTCAGCCTCAACAGTGAACTGGAGGAACGGGTATTGCTGCGCACGGCCCAGCTCGCCGCGGCGAACAAGGAGATGGAGTCTTTCGCCTACTCCGTGTCCCATGACCTGCGCTCGCCCCTCAATACCATCCACGGATTCAGCCAGCTGCTCGCGAAGGCCGAAGCAGAAAATATCAGCGACAAGGGCAGGCACTACCTGAACCGGATTGGTGCCGGGGTCAAGGAGATGGGCGAGTTGATCGAGGGCCTGCTGACCCTGGCCAAGCTGTCCCGCGAACAGATCAAGTCAGAGCCGGTCGATCTTTCGGCCGTCGCCCGGCGGATCGAGCAGGACCACCGGGAGCGGGAGCCGCAGCGCCAGGCGCAGGTGCTCATCCAGGATGGCTTGTGCGCGCAAGGCGACCCCCGCCTGCTGTCGGCCGTGTTGCAAAACCTGCTGGCCAACGCGTGGAAGTTCACTTCCAGGCAGTTGCTGACGCGGATTGAGGTGGGCTGCGAGCTGGACGCTGATGGCGACACCGTTTTTTTTGTCAAGGACAACGGTGTCGGGTTTGACATGGCCTTCTCGCACAAGCTTTTTGGCACCTTCGAGCGCCTTCATTCACCGGGAGATTTCGCCGGAACCGGCATCGGGCTGGCCACCGTGAAACGTGTCATCGACCGTCACGGCGGCCGCGTCTGGGCCGAAGGCAAATTGAACGAAGGCGCGATGTTCTGCTTTACCCTGGGTCAACGTAGCGAGTCGGCCACCTGACGGGGTGGCTGCCGCTTTGGAGTCAAGGTGTCAGTCGAAGCGGTCGTCCCGCACCTGCACCATGCCGTTCTCGACCTGCACCGGGAAGGTCGGCACGGCCTCGTAGGCCGGCGGCGACAGCGCCTCGCCGGTGACCAGCGAGAACTGCGCGCCGTGGCGGGGGCAGACGATGATGTCGTCCAGCACTTCGCCGTCGGACAGGGTCTCGGCCTCGTGAGTGCACAGGTCCTCGATGGCGTAGTAGCGGCCGTTGACGTTGAACACGGCGATGGGCACGCCGTCCACGTCCACGGTGCGGTAGCTGCCGGGCGGGAAGCCGTCCGCCGGGGCGACGTCGGTCCAGTCGGCCATCACAGCAGCCCCAGTTGCAGGCGCGCCGCCTCGCTCATCCTGTCCCTGGACCAGGGCGGCTCCCACACCAGCTCGACCTCGACCTCGTTCACGCCGGGCACTTCGTCGACGGCGCTGCCGACCACTTCGGGAAAGGTCTGTGCCACCGGGCAACCGGGGGCGGTCAGTGTCATGCGGATATGCACCTTGCCGCGGGCTTCGTCCACGTCCAGGCCGTAGATGAGGCCCAGGTCGTAGATATTGACCGGGATTTCCGGGTCAAACACGCTTCGCAGGGCCTCGATCACGCGCGCCTGCAAGCCCGTGGCGGGGGTGGTGGCAGCCGGCGCAGCAGGGGGCGGGGCAACGGCCTCCTTGGCCCGGTGTATCAAATCGAAAATGTTCATCGCATTCACTCCGTCGAAACCGGCTGGTTGACCTCGCGCAGCGCCGCGCGCAGCGTATGCCAGGCCAGGGTGGCGCATTTCACCCGTACCGGGAATTCGCGCACGCCGGCCAGCACCTCCAGCTTGCCCAGCGCGACCGTCGGCGGCGAGTCACTGCTGCCCGCCACCAGCGCGTGAAAGCCGGCGAACAACGCTTCTACCTGCGCCTCGGTCTTGCCCTTGAGGGCGTCGGTCATCAGCGACGCCGAGGCGGTGGAAATGGCGCAGCCCGAGCCTTCGAAGCGGGCGTCCTGGATCACGCCGTCCACGACCTGGAGGTAAAGCGTCAGCCGGTCGCCGCACAGCGGATTGAAACCCTCGGCGCGGCGGTTGGCCCCCGCCAGTGGCCCGAAATTGTGCGGGTGGCGGTAGTGGTCAACGATGAGTTCCTGATACAGATCGCGCAAGTCAGACATCAGCCAAATACCTCCTGCGCCCTGCGGATCGCGCGCAGCAGCACATCCACTTCCTCCTGCGTGTTGTAGAGGGCGAACGAGGCGCGCACCGTCGCGGGCACGTCGAAATGCGCCATCACCGGCATGGCGCAATGGTGGCCGGCGCGCACCGCGACGCCTTCGTCGTCGAGGATGGTGCCGACATCGTGCGGGTGCACGCCCGCCACGGTGAACGACAGGATGCTCGCCTTGTCCCGGGCGGTGCCGATGAGGCGCAGGCCGGCCATCCCGGCCGCCTGTTCGGTGGCGTAGGCCAGCAGCGCGTGTTCGTGGGCGGCGATGGCGGGCAAACCCACCATGCCCACATAGTCGATCGCCGCCCCCAGGGCGATGCCGCCCGCGATATGCGGGGTGCCGGCCTCGAACTTGTACGGCAGGTCGTTGTACGTCGTCCGGGCGAAGGTAACCTCGCGGATCATGTCGCCGCCACCCTGCCAGGGCGGCATGGCGTCCAGCAGCGCAGCCTTGCCGTAGAGCACGCCGATGCCGGTCGGGCCGTAGAGCTTGTGGCCGGAGAAGGCGTAGAAATCGCAGTCGAGCGCCTGGACGTCAACCGGCAGGTGGGCCACCGCCTGGGCGCCATCGACCAGCACCACCGCCCCCGCCGCATGGGCGAGCGCAACGAGGTGCTGCACCGGGTTGAGGGTGCCGAGCGCATTCGACAGCTGCGTGAGCGCGACGATGCGCGTCGCCGGGCCCAGCAGGCGCTCGAACGCGTCCAGGCGCAGTTCGCCGGCGTCGTCGATGGGCGCGACGCGCAGCACCGCGCCCGTGCGCTCGCACAGCAGCTGCCACGGCACGATGTTGGAGTGGTGCTCCATCTCGGTGATCAGGATTTCGTCGCCGGGCCGCAGGCCTTGACCGTAGCTCGCCGCCACCAGGTTGATCGCCTCGGTGGTGCCGCGCACGAACACGATTTCTTCGCGGCGCTCCGCATGGATGAAGCGCCGCACGGTGTCGCGTGCCGCTTCATAGGCCTCGGTCGCCTGCTGGCTCAGGCTGTGCACGCCGCGGTGGATGTTGGCGTTCAGCTCGGTGTAGTAGCGCGCCTCGCAGTCGATCACGCACTGTGGCTTCTGGCTGGTGGCGGCGTTGTCCAGGTAGACCAGGGGCTTGCCGTGCACGCTCCGGTGCAGGATGGGGAAATCCTGCCGCAACCGCGCCAGCTCCAGCGCGGTCTCGGGCGCGTCGGCGCGTGCAGTCCATTCGTTGATTCGGGCGTTCATATCAGTTGCTCCAGCGCGCTTCGCGCTTCCCACGACACGTGAAACAAGTCGCGCCCATCGCGGGCCAGCGCGGAACCGGCTTTGCCGGGCCGTTGCTGGCGCCCCCTTGAGGGGCTGAGGACCGCGGCTCCAAGCCTGCCTGCGCAGGCTTGGACGGTTCCGAAGAGCCGCCGCCTCTGGCGGTGGTGCCGGGCGCCGAAGGCGCTTCGGGGGTGCTTCATATCAGCTCCTTCACCCGCTCGGGCAGGCGACCCAGCAGCAGCTTCTCCAGCCGCGCCCGCAGCGGCGCAATGCCTACCCGGTCGACCACTTCCTCGGCGAAGGCAAAGGTGAGCAGCGCGCGCGCCGACGCATCGTCCACGCCGCGCGAGCGCAGGTAGAAGATCTGCTCGGGGTCGAGCTGGCCGACGGTGGCGCCGTGGCTGCATTTCACGTCGTCGGCGTAGATTTCCAGTTGCGGCTTGGTATCGACTTCGGCGTTGTCCGACAGCAGCAGGTTGCGGTTGGTCTGATCGGCATCGCTGTGCTGCGCATCGGCATGCACGATCACCTTGCCGTTGAACACCGCGCGGGACGCGCCGGCCAGCACGCCCTTGTAGAACTCGCGGCTGGTGCCATACGGCTGGGCATGGTCGATGCGGGTGTGGTGGTCGATATGCTGGCGGCCGTCGGTCATGTACAGCCCGTCGAGCGTGCACGTGGTGTGCTCGGCATTGAGCCCGACGCCGATGTCGATCCGCGCCAGGACCGCGCCCAGTGCGAACGAGCGCGAGGTGAAGCGGCTGCCGTGCTGCTGGTCCGCATTCACTGCGGCGACGTGGAAGGCCTTGAGGCTTTCCTGCTGCACTTTGTGGTGCTCGATCCCGGCGTCGCGCCCGGCCACGAGGTCGGTGATCACGTTGGTGAAGTAGGCGCCTTCGCCCACGGCCACATGGTGCTCGATCAGGCTGGCCCGGCTGCCGGCGTCGGCCACCACGAGGTTGCGCGTCTGCATCGCGAGGCCCGCTTCGGTGGCGACGAACAGCAGGTGGATCGGCGTGTCGAGCGCCAGGCCGGCAGCCAGATGGACATAGGCGCCGTCGGTCATGAAGGCCGCGTTCAGTGCGGCGAAGCCGGACGGGTAGGCGTTCGGCGTCGGCCCCAGCAGGCTTTCCAGGCGATCGGGGTCGCGTTCCAGCAGCTCGGCGAGGCTGGCCAGTGTGACGCCCGCGGGCAGCGGCCCGATGCGCGACCAGCGCGGCTGATAGTGGCCGTTCACGAACACCAGGCGCTGGGTGTCGGGCAGGCTCCAGTCTTCGATCTGCTGCGCCGTGACACCGTTCGGCGCCGGCGGCGTCCGCGCGGCCAGCACAAAACGGCCTTTCTCGATGGCGGCGACGCTGGTGTACTTCCAGTCCTCCTGGCGCAGCGTCGGGAAGCCGGTGCCGGCGAAAGACGCCAGGCCCGCTTCGCGCGCACGCTGCAGCCACGGCAGGCGCCCGCCGGGCAGCGACGCTTTGAGGCGGGCGAATTCGTCACGGTAAAAGTCGGCCGCAGTGGCGCTCATGGGACCCCCATGTCCGGCAATGCCGGGCTGCCCCTCGAGGGGCGCGCGAGCTTGCCTGAAGTGACTGAAGTGGTTTTGCGCCGCGCTCATGAGATCGCTCCCTTCTGGCAGCTGGCTTCGGCCTCGATCCAGCCGTAACCCTGGTTCTCCAGCTCTAGCGCCAGCTCCCGCCCGCCGGACAGCGCGATGCGGCCCTGTACCAGCACGTGCACGTGGTCCGGCACGATGTAGTTGAGCAGGCGCTGGTAATGGGTCACCAGCACGATGGCCCGTTCCGGGCTGCGCATGGCGCTGACGCCGCCCGCGACGACCTGGAGCGCATCGATGTCCAGGCCCGAATCGGTTTCATCGAGGATGGCGAGTTTCGGCTCCAGCACGGCCATCTGCAGGATCTCGTTGCGTTTCTTCTCGCCGCCGGAGAAGCCTTCGTTCACCGCGCGGTACAGCAGGCTGGTGTCCATGCCCATCAGTGCCAGCTTGCCCTTCACCAGCGCGAGGAAGTCCACAGCGTCCAGCTCCGGCTCGCCGCGGTGCAAGCGCTGCGCATTGACCGCCGCTTTCAGCAGATAGATGTTGGCGACGCCGGGGATCTCCACCGGGTACTGGAAGGCCAGAAAGATCCCCGCCCGCGCCCGCGCTTCAGGCGGCAGCTCGAGCAGGTTGCGGCCCTCGTAGCGCACCTCGCCGGCGGTCACCACATGGTTGTCGCGCCCGGCCAGCACATGGGCCAGCGTGCTCTTGCCCGAGCCGTTCGGCCCCATGATGGCGTGCACTTCGCCCGCCCGGATCGTGAGATTGATACCGCGCAGGATGGGCTTGTCATCGACGGAGACGTGCAGGTTTCTGATCTCGAGCATGGTCTGTCCTTGTCATCCGATGCTGCCTTCCAGGCTCACGCCCAGCAGCTTTTGCGCCTCCACCGCGAATTCCATCGGCAGCTCCTTGAACACCTCCTTGCAGAAGCCGTTGACGATCATCGACACCGCGTCTTCCGGTGCGAGGCCGCGGCTCTGGCAGTAATAGAGCTGGTCTTCGCCGATGCGCGAGGTGGAGGCCTCGTGCTCGACCCGGGCGGTCGGGTTCTTCACCTCGATATAGGGGAAGGTATGGGCCGCGCAGCGGTCGCCCAACAGCAGCGAGTCGCACTGCGTGTAGTTGCGCGCGCCGGCAGCGCCTTTGGCCATCAACACCCGCCCGCGGTAGGCGTTGCGGCCGTGGCCGGCCGAGATCCCCTTGGACAGGATGGTGCTGCGGGTGTTCTTCCCGAGGTGGATCATCTTGGTGCCGGTGTCGGCCTGCTGGTAGTGGTTGGTCAGCGCCACCGAGTAGAACTCGCCCACGGCGTTGTCCCCCTGCAGGATCACGCTGGGGTACTTCCAGGTGATGGCGGAACCGGTCTCCACCTGGGTCCAGGAAATCTTCGAGTTGGCGCCGCGGCAGTCGCCGCGCTTGGTGACGAAGTTGTAGATGCCGCCCTTGCCCTCTTTGTCACCGGGGTACCAGTTCTGCACCGTCGCGTACCTGATTTGCGCGCCTTCCAGCGCGATCAACTCGACTACCGCGGCGTGCAGCTGGTTCTCGTCGCGCATCGGCGCGGTGCAGCCTTCCAGATAACTCACGTAGGCGCCCTCGTCGGCGATGATCAGCGTGCGCTCGAACTGGCCGGTATTTTTGGCGTTGATGCGGAAGTAGGTGGACAGCTCCATCGGGCAGCGCACCCCCGGCGGGATGTAGCAGAACGAGCCGTCGCTGAACACCGCCGAGTTGAGCGTGGCAAAAAAGTTGTCGGTGTAGGGCACGACCGAGCCGAGGTATTTCCGCACCAGGTCGGGGTGCTGCTGCACCGCCTCGGAAAACGAGCAGAACACAATGCCCAGCTCGCCCAGCTTCTCCTTGAAGGTGGTCGCCACCGACACGCTGTCGAACACCGCGTCCACCGCCACGCCGGCCAGCAGTGCGCGCTCCTCGAGCGGCACGCCCAGCTTCTCATAGGTCCGCAGCAATTCCGGGTCCACATCGTCCAGGCTTTGCGGCCCGTCCTTGCGCGACTTCGGCGCGGAGTAGTAGGCGATGTCCTGGTAGGCGATGGGCGGGTGGCGCACCGTGGCCCAGCGCGGCTCGGTCATCGTCAGCCAGTGGCGATAGGCCTGCAGCCGCCAGTCAAGCATGAAGCCGGGTTCACCCTTCTTGGCCGAGATCAGGCGGACCACGTCTTCGGAGAGCCCGCTCGGCACGGTGTCCGTCTCCACGGTGGTGTAGAAGCCGTGCTGGTAGCCCTGACTGATCAGTTCGTCGAGTTTGACTGTGGAGTTTGCCATGTGTCATCTCCCGTTGCCCGTTGCCCGTTGCGACCGCCTCTGCTACTGCCTCACGCCCTCGCGTGGCTGCCGGGCCCGCAGTGCGCCGACGTTCACCGGTCGAAACACCGGTTGCGCCATGTCCGCCAGCGTGAGGTCGCTCAGCACGCGGCGAATGATCTGGTTGACGCGCTGCCAGTTCGCCTGCAACGAACACGAACCTTCCTGCGCGCACAGGCCAAGGGCGGCGCTGCACTCGGTCACGCCGACCGGCCCTTCCATCGCGTCGATGACCTGGGCAATGGAAATCTCATCCGGTGGCCGCGACAACAGGTAACCGCCGTGGGCGCCGCGCAGCGACTGCAGCAGGTTTTCCCGTGCCAGCGTCTTCAGGATCTTGCTCGCCGTGGGGACTGTCACGCCTGTCGCGGTGGCCACTTCAGCGGCGCTGTAGACGCGGGCCGGCTGCCGGGCCATGTGGGTCATGATCACCGTGCCGTAGTCGGTCAGCTTGCTCAGTCTCAACATTGCCGTGGCCTTCCTCTTTATATGGAACCAATTTAGTCCTAAATGTCGGGAAATGCAAGCCTCCTCGGGCATGGACAAGGTTGAACCTCGGCTTCGGGTCGCGTCTGGAGCTTGAACCGAGGCAGGCACAGTCCGGTCAGGAGCCGCCGTTCGTTGGCGCAGGGATATTCGCCTCTGCGTGCGGCTTTTCGTGCTGCTTTTTCCCCTGTCACAAACCCGGCCTCAGAGCCGAGGGCTGACGCAAGGAAGGAAGCCACACGATGCACGGTGATTACTCAGGCCGTGATTACGCCGTCACCAAATAGGACTAGGATGACAGCATGGCGCTCAAGTTTTCCAACCCCAGCCGCAGCTACGACGCATCCAGGCACGGTGTGTGCCTCTGGGGCTGCGACAACGCGCGCGAGATCGACTTCCCGGCAGACGACGCGGTGCCATCGCGTCCGCCCGTGATGGGTTCCAACGAATCCGCCGTGCTGGCGGCCTTCACGTCCTTCACGTATCCGTGCCGACGGCGACCTCCGCTACGCCGGAGTGCGAGACCAACCCCGGAGGAACACCATGCCCGACATTGACCCTAAAAGCACTTTCCGTGGGCTTCCATTGACCGCGGAGCAAGACGCAGAAATCAGGCACTACATCAAAAAGAAAAAGCAGCATGGCGAGCCGTGGGACACACCGGAGTTGGCGGCCATGCTGAAAGATATGCTGGAGCCTCCAGGCGATGATGATGATGAAGGGTTCGGCGCCGCTGCTGACGAAACGAAAGCGGCCGCAGAACGCGCGGGGGCGTCCATCGACGAGGACATGGAGCCCATTGAGGCCAGTGAAGAGCGCAATGCCGCCATGGAGTCTGAGCGTATGAAGGGGCCCTAAATGGCTTGTCGAAAAACAGGGCGGCCCGCTCGAGTTCTGTGTTCTGTCTTTCTGTGATTTGGTTCACCGGGCTTTGAACGTTGAGGGTCGGCTTTCCGGAAGGGTGAACGCAAACTTCAGGAAAGCCGCAAGCACATTGACTTTTCCCTCTTCGATCGCATTCACCTTCTGGGTGACAGCGCATCCAACTGCCGTTTCCAGGTTAAATTGCAATCGGGTCCACATCCACCGCCCAGCGGATCAGGCTTTTGAAGTCGCTGTGCTGGCGGGTGTCAAACAGCACCGGCTGCCAGGCGGCCAGGAAGCGCTGCAGGGCCGCGCGTGACGGGCTTTCCACCAGCATCTGTGCGCGCTCGATGTTGGCCACGCGCTGGATCGTCATCGGCACCGCCGGGTAGGCTGTGACCTGGTCGTGGCCGGTGATCTGCTGCGCCGTGGCCGATGCTGCCGCGGCGTTGAGAAAGCCCTGCGCCACCTCTTGCGTGCGGGCCTCGGCGCGCACCAGCGCCGAGAAACCGAAGGGCGCCATGCCGGCCGCCTGGCGCTCTGCCAGCTGCTGTGCGGCAAAGGCCGGGTAGTCGTGTTTTTTCAGCGCCTCGAACAGCGGATGGTCCGGGTGGAAGGTCTGCACCCACATCTCGCTGGCCTCGCTGTGCCGGGCATCGCGGCCGGCCCGGCCTCCGGCCTGCATCAGCAGGCTGAACAGGCGCTCGGGCGCGCGGAAGTCGCTGGAGAACAGCGCCCCGTCGGGGTTGACGGCCGCCACCAGTGTGATGTGCCGGAAATCATGGCCCTTGGCAATCATTTGCGTGCCGACCAGCACGTCGACCTCGCCCGCATGCACGCTGGCCAGCTGCGATTCCAGCGCGCCCTTGAGCCGCGTGGTGTCGGCGTCGATGCGGGCGATGCGCACCGGCTCGCCGTCCGGCCGCTTCACGCCAGCCAGCAGTTCGGCCAGATGCTCTTCCAGCCGTTCGGTGCCGCGCCCCACCGGCGCGATGTCGATGTTGCCGCAGCTGGGGCAGGCGCGCGGCACGCGTTCGGTGAAACCGCAGTGGTGGCAGCGCAGCGTGCGGTCTATCTTGTGGAAGACGCGAAACGCGCTGCAATGCGGGCACTCGCTTTTCCAGCCGCAGTCATGGCAGGCCAGCACCGGCGCATAGCCGCGCCGGTTCAAAAAGATCAGGGACTGCTCGCCGCGCGCCACACGCTGCGCGATCGCGTCCAGCAGCGGCGGCGCGATGATGCAGTGCTTGGGCTGGTGGTTCATGTCCACGCGCCGCACGGTGGGCAAGCTGCCCGGGTCACCTGGGGCGCTTGGGGCGCCTGGCTCCCTAGCCTTCGGGGGAGAGGAGGGGCCAGGCCGCGGCCCGGCGGAATAGGGCGCGGCCTCCTCGCCGGTTGATGGGGCCGTGCCAATGCGCTCGTCCATGATGAGGCGCTGGTAGCGGCCGGTGAGGGTGGCCTGCCAGCTTTCCAGCGAGGGCGTGGCCGAGCCCAGCAGCACGCGGCAGGGACCGTGGGCATGCGTGGCGTCCCCGGTTTCCAGCTTGGCGCGGTAGACCGCCAGGTCGCGCGCCGAGTAGCGCGCGCCTTCCTGCTGCTTGTAACTCGGGTCGTGTTCCTCGTCGACCACCAGCAGGCGCAAATTGGGCAGGGAGGCCAGCACCCCCATGCGCGTGCCGAGCACCAGCCGGGCCTGCCCGGTATGGGCCGCCAGCCAGCTCTTGAGCCGCTGGGCCGGTGTGAGCCCGCTGTGCAGGGGCACGACCCGCTCCTTGCCCAGGTGGGCAAAGCGCGCCTCAAAACGGGCCTGCAGCTGCGGCGTGAGGTTGATTTCGGGCACCATGACCAGCACCTGGGCGTCCGGGTCCTGCTCAAGTGCCCGCGCCGCGGCCCGCAGATAGACCTCGGTTTTGCCGCTGCCGGTGGCGCCAAACAGCAGGGCGGGCCGGGTGTCGGCATCGAATTCGGCCAATGCCCGCATCTGTTGGGGGGTGAGTGCTCTTAAATCAGCAGTAGCCGGGGCGTGGCTGGTGTCCACCGTGGGCCGCTTGAGCCGGCGCCCCAGCTGCACCGCGCTGAGCTCGCGCAGTTGCGGCGGCAGGGCGGCCAGCGCCACTTCGCCCAGCGAGCGCTGGTAGTAGCCGGCCGTGAAGGCAACCAGTTTTCGCCAGGTTGCGGACAGGGGCGGCAGTCCGTCGAATACGCCGGCAATGGCGCGGACCTGCTTTTCCGGCAGGCCACCGCTGTCCGGCAGGACGCTCCACACCACGCCCAGCACTTCCCGCTTGCCCAGCGGCACACGCACCAGCGCACCCGGAAGCAGTGGGAGCTCACTTCGATAGGTCAGGGGCCCCGCGACGGCACTGTGGGCGGGCGTGGCCATGACCACCTCGATCCAGCAGGTCATGCGGGACAGGCAGATGCGCGAACATCTTCAAAAGCACTTCCAGTTAGCGCGCTAAGTCCTTGATTTATCACTGCTTTACAGATTTCCAGATTTTCTGTGGATAACTTTGTTGATAGCTTCCCGGGGATCTGCGCGAAGCCTTGTAAATCAAGGCTTTTCTTAAAATGCCCGGAAAAAAAGCAATTTGAAGTTTCTATATAAATCAATAACTTAGCTGCGCTATGGCTTTGATAGCGGGGTAGCGGCGGGGCTGTGTGCGTTGCGGCGGCGGAGCACAGATTTTGTGCATAAGTCCAACACCCCGGGCCTGGTTTTATGCTAGTCATGGCTGAAATGACGGCTCCATCGCTTGTCAGAGGAGGCTTGGCAGCCGCTTCAAGCCCCGGCTGTGCGCATGCGGCGAGAGTGAGTGTGTACTGCTCGGACCAGGACTTCCACGCTTTCCGGCGGTGTGTGCTGGCTGATGCCATGGCCGAGATTGAAAATGTGGGTGGGTCCGGGCTGGCTGGCGTCCAAGTGGGGCCGGCCAAAGCTGTCCAGTACGGCCGCCGCTTCGGCTTCGATCTGGGCCGGGCCGGCAAACAGCACGTTGGGGTCCAGGTTGCCCTGCAGGGCCTTGGCATGGGGTCCGTTCTCGCCGACCCGTGCGCGGGCCTGGGCGAGGTTGACGGTCCAGTCCAGGCCCAGCACCTCGCAGTCGAGGGCCGCCATGGCTTCCAGCCACTGCCCGCCGCCTTTGGTGAAGACCAGGCGTGGAATCTTCACGCCATCGTGCTCGCGCTTGAGCTGGCCCAGCACGCGCGCGGTGTAGGCCAGGCTGAAGGTCTGGAAGGCCGCGTCGGCCAGCACGCCGCCCCAGCTGTCAAAAATCATCACGGCCTGGGCGCCGGCCTCAATCTGCGCGTTCAGGTAGGCGGCCACCGCGTCGGCGTTGACGGCCAGCATTTTGTGCATCAGGTCGGGGCGCTGGTACAGCATGGTCTTGACGAGCCGGTAGTCGTCCGAGCCTGCTCCCTCGACCATGTAGCAGGCCAGCGTCCAGGGGCTGCCGGAAAAACCGATCAGCGGCACCCGGCCATGAAGGGCTTTGCGGATCGAAGTGACGGCGTCAAACACATAGCGCAGCTTGCCCATATCGGGCACCGCCAGCCGGGCCACCGCCGCTTCGTCGCGCACAGGGGTGGCAAAACGCGGGCCTTCGCCGAGCTCGAACGACAGGCCCAGCCCCATGGCGTCGGGTACGGTCAGGATGTCGGAAAACAGGATGGCCGCATCCAGCGGGTAACGCTCCAGCGGCTGCAGCGTGACCTCGGTGGCGTAATCGGTGTTGGTGGCCAGCCCCATGAAGCTGCCGGCCCGGGCGCGGGTGGCGCGGTATTCGGGCAAATAGCGGCCGGCCTGGCGCATCAGCCAGACGGGCGTGTGGTCGGTGGCTTGGCGCAGGCAGGCACGCAGAAAGGTGTCGTTTTGAAGTGGTGCAAACATGAGCAGATTGTCTCAGGTGTCGGCAGGGGCTGGTGTGGCAGGCAGGCCGCATCGGCGGGGGCCGGCGTCTATCCAGCGCCGCGATTCAGATTTACCATGGTGTCGTGAGCTTTCATCTGACTCGAAGAAGGACTTCGCCATGCGCATGAACGACCAAGAGTACTTTCGCAGCTGCATTGCCAAGGAACGGCACCTCGCACAGCTGCTGGGCCACCAGCATATTGAAGAGTGCTATGAAAGCGCGGGCACGCTCTGGGACAACGCCCAGGCGCTGCCGCAGTGGACGCGCGACTGGGGCGCCTGCGGGCCGCTGATGACCCGCTACGGCATCACGGTGGTGTATGGCAAGGAGTCGGGGCAGCCGGAGACCAGCTTTGCGACCATGGGCTCCACCGTGGTTCACTTTGCCGACCATCCCGGTCGGGACCGCGCGGTGATGTTCGGCATTGTCCGGGAGGTGGTGTTTTTGCTGGAGCACGGCAAGGTTGCCAAAGCCGCTCAGGAAACAAGCTCCTGATTCTCTTGACTCTCTTGACTTTTCACGCCTGGCCTCTTTCTCTTTCTGAGGTCGCGTGAACGGGCGGGCGCGCCCGCCGGTTCAGCCGCCAGGCGCCAGGGTTTTCATGAACTCTTCCAGCGCATCGATGGGTAGCGGCTTGCAGAACAGGTAACCCTGGTAGCTCTCGCAGCCCTGGCGGTACAGAAACTCGCGCTGCGCTTCGGTCTCGACCCCCTCGGCCATCACGCCCAGCCCCAGGCTCTGCGCCAGGCCGATGATGGTGCGTGCGATCGCTGCGTCATTCGGGTCGCGCAGGATGTCCGCCACAAAGGATTTGTCGATCTTCAGCTGGTCCAGCGGCAGGCGCTTGAGGCAGGAGAGCGAGGAATACCCCATGCCGAAATCGTCGATCGACAGGGTCACGCCCATGGCCTTGAGTTTGGCCATTTTGCCGATGGTGATGTCCATGTCATCGGCCAGCAGGCTTTCGGTCAGCTCCAGCTTGAGCTTGTGCGGGCTGACTTTCGTGTCGTTCAGGGCGGCCATGACGAGGTCGACGAATTCCGGGTGGCGGAACTGCCGCACACTCACGTTGACTGAAATGCTCAGTGCCGCCGTTTCAGGCCGTTGGGCCCAAGTGGCCAGCTGGTGGCAGGCGGTTTCCAGTACCCATTGGCCCAGCGGCAGGATCAGCCCCGACTCTTCCGCTACCGGAATGAATTCCGCAGGCGACACCATGCCGCGTACCGGGTGGTTCCAGCGTAGCAGGGCTTCCGCACCCATCATGCGGCCGTCGCGCCCAACCTGTGGCTGGTAATGCAGGAGGAACTGTTTTTCGCGCAGGCCTTGGCGCAGGTCCGACTGCAGTGCTGCGCTGGCCGACACCGCCGCCTGCGTCACCGGGTCAAAAAAGCAGAGGGTGTTGCGTCCGGCGGTCTTGGCCTGGTACATGGCCAGGTCCGCCTGTTTCAGCAGGTCCCCAATGCTGTTGTGGTTCTGGTTGAACGAGGTCACGCCGATGCTGCAGGTGCTGTAGTGCTGGTAGCCTGCCAGGAGGTAGGGCTCGCTGAGCGCCGCAAGAATATGCTTGCCCACCACCTGGGCCTTCGCGGCAGCCTCGCGGGGGTCGTGGCCGAGGTTCTCCAGCATGACCACAAACTCGTCCCCGCCCAGGCGTGCCACCGTGTCGGCGGTGCGCACGCACGCCGTCAGGCGCTCGGCCACCTGCTGCAGCAGCAGATCGCCTTTGTGGTGGCCCAGGGTGTCATTGAGGATCTTGAAGTTGTCCATGTCGATGAACATCAGCGCACCTTCGCGCGGGAGTTGCGGGGGGTGGGCCAGTGCCAGCTGCAGGCGGTCCATGAGCAGCTGGCGGTTCGGCAGCTGGGTCAGCGGATCGTAAAAGGCCAGGTGCATGATTTCACTTTCAGCCACCTTGCGCCGCGTGATGTCCCGTCCCACGGCAACCCAGTGGGTGAAAAAGACGCCCGCATCATCGGCCACCGGCACGATGTCGACTTCCATCCAGAAGTGCTTGCCGTCCTTGCGGTAGGTGATGAGCTCGGCCTGCACCGGCTCACCCCGCAGGAAGGCCTTGTTGATGCGGTCCAGTTCGCTGCGTTGCGTCAACGGCCCGCACAGCAGCCGGGGTGACTGGGTCATGGCCTCGTCGCGGCCATACCCGGTGTGGCGCTCGAAGGCGTTGTTGACGAAGATGATGCGCAGGCCGGGTTTGCCGGTATGCACGGCCTCGGTGATGAGCACGATGTCGTTCAGATGCGAGATGCTGGTTTCCAGCAGCATGAGCTGCTCGCGGGCCTTGCGCCGTTCGCTGACATCCCGAAAGTAGATCGCCACGCCGTCCGGATACGGATAGGCGCGTACTTCAAACCACCTGTCCATCGGCGCAAAGTGGGCCTCAAACTCCACCTGCTGGTTGCTTGCGACCGCGGCCCCTATCTGTTCCCCGAAGGCAGTATTGATGATGCCGGGAAACTCTTTCCAGATCCTTTTTCCCAGCAACTCCGTACCGGGCCTGCCCAGCAGCCGTTCGCCTTCGCGGCTGAGGTAGGTAAATCGCCATTCGGGATCGAGCGTGTAAAAGCCTTCCGAGATGTTTTCCAGCGTGATGCTCAGCCGCGTTGCCAGTCGGTGTGCGTCTTCCTGGGTCTGCCGCGTGGTGGTGCCGATGTGCTGGCGCTCGGCATCCAGCGCGTGCCGCTGGTGGCGCAACTCCAGTTGCCCCGCCAGCAGCCCGGCCAACGTCTGCAGGCCTTCTTCCTGCTCGCGGCTCAGGCTTCGGGGCAGTGTGTCCATCACCGCCAGCAGGCCCAGCAGCGCGCCGTCTTCCCCGATCATCTGGAAGCCCCGGTAAAAACGGATGCCCGGTGCGTAGGGGGCCGGCAGCGTGGGAGCGCAGAGCGGTGTTTCCAGCGTGGCGGCACAAAGCGTGACCAGGCCCTCGCGCGCTGGCGCCGCAAAGCCGGTGCCGGCGCTGAAAACAGCCTGGCCCTCTTCCAGCAACACCACCATGGCAATAGTCACGCCGCACGACCGGGCGGCCAGCCGGGTGAGCCGGTCGGTTTCCCGAAGGAATGGATGCGGGGGAGGGGCTGAAGCCTCATGGCGCAGCGCGGAGGCGGGACGCCGGGACGCTGACTCAATGACGGAAAGTGACACAGACACGGGCAAACCCTGTTTTTTGACAACAAGGTGGCATCGTGGCGTATTGCGCCGCTTCTTTTGGGCCAGATTTGCAAGCGTTCACGGCAAAGCGTTGCAAAACGTTCTGTTTTTTACCGGACGGCGACCTTGTCCTACAGTGCAGTTCGCATTTGCCTCATCAAACGCCTGTCTGCCACCCGCGATGCTGAATGCACATACAGGGGGGTAAATGGCTGATGACGACTGAGGAACTCGACGAACTGGGACGATGCCCCGACATGACAGCGCTGCGATCGGCCCTGGGCCGGCGGTGCGCCAGATTTGGTTCGGTCACCCAACTCAACATCCTGCTGGCCACGCAAGCCGGCAAGCAGCAGGCCTTGTGCTTTGTGCGAATGGCATCCCCCGAAGAAGAGCGGCGCCTGATGAGCGGCCTTGGCATTGGCCGTTTCGGTGGAGAACTGGTGGTGGTGGTCGATTTGCAGGTGCCCGACCCGCCCCCGCCAGCGATGAATCCGGATCTCTTTACCCAGAGGGCCTGAGCCTTGCAGCGCCCACGCCTTGGCCACCCCGTGCCGCAGGAAGGTCAGGGCGTCACAGCCGTGTCGGCTTCCGGATGCCTCAGCAGCAGGCGGTCCAGCGCGTTCAGGGCTTCAAATGATTCTGAAAAATCGGTGAACAGCGCCGCGTTGTCCGGTGCGGCGGCTTGGCCGCGCCAGTCTGCGCGAAACTGTTCAAAAATCTCGCCGAATGTTCTCTGGCCATCAATCAGGCGAAGGATTTGCGGCCCATATCGGCCGGGGTTGACCATCACCGACACGCCGGAGTGCTGGTGCCGGAGCAGGAAAGGCTGGCCGCGGTTGCTGCTGAAGACCTGTGCCGCGACGTCGCCGGTCAGCGGCTCATGGAAGAAAAAAGGCACGTATTCGGCATTGCCGTAAGGCGCGGTACAGCCGGCATCGCGCGTGACGTACAGCGAATGGGTGATGATGTTGCCGATCATGAGTTCGGCCATCTCATACTGCCGTCGGCGCGGCATCTTGCGCAGTTCGCCGGCCATGGCCGGTGGCTGGCTGCCCAGCACCATGTGCGGCAGGTAGGGCGAACGGCCACGCTGCACGTCGGTGAATTCGAGGTGCAGGCCGTGCCCTCCCGCGCCTGCGGCATCGTGCCCCAGCCAGTCAAACAGTTCGCCCACCGAGTACGAACGGTCCTGCGAATGCAGCAGCAGGTCGTAAATTCCCGCGTCCCCGGCCTTGTGGTCGTGGTGCAGGTCTTCGCTGCGCTTGAACCAGTTGCTGGGCGGCAGGCTGGCCAGCAGGTCGCGGGTGTTGGCAATCTTGCGCTGGTCGTCAGCCTGCGCACCATTGACGAGCCGCATCAGGGCCTGCATCTGGTAGATGCCGGTGCGCCCCGCCGTGGCGTAGACCATCAGGCCGATGGCGCCCTCGGGCTTGAGCACCGCGCGCAGGGCCCTGAAACCCAGGTCCGGGTCGGCCAAGTGATGCAGCACGCCGCTGCAGTTGATGTAGTCGAAGGGCGCCAGGCCCAGATGGGGCAGGTTGAGCAGCGAGTCGTGCACCCACGTGATGTTGTTCAGGCCGCGAATGCGCGCCCTTTCCTTTGCCAGCGCGATGCTCGCCTCGCTCATGTCCAGGTGCACGATCTGTGCGTCGGTCGCGCGCAGCTGCTCGGCCAGGAAGATCGTGGCGTCACCCGTGCCACCGCCCGCCACCAAAGCCCTGAAACCGTTGCGGAACGACTGCCTTCCGGCAAAGCAGTAGTGGTTGATCATCGGCAGGTCTTCCAGCCAGGTCAGCACCAGGCGCTGGCGCTCGTCCTCCGGATTGCACGGGGGGTAGGGCAGGGCTTCGTACTGGCTTCTGACCTGCGGCAGGTAGTTGTCGGGCATGGCATCTTCCGAAAAACGAATGACAAACAGAGGTATTGTCTCCGCCCCAGAGCCACAACATTCCGGCCCCCACCAGTGGCAGCGCGGAACCGGCTCCGCCGGGCCCAAGCAAGTGACGGCGTGGAACCGGCTATGCCGGGCCACAGCAGTCGCCCCCTGCAAGGGGGGATCCGGCTACACGAAGTGAGCCGAGACGGGGGTGAGCTTACCTAACCGGCAAGAATTGCAGAAAGGTGCCCCCCAGCAGGTTCTGCACATAGGTGATCACGGCGCGGCGGTATTTTTCGGTCAGCACGACCGCCAGCAGGTCGAGCCGGCCGATCATCTTGCCGAACTCGCGCTCGAAGCTCAGGTTGCGCTCGCGCTCGGAAATCTCGTCGGCCAGCAGCAGCGGCTGGCCTGCGCTGTTGCGCCGGCTGGAGAGCAGCCACACCGCGATCTCGATGTTGCGGGCCGCGTTGTAGATGTATTGGGCGTCCAGCGCATCGGTCAGGTAGAAACTGGTTTTACCGCCGTGGGCCGTGACCAGCATGTCGGCGCTGGCGTAAATGAAAGCCGCCACGCGGTCGCCCTTGAAGTCGCCGGCCAGTGCCAGCGACAGGGCGGCGATGTCGCGTTTGCCCTGCAGCTCGGGCCAGGGGCTGCGGTTCTCCACGGCGCTGCGCAGCTGGGCCAGCGCAGCCTCGCGGCTGGCCAGGCCGGTTTTTCGCCATTCAGCGGGGTTGCGCCGGTAGAGCTTGTCGCCCAGGCGCAGCAGGCTCTCCAGGTTGTCGCGCATGCCCAGTGTGGCCATGCGGTTCACGTCGGATTGCCCCAGTTCCGAGGAGGTCACGGGTGCGGACTGTGCCTCGCCGCGCGGCGCGGGCGCAGTAGCGGCGCAGCCCGCCAGCAGCAGCGCCAGCAGACCCGGCAGCAGGAAGGGAAACGGTACAGGGGGACGCGGCGTGGGCATGCGGCATTCTCGGGGACAAGCCGGAATGCCGCAAGCATCAAACGCGGCTTGCTATGGATTAAATAGCTGGCCGCGCCCGTTCAGGTTGAGGAAAGGAGGGATGGTGGCGATCAGCCCCGCCGGCAACAGCGTACAGCGTACAGCGGGCACGGCGAGGAGACGGAGGCCGTGATGGCCGCAGCAGCGTGCCCGCCTTGTCGGACTTGATCGGCCTATATCAGGCCGCGCGACAGCAGCACGGTGTGGTCGACCTTGATGCACTGATCCTGCACGACCAGCAGCCCGGCCGCCTGCGCCTTGGCGGCCGCCGCCCGGTTCTCGATGCCCAATTGCATCCACACGGCTTTGGCGCCTATCGCGATGGCCTCATCGACGATGGGTGGGATGTCTTCGCTGTTGCGAAAGCAGTTCACGAGATCGATCTTTTCATGCTTGGCGGCTTCGGTCAGCGAGGGATAGGACTTCTCGCCGAGCGCCTCGGTGGCGTTGGGATTGACCGGGATGATGCGGTAGCCCTGGGCCTGCATATAGCGCGACACGCCAAAGCTGGCGCGATGCGGCTTGGGCGACAGCCCGACCACCGCAATGGTTTGCATGTGCTTGAGAATGTGCGGAATACGCTCCGCGTGGGAAACCTGTGTCATGGCAAATACCTCGTGTGGGGGTAAGGATGCTGTGCTTGCTGGCTAACTTACCATTTTCTGACAGGCATTTCCCGCGGCGTTACCAATTCGTACAAACCGCAGGGTCACAGCTTGGCCAGTTCAGCCCGCAGGTCATCGACCGACAGCACTTCCGACAGGATGACCGGAGCTTGGCCCGGTTTGTAGATGGCATACACCGGCACGCCACTGCGGCCCAGCTGGGTCAGCGCCGCCGTTACTGCCGGGTCGCGGCGCGTCCAGTCGGCGCGCAGCAGCGCGACGTTTTTCGCATCGATGTCGGCCAGCACGGCGGTGTTGGCCAGCGTGGTTTTCTTGTTGTACTGGCAGGTGACGCACCACGCGGCGGTGAAATCCACCAGCACGCTCTGGCCCCGGGCTGTCAGCTGGTCGACCCGGCCCGGCTCCCAGGCCTGCCATCTTCCGGAGGTGGCGATGGCGGGACCTGCCGACGCCTGTAGCGGCTTGGTGATGTTTTGACCGATTGTCAGTACGCCGGCCGCAGCAAGCGCTATGGAAAAAGTCGCAAACAGCGTCCGTGTCCGGCCCTGGAGGGTCAGCGACCAGAGCACCAGTGCCATCAGCACCAGCAGGGCGAGCAGGGCGCCGGCGCCGTCGATGCCGCTTTGCTGGCCCAGCACCCAGACCAGCCAGGCCACGGTGGCAAACATCGGGAAGGCCATCAGCTGGCGAAAGGTCACCATCCAGTGGCCGGGACGTGGCAACACGCGCGCCACTGCCGGCACCGCGCTGGCGGCCAGGTAGGGCAAGGCCATACCCAGGCCGATGGCGGAAAACATGGCCAGCGCCTGCAGCGCCGGCAAGCCCACCGCGTACCCCAGCGAGGCTCCCATGAACGGCGCGGTACAGGGGGAGGCAATCGCGCTGGCCAGCACACCCGACAGGAAAGCGTTGATGGTCGGTCGCGTGGACTGCAGGCGGGTGACCCGGTCGGGCAGGAAGTGGCCAAACTCGAAGAGGCCCGCCAGGTTCAGGCCCAGCAGCGTGAACAGGGCGGCCAGTGCGGCAACTACCGCCGGGTTTTGCAGCTGAAACCCCCAGCCCAGTTGCTCGCCCGCGGCCCGCAGGCCCAGCAGCAGGGCGCCCAGCGCCAAAAACGACAGCACCACGCCGGCGGTGTAGGCCAGGCCGGTGCTCAGGCGCGTGCCCGGGTCCTTCACATGCACAAAGCTCACCACCTTGATGGCCAGCACGGGAAACACGCAGGGCATCAGGTTAAGAATCATGCCGCCCACCAGGGCACCGAGCAGCGCAGCCAGCAGGCTCAGGGGCGGCCCGCTGGCCTGCACCGGCGCGGCACCGGCCGAGGCATTGGCCTTCAGGGCGGCTTCGAGCGCCGGCGGCACCACGGCGGCAGCGGCCACGGCCGGCCACGGCCCCTTGACGGGTGCTTCGATGCGATAGGCGCTCTGCTGGAAAGCGACCACCAGCGGCAGCTGCGTGGGGCTCTCGGTACGCTGGCCGGACAGCGGCACTTGCGCCGTCCACACCGCGCCCTGCCAGGCTTGCTGCCACGGCGCCGCCGGCTCAATCAGGCTGCCGGTTTCGGGGAAAAAATCGAGGGTCTTGCCCTGCAGGCCAGCCGGCAACCCGCTCAGGACGACCTTGATGGCCTTGCCGCTGACTTCGACCTGGCTGGCGCCTGCCGGCAAGGCGGTGGGCGTGGCATCAAACGTGGCCTGAAAGGCCTTGCCGCTCAGCGCCGTGGAGCTTTTGACCGGCAGGCTCAGCGTGAACTCGCCTTCCTGCGGGATGCACTCCTTGCGGCAGACCAGCCAGGCGGCATTGAGCTTGACGTTGAGCTGGGCACCGTTGAACCCGGGCGCCACCGTGAGCGGCACGGGCAGCAGCACGGTGTTTTCGTAGCCATAGTTGGCCAGCGTGCCGACCGGGATTTTTTTCGGCGTCGGCCAGGCGATCTCACCGGCCGTGATGCCGGCCGGCAACTGCCACGCCAGCTGTGTCGGCAGGCCGGAATCGCCGGAATTTTTCCAGTAGGTGTGCCATTCGGGCTGGTGCGTCAATTGCAGGCCCAGCCAGAGCGGCTTGCTCGCCTCCACGCCCTCGGGGGCCCAGGCCAGCAGTTCGGCACGCACCTGCTCGGTGGTCACCAGGGCGCCCGATGCAGGGCGGCCACCCTGGTTCAGGAAATTTGCCTGGAAATCCCGGGAATTCTGGTCATTTTGGGTATTTTGGGCATAAGTCAGCGTACTTATTGCGCCCACAGCTATCAAAACAGCAGCAAAAAACGCAGCAAACGGGGAACACTTGAAATTCATGGTCGAGGTGTGAGCAGAGGGCGGCGGCTTTAGTTCCGGGGCGGCCCTAGCCTTCATCATCGCGGCCGGTTGGTCAAAACCGGGCGCCGCGGGACCGAAGGAGGGCCAGATCAAGGCAAATTCAGGGGGTGGTGTGGTTGATTGCCGGGTTTGTGTGGTGGTGGGTCAGACCGCCAGGGGCTTTATTACAGCCCCCTGCGGGTGCAACTCCGATAATAGGCCCATGCCGCGCATCGTAATTGCCACCCTGAACGCCAAATACATCCACGCCTCGCTGGGCCTGCGTTACCTGCTGGCCAATATGGATGCGCATGGCGGGGCGGGGCTGCGTGCACAGACGCAGCTGCGGGAGTTCGTCATCCAGCAGCGGCCCATGCAGATTGTCGAGGAGTTGCTGGCGCTCAACCCCGCGGTGATCGGCCTGGGCATCTATATATGGAACGTTGTCGAAACCACCCAGGTCGTGCGGCTTCTGAAAACCCTCAGGCCGGACATCAAGGTGGTGCTGGGCGGGCCCGAGGTCAGCTACGAAACGGGCGAGCAGGAGATTTGCCGGCTGGCTGACCATGTGGTCACCGGCTGGGGCGATGTGAGCTTTCCCAAACTCTGCCGCGCCCTGCTGGATGGCCCGAAGCCGCTGATGAAGGTGATTGCCGGCGAGCAGCCCGCACTCGCGGAACTGGCCTTGCCCTACGGCGAGTACACCGCCGAAGACCTGGCCAAGCGCCTGTTGTATGTCGAGGCCTCGCGCGGCTGCCCCTTCAAGTGCGAGTTCTGCCTGAGCTCGCTCGACAAGACCGCCTGGGCCTTTGACCTGGACCTGTTCATGGTCGAGATGGAGGCGCTCTACCGGCGCGGCGCGCGCAACTTCAAGTTTGTCGACCGCACCTTCAACCTGAAGGTGGAGCACTCGGTGCGCATCCTGCAGTTTTTCCTGGACCGCATGAAGGATGCGGACGGCCGGATTCAGGCCGCGCCCGATCTGTTCGTGCATTTTGAGGTGGTGCCTGACAGCCTGCCCGACCGGCTGAAAGCTCTGATCGTGCAGTTCCCCGCCGGTTCGCTGCAGTTTGAAGTCGGTATCCAGAGCTTTAACCCCGAGGTGCAGCAGCGCATTTCACGCAAGCAGGACAACGTCAAAACCGCTGACAACCTGCGCTGGCTGGTGGGGCAGAGCCAGGCGCATGTGCATGCTGACCTGATTTTTGGCCTGCCCGGTGAAACGCTGGAAAGCTTTGCCCAGGGGTTTGACCGCCTGTATGAGTTGGCCCCGCACGAAATCCAGTTTGGCATTTTGAAGCGCCTGCGCGGCACGCCGATTACCCGGCACACGGCCGACTTTGCCATGGCCTACGACCCGCAGACGCCCTACACGATTCTGCAGAATTCGACGATTGACTTCGCCACCATGCAGCGCATCAACCGCTTTGCGCGCTACTGGGAGATGGTGGCCAACTCGGGGCGGTTTGCGCTGGGGCTCAAACTGCTGCTGGAGCCCGGTTCGGCGTTCAACCATTTCCTGGCTTTCAGCGACTGGCTCTGGCAGACCACCGGCAAGACGCACGAATTTGCGCTGGAGAAGCTGGTGGATCTGCTGTTTGAGCACCTCACCCTGACGCGCGGATTGGCGGCGGGCGAAGTGCGCGCCGCGTTGATGGCGGATTACCGGGCCAGTGGGGCGCGGGGGCGGCCCCAATGCCTGGCTGAACTGCTGAGTGCCGAGCGGCTTGCCTTGCCGGCCGTGTCCGGAAAGCTCAGGGCTGAGCGGCAAAGCCGGCATGTTAGTCAGCAGGCGCATCGCGAGGAGATACAGAAGGCTGCGGCGGCCGCTTGAACTGCGCAAGCGCGCAGTTCCAGTTTTCACCGTTCGGACTGAACCGGTCGAAGCCTTCGCTTCACCTCATGTTGCAAACAAGAACGGATGGGGCTTCCGTTCGACTGATTTGCGGAGTACGCTTCCCAAGCCCCAGGTCGGCCAATGGGATAGGGATGCCGCGAGGCCGAGGTGCAAGCAGCGGCAAGCCTTGTCAATGATTTCTGGAGATTGTCATGAAGTACATCCTCAGTTGGACCTTGCCGCCGGGTACGTATAGCGCCGCCGTGGCGCGTTTTCTGGAGACCGGGGGCGCGCCGCCCAAGGGTGTGGAGATGTTGGGACGCTGGCACGGCATGAACGGCCAGGGCTTCGCGGTCATCGAGTCTGGCGACGCCAAGGCTCTGTACCTCTTTCAGGCGCAATGGGCCGACCTGCTCCCGATCGTGGTCACGCCCTGCGTGGAGGACGCCGACGCCGCCGCGGTGCTGGCGTCGCTGGGCAAGCGCTGAGCGCCAGCCTTTACATCGCCACCGCCGCCAAAAGCCGGTAGCGGTGGCCGTTTGGCCATCAATCCCGGCAAGGCGTCGCGTGGGACGCGGGTGCACAAGTGTGGGTGCGCCAAACGCATCCACGCCATGCGCGGCAAAGATGCTCTTGGCGAGAGCAATCCCCATGGTGATAATGGCCATGATTTCCCCTTCCGGGTGAGTTGATGAAAGTTCGCACTTCCCCCGGCTAGCTTCGGCCGGGGAAGTCCCTTTCATTCGTTAGGCGTGACGTGGCCTTTCCGTGTGGGCAATCACTGCGCACCGCAGACCTGTGCAATGCAGTGGTCAGCCTAATTAATCAGGAGACATACCATGGCACTTCGCTCTGTCGCCGCGATCGCGGCAATTTCGGTCTCGTTGTGGGGCGCGTTAAGCGCCAGCGCTCAAGCGGCGGAGATCGTTGTTTTCAGTACGGTGGCGGCAAAGTCCGTATTGGAGGAGATTGCCCCAGCGTTTGAACGCGACTCCAAGCACAAGCTAACCTTGCGATTTGCGACAACAGCGGAGCTCAAGGCTGAAATCGAAAGGGGCGCGCCTTGTGACGTTGCGCTGTTGACGGTTGCCGCAGTAGACGACTTGATCAAACAGGGCCGGCTGACACAGGACGGCCGAATCAATGTGGCCAGGTCAGGCGTCGGTATTGCCGTCACGAAAGGGGCCGCCACACGGCCCATCACTACAGGCGAGGAACTGAAGCAGGCGCTGCTATCCGCGAAGTCGATTGCGTACTCCGCGCAGGGCGCAACGGGGCCAATCATGAAGAGAATATTCGAGCGCTTTGCAATCACCGACGTGATGAGCGCGAAGACTGTTGTGGTTACCACAACAACCGCACCGGAGGCCGTGGCAGCGGGTCAGGTCGAAATGGGCTTTACCCAGATCAGTGAGATTCTTGATGTGCAGGGTGCTCGACTGGTCGGCCCGCTTCCGTCGGAAGTTCAGGTCTACTCCGCGTTTACGGCGGCTGCGGCGGCCGGAGCCAAGGACCCCGGTGCCGCTCAGGCGTTCATTGATGTGCTGACTACCCCAGCCACGAAGGTGGTCCTGAAGGTCAAGGGTTTGGAGCCCAACTGAACAAGGCATCTTCAACCGGAACGCGCAGCGTAAACATGACGCCGAACCGAGGGGATACACATGGTCATTCGTGTTGTCAGGCTGGGTAGCGCGCGACTCGAGGATGAAGGCACCCGCATTGGCACGGTCCGCCGTCCGCCACGCGGCGTTCCCAAAGAGGCGTTTGCTGCGCAGAACTGGTACGACGTCTGGTTCCCCAACCTGGCGCCCAGCGTCGACACCATGAAGTTTTCCCAGCAGGCCACAACGCCGAAAGAATGGCTTTCCTTCATCAAGAAGTACCGCACCGAAATGGCCACACCCGACAACAGCCGGACACTCGATCTGCTTGCCACGCTGTCGCAGCACGCCAACTTCTCCGTCGGGTGTTATTGCGAAGACGAATCGCATTGCCATCGTTCCGTATTGCGTGCGCTGCTCGCCGAACGCGAGGCCAGGTTGGAATAGTCCGCGCGTCGAGCCACATGACGCCCAGCCCTTCCATCGACTGGCCTGCGTGCATCGTGACGGCATTCGACTTCGTGGGAACGAAGGGCGACGCGGCAAGCGGTCGCGCATCCTTGGCGATGATCGAGATGCATCGGTTCGCGGTCGAGAAGATCAATTCAGGCTTGCCACACCACAGCCACGGATACGTCTGGAATGACTCGGTACTGCTGCTCTCGTACAACACGACGCCGGCGCACACCAGGCTGGCGGTTCTGCATGAGCTGAGCGAATTCAAGCGCGCGCTGGAGCTTCAGTCCGGCATCCGTACCTATGCCATGGCGGTCAGGGGGCGCACCTTCCCGGACGACACGCTGACCACCCCTGTCTTCCAGGGCTCACCCGCCGGGCAGCCGCGTGCCATAGTGCTCAAGACGTCGAGCTGGGCCATGGCCAACTGCTTTCTCATTGAAAAAGCACTCAAGCGGCACAGGGCCGACTGGTATATCGACAGCCGGATCACCCGGGGAACGGGGCTTCCTGAGCCTTTCGCCACGGAGTTGGTCTCTTTGCTCCCAAAGAACGAAGAGAGAAGCATCAATATGTACAAAGGGTTCTTTGATGTCGAGGGCTGACCCCTCGCCGTCCTTCGCCATGTGCGGGTTTGAATTTATCAGCGCCTTGTGCTTCTATCCCGTGCGTGGCGCGGGAAAAAGAGGCTGTTGAATGATTAGCAAAATAACTGGCGCCGTTAAATTTTCAGTGTTCGGGCTGAGCCTGTCGAAGTTCTTGCATGCGTGCGATGCACGGCAAGTACATTCACGGCAACGTTTCATTGTCTTGGGGATAATGGGTTTCCCCTTCCGAAGAGGTCTCTTCATGCTCTCAACTCTCCTTGGCATCTGGTTTCTTCACGTTGCTGCGCTGCTCAGTCCCGGTGCCAACGTGCTGCTGGTGTCTCAGCTGGCGGCGAGTGATCGTGCGCGAAGCGCGGCATTCGCGGCGATGGGCGTCACTGTCGGCGCTTGCATATGGGCCAGTTGTGCGGTGCTCGGCGTGCACGCCTTCTTTCAGGCATTTCCCCAGTTGCGTCTGGCACTTCAAATCGCTGGCGGGTTGTACTTGCTGTATGTCGCCAGTCGCCTGTGGCGCTCCAACAGCATGGCCTTGAACGGGCGTGCCACGTCAGCCTCTGCGTTGGCAGCCTTTCGTCTCGGTTTTCTCACCAACATCACCAATCCCAAGGCGGCACTGTTCTTCGGCAGCGTCTTTGCTGCGTCGTTTCCAGCTGAGCCGGGCCTGCTTCTTCAGGTGTCGGCGGTCGCAATGGTTGTGGTGAATGCGCTGTGTTGGCACCTGCTGCTCGCCTACATGTTCTCTCGCGAGCGAGTCCGAAGCGCCTATTCCCGCACACGACATGTCGCCAACCGCATCGCGTCGGTCATTGTCGGCGCTCTGGGGCTTGGCCTGCTGGCTGCCTCGTTGCGCGAAGCGAGGTCGCAGGCTGTTTCATAGGTGGTTGAAGCCGGCCCCTTCAGCCGCCGTCGAAATGCCCCCAAAATACGCCCATGAACCCTGCAACGCCCACCCTGGCCGTCCCCATCGCTGCCTCCCGTTTCTGGGCTGACCTCAAAAGTCCCGACTTTGCGCGGCTCGACATGGCCCGTGCCATTGCCGTGCTGCCGGTCGCGGCGATTGAGCAGCACGGCCCGCACCTGCCGCTCAATGTGGATGCGACGCTGGTGGAGGGCGTGATTGCCGCCGCGCTGCCGCAGTTGCCTGCGGATTTGCCGGTGCTGTTTTTGCCGACGCAGTCGGTTGGTTTCAGTCCCGAGCACACGCGCTTTGCGGGCACGCTTACCTTGAAAGCCGAAACAATCATCCAGCTCTGGACCGGGATCGCCGAGTCGGTGGCGGCGACAGGCGTTCAAAAACTCGTGCTGCTCAACTCGCACGGTGGTCAGGTGGGGCTGCTGGATGTGGTGGCGCGTGACCTGCGGGCGCGCCTTGGCATGCTGGTGTACAGCGTGAACTGGTTCAACCTGCCTCTCGTCAACGAGCAAGGGGATTCCGTGGCAGACCTGTTCAGCGCGCAGGAGCATCGCTTTGGCATTCATGCCGGCGAGATTGAAACGTCCATGATGCTGGCCCTCAAGCCCGATCAGGTGGATATGACGAAGGCGCGGGACTTTCATTCCACCTCGCAGGACCGGGCCGGGAAATTCAGCATCCTGGGCGATGGCCGCAGCGCCAAGCTGGCCTGGCAGATGCAGGACTACAACCCGCAGGGCGCGGTGGGCAATGCCGCTGCGGCCACTGCCGACAAAGGCCGTGCGCTGCTGGGGGCTGCAGGTCGCAGTCTGGCGCAACTGTTGGGGGAGATAGACCAGTTGCCGGCCGATACCTTGAGCACCAAGACCGCGTTCTGACGCCCGACTCGAACCGGGGCGGGCTTGTCCGCGTCTGCGTTCCTTATACGTTCCTGATGTGCCCGGTGTTACGCTGATCGCATGATGAATGCTCCAACGGTCCGGGAAGGCGGTGTCGCATCAGCCCGAGGCTGGGTCACGGTTGCGCTGCTGCTGGTGGCGGCCACGCTTGTCAGCATGTTGCTCGACCAGCATGTGGCGCTCATGAGCCAGGCCATGGTTTATGTGCTGGCCGTCGTCATCGCCTCGTACAGGCTGCGCTGGATCGAATCGGCTGTTTGCGCGGTCGGCGCCGTCACCGCATTGAACTTCTTTTTTGTGCCGCCGCGCTGGACGCTGGTCGTCGAAAATCGCGAGCTCTTCATCGGGCTGGCGACCATGCTGGTGCTGGCGCTGGTCATCAGCCATCTGGCGACGCGTCTTCGGCGCGAGTCGGAGATGGCCCGCCAGAGTGAACGGCGGGCGCGCCAGTTGCAGGGCTTGTCCACCGACCTGGCCAGCGCGGCGTCACCGGCGGAAGTCCTGTCGCTGGGGCGGCAGGCGCTGGACGCTGCCTTCGCCGGGCCTTGCACCCTGATATTGGCCAATGAGCCGCAGGAGACGCCCGATGCGGCCGCGCAGCCGGCCCCCGTGCTCGATGGCCTGCGCTGCTGCATGACCGAGGCTGCCGTGCTCGGGCCGGGAACCGGACGCTGGCCGGGGCTCAATGCCTGGTACCTTCCGCTGGGCGACAAGGAGCGCACTGTTGTCGGCGCGGCCTGCGTTCGTCCCGCGCTGTCTGGCGATACGGACGGCCGGGAGCATGCGCAGGCGCTGTGTGCCTTGCTGGCGCAGTCCCTGTGGCGGCTGCGCCTCAGTGCCTCGGTCGCCGAGGCGCAGGGCGAGATGCAACGCCATCAACTGCAAAGCACCTTTCTTGCCGCGGTGTCGCACGATCTGCGCACCCCGCTGGCCGCGATCGTGGGCGCCGCATCGTCCCTGCAAACCCAGCGCGACCGGCTGCCGTTGCCGGATCAGGACCGGCTGCTCGACAGCATTGTCAATGAGGCGTCCTACCTGACCGAGGTGACGGAGAACACCCTGCAATTCGTGCGGCTGTCGAGCTCGGAGCAGGCACTTCGCCGCGATTGGGAGTCCATCGAGGAGATCGTCGGCGCCGTGCTGGCGCGCGTGCGCCAGCGTGACCCGCAGCGCCGCATCAAATCCAGAGTGGCGAGTGGCTTGCCGCTGGTCAGGGCGGACCCGGTGCTGCTCGCCCAGATGCTGGGCAACCTGCTCGACAACGCGCTGAAATACAGCGATGGCAGCATCGACCTGACAGTCGGTGCGCTGGGTATGGAGGGCGGGGCGGGTGCGAGCGTCAACAGCCAGGAACTGGAGATCGCGGTGAAAGACCGCGGACCCGGCGTTGCCGAGGCAGATCAGGAAACGATTTTCGAGCCCTATGCGCGCGGCGAGCAGTCCGGCCACCGGGGTGCCGGACTGGGCCTGGCGGTATGCCGCGCCATTGCCGCCGCCCATGGCGGGCGGCTGACGCTCAGGCGCCGCAGTGGGGGTGGCAGCTGTTTCACCGCCAGCCTGCCGATCGAGGCCCAACCTGCCGGGAAGGAGCTGCCATGACCCTGCGGGTGCTGGTCGTGGAAGACGACCGGGAAATACGGGCGCTGATGCAGTCATCCCTCGCCGTCGAGGGTTTTGACGTCCAGACCGCGGCCTCGCTGAGCGAGGCCGGCGCGCTGCTGCGCCATGACCCGCCCGATGTCATTATTCTCGATTTGGGGCTTCCCGATGGGGATGGCGTGCAACTGGTGCGCGAAGTGCGCCGGCACAAGTCGGTGCCCATCATCGTGGTGTCGGCCCGCCATCAGGAGGCTCAGAAGATCGCGCTGCTCGATGCGGGGGCGGATGACTACCTCACCAAACCCTTCAGCGTGGGAGAGCTGCTGGCACGCATCCGGGTTGCCTTGCGGCATCGCGGCACGGCGCTGGCCGCCGCCGTGACGATACATGAGCTGGACGATCTGCGCATTGACCTGGCGGCGCATGTGGTGCAGCGCGCCGGTGAAACCCTGCATCTCACGCCGACCGAATTCAAGCTGCTGGCGCGCCTGGTGCGCAGCGCCGGCCGCGTGGTGACGCACCGGCAACTGCTGGTCGATGTCTGGGGTCCTGAATTCACCGAGCACACGCATTACCTGCGGCTGTACATGGCCCAGCTGCGCGCAAAAATCGAGCAGGACCCGGCCGAGCCGCGGCATCTGCTGACAGAGACCGGGGTGGGCTACCGGCTGGCCGACGCCTGATTCCATTTCCAGATCAAACGTGCACTTTGTCGGCCCGCCTTGCCGTGCTACAGCACTGTCTGCGGCGAGCCTTCGCGTTCACGCTTGATCTGGAAACGGAATGAGTCGGCGCAGGCTCTGAGGACGGCGCTTGTCCGGTGTCATCCTTATGCGTTCCTGATGCAGGCACGGCGATAGTGCAGTCCTGTTCTTCATCGATCGCTTTCAATGAATCAAATTTCGCAGAGGCAGGGGGTGGCCGCGCTCACCCTGGGCGCCATTGGCGTGGTGTATGGCGACATCGGCACCAGCCCGCTCTACACCATGAAGGAAATCTTCAGCCCGGCCACCGGTATTCCCCTGGATGCCACCCATCTGATCGGCGCCGTGTCGGTGATATTTTGGGGCCTGATGATGATCGTCACGCTGAAGTACGTGCTGCTGATCCTGCGTGCCAGCAACCGTGGCGAAGGCGGCATCATGGCATTGACGGCGCTGGCGGCCCAGGCCGCCGGCAAGACGCCGGGGCGGCGTACCGCACTGCTGCTGACCGGGGTGCTGGGTGCGGCCCTGTTTTACGGCGACAGTGTGATCACCCCCGCCATTTCGGTGTTGAGCGCGGTCGAAGGGCTGGAGGTGGTGGCGCCGGGGCTGAAACCTTATGTGCTCCCCATTTCCCTGGCGGTGCTGATGGGGCTGTTCATGGTGCAGCGCCACGGTACCGGCGTGGTGGGCAAGCTGTTCGGCCCGGTCATCGTGCTCTGGTTCGCCGTGCTGGCGTTCACGGGTGTCGTGCAGATCATGCAGCAGCCGGCCATCCTGGCGGCGCTCAACCCCTTGCGCGCCGTGGCGTTTTTGCATGCACAGGGGTGGCACCTGTTTGTCGCGGTCGGCGCCATCGTGCTGGCGTTCACGGGCGTTGAGGCGCTGTATGCCGACATGGGGCACTTTGGCAAACGGCCCATCCAGCTCGCATGGATGGGCCTGGTGCTGCCCGCCCTGGCGCTCAATTACATGGGCCAGGGTGCGCTGCTGATGCGCGACCCTTCGGCGCTGGAGAATCCGTTTTTCCGTCTGTACCCCCAGGCCTGGCTGATTCCTGCCGTGCTGCTGGCGACCTGTGCCACGGTGATTGCTTCCCAGGCGGTGATTTCCGGCGCCTACTCCATGACCAGGCAGGCGATTCAACTCGGCCTGCTGCCGCGCATGCAGGTGAACTACACGTCGGCCAGGGAAGCCGGGCAGATCTACATGCCCGAGGTCAACTGGATCCTGCTGGTGGCGGTGTTGCTGGCCGTGGTGGGCTTCGGCAGTTCGTCTGCGCTGGCGGCAGCCTACGGCATCGCGGTGACCATGACGATGCTGATCACGACGGTGCTGACCTTTTTCGTCGTCCGCCATGGTTGGGGCTACCCGCTGCCTGTAGCGATTGCCGCCACCGGGGTGTTCCTGGCGCTGGATACCGTGCTGGTCATCGCCTGCTCGCTCAAGTTCTGGCAGGGCGGCTGGTTCCCGCTGGTGCTGGGCGTAGCCATTTTCACGGTCATGGCGACCTGGAAACGCGGACGTGAATTGCTGATCGAGAACATCCGTCAGGACGACCCGGAACTGCTGCCCTTCATCACCAGCCTGGCGAACGACGACATGCACCGCACCCCGCGCACGGCGGTGTATGCCGTCGCCAACCCGGACACCGTGCCGCAGGCGCTGCTGCACAACCTCAAGCACAACCAGGTGATACACGAGCGCAACCTGATTCTCACCGTGGTGTTCCACGAGGTGCCCTGGATTCCGTTCGAAGAGCGCGTGCAGGTCACGCCGCTGGTTCCGGGTTTCTGGAAAGTCCAGGTGAATTACGGCTTCAAGAACACGCCCGACATTCCACAGGCCCTGGAACTCTGCCGCACCCAGGGGCTGGCCCTCAATCTGTTTGAAACGTCGTACTTCCTGAGCCGTGAAACGGTCGTGCCGACCAGGGGGGCCGGCATGGCCCATTGGCGCGAAGCCCTGTTTGCCGCCATGTCCCGCAATGCGGGCAGCGTGGTGGGTTTCATGCGCCTGCCCAATAACTGCGTCATAGAACTGGGAACGCGGGTGCAGATTTAGGGCCTCAAAAAACAAGGCCCCAGGCCGGGGGTAACCTGCCTGGAGCCTTGTGCTGCGGGCCTGACCGGTAAGCCCTGCCGCAGTGTGACTCAATTATCGGGTAGCCACTGCCGAATAATTTGCTGGATTTGCTGGGTTATTTCCAAAATACGGAATTTAAATTCTAAAAAACCGGCTAAATCAGATGAATTGTCTGCACTGGAAGATTGAGGCAAAAAGTCCTTCATGTTTTGCGGACGAATTCCCCCTCCAGCCAGCCGTCGGCTACGCGCAGGGCCTGGGTGGCAGACGGAGAAGGCAGGTCACGCGGGAAGCAAAACCCTGACATTGCGCCGCGCGGGCGGCTGACAGGCTAGGCCACCCAAAGGACGGATAGTCAAAACGCCCGCTTCAAGGCCTTGCGCGGGGCGTTTTTACATCGGCGCAAGCAGGCGTCCATCTGGGCGTCTACCTGCCGGGTAAACACCGGTTTTAAAGGAGGGCTGATTGATGCAGTCGCTGATTGTTCCTTTCCAGCGGCACGTCCACCTGAAAGCGGTGCTGCGCGGTGCATGGGCCTGCCTGCTGCTGGGCGGTCTGGCCGCCTGTGGTGACGTGACCCGGCTGCCGCCTTCCGCAGACATGGGCGCCAACCCGACGCTGCCCAAGCCTGCGACCCGCCTGATTCCCACCGTGAACATAGCGCCGGCCAAAGGCTGGCCGGCCGGCGTGATGCCCACGCCCATGGCCGGCTTGGCCGTCACCGCCCTGGCTTCCGGCCTGGACCATCCGCGCTGGGTCTATGTGCTGCCCAATGGGGACGTGCTGGTGGCAGAAAGCAACGCACCACCCAAGCCCGAAGATGGCAAGGGCCTCAAGGGCATGATCATGAAATGGGCGATGAAGCGGGCCGGTGCCGCGGGCCCTTCGGCTAACCGCATCACTTTGCTGCGCGATGCCGACGGCGACGGCCAAGCCGAGACCCGCACGGTGTTTTTGCAAGACCTGAACTCGCCGTTTGGCATGGCGCTGGTGGGCGATACGCTTTACGTGGCCAATGCCGACGCGGTGGTACGCTTTCCCTACCAGAGCGGGCAAACCAGCATCGCTGCTACGCCGGTCAAGGTGGTGGACTTGCCGGGCGGCCCCATCAACCACCACTGGACCAAGAACATCATCGCCAGCGCCGACGGCGGCAAACTCTATGCGACGGTGGGCTCCAACAGCAATGTCGGCGAGCGCGGCATGGCGGCTGAAGAAGGCCGCGCCGCGATCTGGGAGATCGACCCCAAAACCGGCAGCTACCGCGTGTTTGCCTCGGGCCTGCGCAATCCCAACGGCATGGGATGGGCCCCTGAAAGCGGCGCACTCTGGACGGTGGTGAACGAGCGCGACGAGATCGGCAGCGACCTGGTGCCCGACTATCTGACCTCGGTGCGCGACGGCGGGTTTTACGGCTGGCCCTACAGCTACTACGGCCAGCACGTGGATGCGCGGGTACAGCCGCCCCGGCCCGACCTGGTGGCCAAAGCCATCGCACCCGATTACGCGCTGGGTTCCCACGTTGCGCCCTTGGGCCTGGTTTTCTCCAGCGGCCAGGCCATGCCGCCGCTGTTGGCCAGCGGCGCATTTGTCGGCGAGCATGGTTCCTGGAACCGCCAGCCGCACAGTGGCTACAAGGTCGTGTTCGTGCCCTTTGTGAAGGGCAAGCCGGCGGGCCTTCCGGTCGATGTGTTGACCGGTTTTCTGAGCGCTGACGGCGAGGCCTACGGCCGGCCCGTGGGCGTGGCCATGGACCCGCGCGGCGCGCTGCTGGTGGCCGACGATGTCGGCAATGTGATCTGGCGCGTCAGCGGCATGCCGGCGAAGTAAGTGCCAGCAAGGAGACCTTGCTGGCAAAACAAGGCAACCAAGGCAACCAAGGCAACCAAGGCAACCAAGGCAACCAAGGCAACCAAGGCAACGTATGGCCCACGTCGCCTTCAATCGCGTTGACGGGCCGGACTGAAGCGACGCGGTTCAGGCGGGCGGCAGCACCAGGTCGGCCGTCTCCGGGCGGATCCAGCGCGGGTACTCGCGCGAGGTGTCTATGCAGCCACCCGACTGGTACACCCCCTTGGGCTCCCGCAGGCGCAGCATCAACTCCAGGATTTGCGCCGCCTGGGTCGCGTCGGCCAGCGAGTCTTGCACGCGGGCTTCGACAATGTTTTCGTCGATCTTCAACTCGCCGGCTGCATCCGTGTAAGTGGCATGGCGCCAATGAAACAGCTCCAGGCATTTGGATGTCAAGGTGTAGGGCTGCTCCCGTTTCCAGAAATTGGTGAAGAGCCCGCCGCCCAGATAAAACACCCAGGAGCCCTCATAGCCCGTCACATCGGATGAGTGCGGGTCCGGGTTGCGAAACCACAGGCGGTCGCCCGGCACGTAATACCGGGGCGGCAGCGGCGCCTCCATGGAGCCGTATTCGCGCAGGAACACGTCATGGAACTGACCCGACATGATGGCCCGGCGCTCCCACTGCTGCTGCAGTTGGTGCAGCAGTGCCGGATTGCTGCGCTCGAGCTCCTGCGCAATCGCCAGCAGGATCACGTATTCGGTGGCCCGGTAGCACGAAAAGGAGTACAGCTTGCCCGAGTCCTCCGGTTGGGTGGCTTTCTGCAGCGCCGCAATCAGGGCGTGGCCCGGCCGCACGGTAAAGCCCCGTCCCTCGGCGTAGGTCCAGCAGTCGTGCGGCCGCTCCGCCTCGCTGGTGTGAAAGGCCAACGCCGTCTTGCGCGCGGCCAGCACGATGTTGCGGCGAATGCGCACCGCCGACGCGAGCTCTGCATGGCTGGGAAACGAAAATCCCACCGGGCTCAGCAGCATGGCCAGCAGGATTTCCCGGTCCAGGTCGTCGTTGCGCTGCCCGGTATCGAGTTGCAGGTGCTGGTTCAGGCCGGTGGTGTCCAGGCCGGGCGCCCAGCGGTCAGCCAGGTCGGCCCGCAGATGAACGCTCTGTTCAACGCCCTTGTTGTCCGGCGACGGGCGCACGGGCGTCATGTCGACGTAGCGCTGCAGGCCGAGGTGCACCAGCTGTTCCTGCAGGCTGCGGCTGGCCGCTGTGAGCGCCTCGTTGGTTTCGGTGTGGAGGCGGATGCCGCCGGGGCGGGGTCCGGGGTCGGGTATGAGGTGGGGTGCGGGAAGAGGGTCGGCGCTCATGTTGCCGCAGAGTATCCGGGCTGGCGGCAGATCCGGCAATACCGGGAAAACACCGCATGCCAGCCGGCCTCCGCGGGCTCAGGCGTAGGTTATCCAGCTGGCGTATTCGGGCCCCTCCAGGTGCGGCAGCGTGTTGTAGGTCACCAGCATGTGGCGCTTGGGCGTGAAAGCGAATTCAGTGACGGAGCAGTTGCGGATACGCAGGTTCAGCTCGATCGTCGTTTCCGGGCTGGTGCCCAGCACATGGCCCACCGCAGTCGCGATCGGCCCGCCGCTGGAGACCAGCAGCACATTGCCCTCGCAGTTTTTTCGGACGTGGTCCAGCGCGCTGGTCACGCCAACCACAAAGTCGTTGTAGCTGGGCATGCCCCGGGGGCTGACGACGCCGGCCATCCATTGGGCCAGGCCGTCGCGCAGCAGGCGAAAGTGGCTGCGGTACATCTCGGGCGAAGTCGGCTTTTCGAGCTTGTGCGGGTGAATGGTTTCAATGACCGCATGGCTGTCGTATTCGTTCAGGCCTGGCCAGAGGAGATGGGCCCCCACGCTTTTCACTGCGTGTAATGCGCTGCCCCCCGGGGGGGCGCTGCGCCTGCGGCCCGGCAGAGCCGGTTCCGCGGCCCCGGCTGGAGTGGGATGGCCCTCACGTTCGCTCACTGAACTCCGTTCGTCCTGAGCCTGTCGAAGGATGCCCCCCAAAGGGGCTGAACTTGCTTGGGGCGACCCGTCGCGGCGTTCGGCTCCGTCTGGTATCGCAAACTCCACGCCCATGCCCTGGCAGATTCCGGCAAATGTCTGGATCTGGCGATTCAGGGTGCCGGTCAGTGCGGCGTCAAACGTCACGCCCCGCTGCTGGAAGTATTCGCCCAGGCGCACGCTTTGCTGGTGCCCCATCGCACTGAGCACATCGTAGTCATCGGCGCCAAACGAGGCCTGGCCATGGCGCACGAGGTAAAGGGTTCCCATGGCTGAAATTTAGGCCAGACGGGCGCCGGAGCGTGTCCCAAGGGCGACGGGGAGGTGGCGGGGTGATACCGGGGTGACACGGACCCGCCGGCGGGTCCGTGCGGGTGGCGCTAACCGGCCGCGAGCACGCTGGCCAGCGTGGCGCTGTCCACATTGCCGCCGCACAGGGTGGTGCCGACCACCTGTCCCTTGAGCTGGCTGCGCTCCTGCATGGCGGCGGCGAAGCTGGCCGCCCCGGCCCCCTCGGCGACGTTGTGCGTGTCCGCATACAGATCGCGCATGGCCTGCGCGACCTCGTCATCGGTGACCTGCACCACGTGGTCGATGTGCGGCGCCATGAGTTCAAGCGCTTCCGGGTCCGCGATGCGGCAGGCCATGCCGTCGGCCAGCCGGGTTGTCACCGGCGCCTCCACCACGCGGCCTGCCGCCAGGGAGTCGGCGTAGGTGGGGGCGTGCGCGCTCACCACGCCGACGATGCGCAGGCTACGTCCGAGCGCCAGCTTGGCGGCAATGGCCGAGCAGCCCCCGGAGCCCTGGCCAATCGGCACGTACACCACATCCAGCTGCGGCACGGCCCGCATGAATTCCCACCAATAGGTGCTCACGCCGCGCAGCAGGTCAGCATGAAAGCTCGGCACCATGTGGGCGCCGCGTTCGGCGGCCAGCCGGATGGCGAACTCGCGGCTCTCCTGGAAGTCCTGGCCCTGCTCGATCAGCGTCGCGCCCAGTGAACGCATGGCTGCATTCTTTTCGAGCGAATTGCCGTGGGGAACAACGATGGTGCAGGCCACGCCATGGGCGCGGGCGGCCCAGCCTATGCTCTGGCCGTGGTTGCCCCGTGTGGCGCTGATGATCTCACGAGGGAGCATGCCGCTTTTTTCCAGCGCGTCAAAGTAGGTTAGCCCGCCGCGAAGCTTGAAGGCGCCGACGGGCGTGTGGTTCTCGTGCTTGATCCAGCAGTCGGTGCCCAGCCGCTCGCTGGACAGGCCCCAGCGGTATTGCGGCGTGGCCTGGAACTGCCGGTACACCACGCCGGCCGCCTCTTCGATGGCGCGCAGCGAAGGAAGGGCATCGGCCCGCGGGGTGACCGCGGGCGCGTCGTGCAGCGCGGTGCTCATGGCTTAAGCTCCGCACTACGCGCTGCGGTGCCATTCGCCTTGGGAGCGGCCCGGCGGCTCATGCCGCGGCCCGCTTCTCGGACAGCAGGCGTAGCGCCAGCAAGCCCAGCACGCTACCCATCACATAACGCTGCACGCGCATCCAGCGGCGGTTGCGGTTCAGGAAGCCGGCCATCCCGGCCGCGAAGCAGATGAGCACCGTGTTGACGCCGGTGCTGATGCCGATTTGCACGGCGCCCAGGCTCAGGCTTTGCAGCAGCAGTTCGCCGCGTTCCGGATGCAGGAACTGCGGGAAGAAAGACAGGTAAAACATGGCCACCTTCGGGTTGAGCAGATTGGTCATGAAGCCCATGAGGAACAGCGTGCGCGGCGTATCGTGCGGCAATTCGCGCGTCTCGAACGGCGCCAATCCACCCGGCTTGACAGCCTGCCAGGCCAGCCACAGCAAATACATCGCGCCGGCCAGCTTGATGGTGTCGAAGGCCAGCGGAACGGCCAGCAGCAGGGCTGTCAGGCCGAATGAGGCGGCCAGCAGGTGAACCACAAAGCCCAGCACGACGCCGCCCAGCGAAATGAGCCCGGCACTGCGGCCCTGACACAGGGTGCGCGAAATGCAATAAATCATGTTCGGCCCGGGCGTGAGCACCAGCACGAGCGCAGCAAGTGCAAACCAGGCGAGTTCCTGAACAGTCAACATGGCGTTTCTCTTTCTCTTCTCTTTACTCTTTACTTTTGCCACGCCTTAAATGCCCATGGACTCCAGCGTGACGACACCTCGCGGCGTTTGCAGCGTGGCGATGAGATTGGGGGAGCCCTGCACAACCTCCACGCCGGTGAGTCCGATGGCCTGGTAGCCTGCTCGCAGCGCATCGGGCCGCGGGTGGCTGGCGTGCAGTGACTGCAGCGTGACGCCTGAGGAAGCCATGCTGTGCGTCGGGTGGACCGCGCCCCACTGGATCAGCGTCGGCAGCGCGCCGTAAAAAAGCCGCTGGCCGTCGTTGCGCACGGTGATCTTCCAGTCCAGCAAGCCCTGCGGTGTCATGCGCGAGGCTTGCAGTACCTCGCCCCGGTCCAGGCCCAGGCGGGCCAGCGCCCGCACGCCGGCCTGTGCCTGCGTCGTGCTCGCGACAAAGTGCGCCAGTTGCGGCCCGTGCTTGGCTAGTTGCAGCTGCAGCTCCCGGTCATCCAGGTCAAACCAGCGCTTGGCACCGGACGTGCGGGCACAGGGGGCTCCCGCGTGGATGGCCATGATTTCGAGGTAGGTCTGCGGATAGGCCGGTGAGGCCACGGTGAAGAGGCGGTTGTGCGTTCCCATCAGCGCATGCTCGCCGCCCGGCCCGGGCGAGATGCCCAACAAGGCTTCGCACCATTGCACGCCTTCGGCCAGGCTGGCCGCCATCACCACCAGGTGGTCGACCTGCGACGCCAGGGGCTGGGGGGCATGGGCCGCGATTTTCATGATCTACAGCATGACCTGGCCGGTGATGCAGGTCACCGATTCACCGCCGACCCACACCTGCCCTGAGGCATCGCGCTCGATATGAACCTGTCCCGCGCGGCCCAGGCACACCCCTTGCGCGGCCAGATAGCGCTCGGGCACATGACCTTCCGCGATCAACCACTGCGCCAGGCCGGCATTGAGGCTGCCGGTCACCGGGTCTTCGTTGATGCCGATGGAGGCGACAAAGGCGCGCACTTCCAGGTCCGGCTCGGCGCTGGCCGTCATGGAGGTCATCGAACGCAGCGAAGGGCCGCCCCGAGCAAGTTCAGCCCCCTTGGGGGGCAGCGCAGCACACGCAGTGGCAAGCGTGGGGGCCACAAAGGCTTGCGCTTCGCGGTTGGCTCGGGCGATCAGCGACGGCGTTTCCTCGGGTTGGTAGACGGCCGCCACGCCGACCTTGGCGTCCAGCTTTTCAAGCTCCAGATGGTTAGGCGTGAGCTGCAGCACGGTTTCCGGGCTGTCCAGCAGCAGGCCGAGCCAGACCGGCCCGTTGTCGAGCAGCTGCGCGGCAAGAATCTGCGGCGCTTTCACACCGAGGGCGGCGGCGACCTGGGCCAGCAGTGCCGGGCTGGGCGCGGAGCGTTTGAGCGGCGGCGCTGCGAAGGCCAGACGCGCGCCTTCGCGCCGGATTTTCACCAGGCCAATCTTGCATTCCTGCACGATGAAGTCCTGGCTGCGCGGCTGTCCACCCGCCTGCAGCCAGCTGTGGCAGCTGCCCAGCGTGGGATGGCCGGCAAAGGGCAGCTCGCCGCCGGGCGTGAAGATGCGCAACCGGTAGTCCGCCGACGGGTCGGCTGGCGGCTGCACGAAGGTGGTCTCCGACAAATTCGTCCAGCGGGCAAAGCGCTGCATCGTCTCGTCATCGAGGCCGCTGCCGTTGAGCACCACGGCCAGTGGGTTGCCGAAATAAGGCACTGGGGTGAACACGTCAACTTGTTGAAAGGGTCTGGTTTTCATGGTGTGGGTCCGTTTGAAGGTGTCAGGACAGTGCTAGGTCCAGCACGCCCTTGCTGGCCTGCCGGGCGCGGATGCCCGCATACCAGCGTTCGAGGTTCGGCCGGCTCTGGCGCGGCTGCGGCAGGCCGAACCAGCGGTGCACTTCGCAGGCCAGTGGAATGTCGGCCATGGAGAAATGCTCGCCGGCCATGAAGGCACGCTGCGCGAGGTGCCGGTCCAGCGTCGCCATCAGGGACTCGACTGCGGCGTTCGACTCGGCAATCACCGCCGCGTTGCGCTGCTCCGCCGGCGTGCGGATCAGCTGCCAGAAGCCGGGGCGGCTGGCCGGGTTCAGCGTGGTTTGCTGCCAGTCCATCCAGCGCTCGGCGTCAAAACGCGCGCGCAGGTCGGTGGGGTACATCTGGCCTGCCGAGTGTTTGGCGCACAGGTAACGCACGATCACATTGGACTCCCACAGCACGAAGTCGTCGTCCTCGATCACGGGCACCGTGGAGTTGGGATTCAGCCGCACATACTCGGGCGTCTTGACGATGCCGAACAGGCCGCCGGCATCGGTGCGCTGAAAGTTCAGCCCGAGCTCTTGCGCGGTCCAGATCACTTTCTTGACATTGATGGAGCTGATGCGTCCCCAGATATGCAGCATGCTGAATGTCTTTCCTGAAATATTGACGAATTTTGGACGGTTTAAAGGCTGGCTGCCAGTGCCTGATCCGTCGCGGCCTGCGAAGCCGCCAGCGCGGCAGGCGCCTGTCGCTCGCGAATCGCGGCGGCCAGCGCGGCGATGCCGATATTGATCTGCTCGACGCTCGCGGTGACAAACGACAGGCGCAGGGTGCCCGCGTCCGCTCCCTCGGCATAAAACGCGGCGCCGGGCACGAAAGCCACCCCGCGCTCAACCGCATGGGGCAACAGGTCCACGGCATTCATGCCCTCGGGCAGGCGCGCCCACAGAAACATGCCGCCCGCCGGTGTGTTCCATGACACGCCATCGGGCATTTCGCGCTGCATCGCGGCCAGCATGGCATCGCGCTGCGACTTGTAGAGCGCCCGTATGGTCGGCACATGGCGGTCCAGAAAACCGCCCTTCATGACTTCAGCCACCATGCGCTGGTTAAAACCCGGGCTGTGCAGGTCGGCCGCCTGCTTGGCCTGCAGCAGCTTGGGGTAGAGCGCCTTGGGCGCCACCATGAAGCCCAGCCGCAGCCCCGGCGCCAGCACCTTGGAAAACGAACCGAGGTAGACACAGCCTTCGGGGTTGCGTGCCGTCAGCGGCAGCGGCGGCGGGTTGTCAAACCAGAGATCACCATAGGGGTTGTCTTCCACGATGGGCAGACCCAGGCGCGCGGCTTCAGCGCTCAGCGCCGCACGGCGTTCTTCGGTCATGGTGCGGCCTGTCGGGTTCTGGAAATTGGGCAACACATAGAAGAACCGCGCGCCGGCGGCCTTGTTCGCCGCCGGGCCGCCCCAAGGCGAACCTGCCCCCTCGGGGGGCAGCGCAGCACACGAAGTGGCAAGCGTGGGGGCTGCCTTACTTGCCAGATCGGCAAGGTCCACGCCTTCGCCGTCGCTGGCCACGCTGACGATGTCGGGTTCCATGGGCGTGAAAGCCTGCAGCGCGCCCAGGTAGGTGGGCGTTTCCACCAGCACGCGGCTGCCCGCATCGATCAGGATTTTGGCGATCAAGTCCAGGCCCTGCTGCGAACCGGTGGTGATCAGCACTTGCGCCGGATCGACCTTCCACGGCAGCATGGCCGCCACCATCTCGCGCAGCGGCGCATAGCCTTCGCTGGCCGCGTACTGCAGCGCAGCGTGGCCGTCTTCGCGCAGCACCTTTTCACAGGCCGCGCTGAAGGCGCTGACCGGAAATGTCTTGGGCGAGGGCAGCCCGCCGGCAAAGCTGATGATGCCGGGCTTCTCGGTGACCTTCAGGATCTCGCGGATCACGGAGGGGTTCATTTTTTCGGCACGTGCGGCCATGTTCCATTTCATGTGTGTTCCTTTTTCTCTCTTCTCTTCTCTTCTCTTCTCTTCTCTTTTCTGCATTCAGTCCACGATAAACAGTTTGGCGCCATTCGGTGCCTTTGAGCGGTGCGCCTCGGCCCCATCGGCCACCTGGTAGCTCATGCCCGGTATCAGCACATGCACGCTGCCGTCTTCCAGCTCGGTATGCAATTCCCCCTCCAGGCACAACAGGATATGCCCTTTGCTGCACCAGTGGTCGGACACATAGCCGGCGGTGTACTCGACCATGCGCACGCGCACGTCGCCAAATTGTTGGGTACGCCAGAAGGCCTTGCCTGCCAGCGCCGAATGCTCGGTGCGGTCCACGGTGGACCAGTCGGTCGTGCCAAAGGGGATGTTGCTGATGTTCATGCTATCGGTTCTTCCTGTCGCGTTCGCTGGTTGGGCGTGATGTGCGCAATCGTGCCGTCGCCATACGAGCGCAGCACCTGCGAGATGACAATGTGAAAGCCCTTGTACCACTGGGTGTACTGGCGTTTGGCTTCCAGGTGCTTGGGGTGCGACGAGAAGGCGCGCAGCGACTCCTCGGTCTCCCAGAAGTAGACGGCGTTGCTCTTCGTGCCGTCCGGCGACTTCCACCACTCCGCACCCAGATAACCGGGGGTGGCGTGGGCGGCCTGCTCGATCAGCGCGTCCAGCGCGTGGAATCGCTCGTCGTAGGTGCCCGGTTCAAAGATGAAGGCGGCCGAATACATCACTGCTCCCCGGTGTTCAGTAGCGGGCCTGGGCCGGCCATCGGCGCGCGCGTGGCTTGGTGCACCGGCATTTTCTTGCCGACAAACACCGTGGCGATCACGGCCACGCCAAAGCCCACCGTCACCGCATCGAGCGACTCACCGAGCAGCGGCACGGCAAACAGCATCGACAAAAAGGGCTGCACCAGTTGCACCTGGCTGACGCGCACCGTGCCGCCCAGCGCCAGCCCGCGGTACCAGGCAAAAAAGCCCAGCCACATCGAGAACACCGCCACATAGGCAAAGCCCCACCAGGCGCTGGCCTTGAGCGGCGCCGCCGGCCAGCTGATGAGGGAGAGCGGCAGGGTCAGCGGCAGCGCCATCACCAGTGCCCAGCAAATCACATGCTCGGCACGCATGTGCTGTGACAGCCGCGCACCGTAGCCGTAACCTATGGCCGCGCACAGGCAGGCGGCCAGCAGCAACAGGTCTGCGAAATTGATCGACAGGCCACCCACAGCGCTGCCCGAGCGCAGCATGGCAAACGCCACCACCAGCGCGCTGCCCAGCGCGGCGCACAGCCAGAAACCCGCGGAGGGGCGCTGGCGGTGCAGCAGTGCGCCCACGGCAGCGGTGGCCAGCGGCAGCACACCCACAATCACGCTCGCGTGCACCGCCTCCACATGGCGCATGGCGACCGAGGTGAACAGCGGAAAGCCAAACACCACACCGCTCGCCGTGACAGCCAGCGGCCACCAGTCCTGGCGCCGTGGCAGGGGTGCACGTGTGGTCAGTAAAAACACGGCTGACAGGCCAGCCGCCACCACGGCCCGGCCCAGTGCAATGAAGACGCCTGACATTTGCGGCGCGTCGGGCGTGCCCGTGGCCAGGCGCGTCATCGGCAGCGTGACGGAGAAAATCACGATACCCAGCAGGCCGAGCCAGAGCCCCTTGTTGAGTTGGGCGTCCCGGTTCATAGATAGAGCATCCAGATGGCGGTGACCACGAGCACCAGCGCCATGGCGTGGTTAAACCGGAGCAGCCGGCGGGCCGTGCCTTCAGGCCCCGACAGCCAGTCACGCAGCAGGGAACCCGCCAGCGCATAGGCCAGGTTGCTGACAAAGGCAAAGGCCAGCATCACCGGCAGCACCACGGCCATGCGCAATGCGGGGTCGCTGCGCCCGGCGATCCAGCCGCTGACAATCGCCAGCGCCAGCATCCAGGCCTTGATGTTGACAAACTGCAGCGCCGCGCCCTGCCAGAAGGTGACATTCATGCGGGCCGCGTCGGCTTCGCTGAGCTGGCGAGAGTGGGCTATTTTTGAGGCCAGCCACAGCAAATAGGCCACGCCGACCACCTTGATGGCCCAGCCCAGCAGTGGCACCGCCAGCAGCAGCGCGCCCAGGCCCAGCGCACACAGGCTGAGCAGCGCGCCCCAGCCGACCGGCACGGCGCAGACAAAAGGCAGCGCGCGCTTCAGGCCGTGGTTGGCCGCCAGCGCCGTGGACAGCGTGGTGTTGGGCCCCGGCGTGAAGCTCATCGCCGTGGCCAGTACCAGTAAAGCCATAAATTCTTGCCAATTCATGACTCAGACTTTATAGTTGAAACCAACACACTACCAATACAGTTAAGGGTACAAATTTCAAAACTGTATTGATAACCGTGTCGGCACACTTACCCATCAAGGCCACGCCATGTTGATGAAAACCGCTTCGCAGTCCCTGACAGAACAGCTCAGCGCACGCTTTGCCGAGCGCATTCGCAGCCGCCTGCTGGCACCCGGCGCGCGTCTGCCATCGGTGCGGCTGTGTGCCGAACAGCAGGGCGTGAGCGCGTCCACGGTGGTGGCGGCCTATGACCAGCTGCTGGCGCAGGGGCTGGTGGAGGCGCGCAAGAATCGCGGCTTTTTTGTCCGCGATGCATCGCTCAATGCGGCGTTGACTCCCGCCAACAAAGTGCTATCAGCTATGAAAAACATAGCGACTGCGCCGGGCGCCGCACCCGCATCCGAAACCCCGGCCCCGCTGAACAGCTGGAGCACCGCCACCTGGATGGCCACACGCCAGGCGCCGGTGGACGCCACCGCACTGATTCGCGGCATGTTCCACAAGATCAGCAACAAGCCGCAGCCCGGCATGGGCGTGTTTCCACCGGACTGGCTGGAGACCACTTTCATGCCGACGGCCGTCCGCAAGGTCACCAGCGTCAGTGCGCTGCGGGATTTTTCGCTGCAGTACGGCGAACCCATGGGCGACAGCGGCCTGCGCCGCGCACTCTCGCAAAAGTTGAGCGCACTCAATGTGCACGCCGTGCCCGAGCAGATCATCACCACCGTCGGCGCCACCCATGCGCTGGACATCGTGAGCCGCACCCTGTTGCGCGCTGGCGACTGCGTGATGGTGGAAGAACCCGGCTGGGCCGTGGAGTTTGCGCGGCTCGACGCCCTGGGCATGCGCATCCTGCCGGTGCCGCGCCGCGCCGACGGGCCCGACCTGGAGGTGATGGCGCAGTACTGCGAAATCCACCAGCCCAAACTGTTTGTCAGCGTTAGCGTGTTCCACAACCCCACCGGCTACTGCCTCACGCCCGGCAGCGCCCACCGTGTGCTGCAGCTGGCCAATCAGCACAACTTTCATATCGCCGAAGACGACACCTACAGCCACCTGGCGCCCGAGCACGCCACGCGGCTATGCGCCCTGGATGGCCTGCAGCGCACGATTTATGTCAGTGGTTTTGCCAAAATCCTCGCGCCCGGCTGGCGCGTCGGCTTCATGGCCGCGCCGCCCGACCTGGTCGAGCGCCTGCTCGACACCAAGCTGCTGGCGACGCTGACCACACCCGCCCTGCTCGAAAAAGCCTTGGCCTGGTGCATAGACCAGGGCCAGTTGCGCCGCCATGCCGAACGCATACGCACCCGGCTCGACCAGGCGCGCGCCCGCAGCGTCAAGCTGGCGCTGGCGCATGGCTGCACCTTCGCGGCCGAGCCGGCCGGCCTGTTTGGCTGGGTGGATACCGGGGTAGACACCGACGCGCTGGCGCAGCGCATGCTCGACGAGGGCTACCTGATTGCCCCCGGCGCGCTGTTCCATGCGGTGCGCAAGCCCAGCACCCTGATGCGCATCAACTTTGCGACCACGCAGGAGGCGGCGTTCTGGAAGGTGTTTGCGCGCTTGCGCGATGGGGTGCGCTGAGATTTGCCTTGAGTTTATGAGCGGCTTTGGTTTCCAGCCCAGTGACTGCAGGCGCAGGTAGCTATCTGATTCGTAGCAATCATTCGCCGTCACCCGTCACCCTTCATTCGCTGACTTTGCCTGGCAAGGTTACGCAAAACATCCCCTCCCACGAAAAAAAGCCGAGGCCAAGGTTGGGTGCCATCGTCTGCTTGCCCGCATCAGATACAGGGCGAAAACCTGGCTTGCCTTTTTCACAAGCAACCCGGACTCGGGGCGCCTGTCGTTGTTACGTAAATTTACACAATCACCCAGAAAAAAGTAAATCTAAATACTTAAATTTGCCGTGATGACGATTGAGGGGATAGGCGTTTTTATTGGGAAAAGTTTCGTGAAAAAGCACGCCATACAAGAAATGTTCAGGGAATATGTGTGGTTTTAGGCAATGAACCGATTTATTTGATTCATTCGTATCACTAAATTCGCCAGTTGTAGCTGGCTTTTGTTACGATACAAAAAGTTACATACACCGGTCAATTGGTGAGAAATATTTACACCTTGTTGGGGGTGGAGGCAAAGGTGCTCTGTCTTGGCCCGAGGTTGGCAACTGGAATCGAGTAATGGATGAGATTGCGTCGAGGATTCGGTAATTGGAGAAAAAGCCTGGCGGGCCTGACGGTTGCCGTGGCTGGCTTCGCCGCGCCTGTTGCCTTCGCCGCAGGCGCCCCTGCGGGCACGCCGATCCCGAACGCGGCCACGCTCACCTACTCCATCGCCGGTCGGCCGGCGACACCCGTCACGGCGGTCGCGCCGGTTGTGGTTGTGGCCGAGGTGATCAACGTGGTACTGACCTGGCAGGACGGCACTCCGGTGGCCGTGAACTCCCCGGACGCGGGCAAGGCACTGACTTTTGTGCTGACCAATACGGGCAATGGAGCCGAGACGTTTGGGCTGGCGCGTAACAACGCGATCGCGGGCGACCAGTTCGACCCGACAAACGCGGCTGCCGGCGCGATCTACCTCGAAAGCGGCGTGCAACCCGGCTTCCAGCCGAGCGGCCCCAATGCCGACATCTTGTACCTGCCCGGCATCAACGACCCGGTGCTGGCAGCCGATGCCAGCCGAGCCGTCTACGTTTTCAGCAGCATCCCCGCAGCGCTTGCCACTGGCGCAACCGGCAACGTCAGCCTGAGTGCCAGCTCGACGACGCCTGGCGCGGCCGGTGCCCGGCCCGGAGCTACGCTGGCCGGACTCGGCCAGGGCGGGGTGGACGCGGTCGTCGGCGGCAGCCGCGCGCAATCAACCGTCACCGGCGGCTACATCGTCTCGGGCATATCGCTGACGGTGGTCAAGACGGTCGTTGCCGTGCGCGACCCGCTGGGCGGCAGCCTGGTCATGCCGGGCGCAGTGCTGACCTACCGGGTGGTGCTGACCCTGACGGGTTCGGGCATCGCCGAAAACTTTTCCTTCGCCGACCCGCTGCCTGCCAGCACCACCTATGTGCCCGCCAGCATCACCGTCGATGGTGTCGCGCGCAGCGATGGCGCCGACGCCGACAACGCCAGCTTTGCCGGCGGCGCGGTCGGTGTCCTGTTCGGTAACACCCCCGTGCCAGCCGCCCGCGTCATCGAATTCAAAGTCACCGTCAATTAACCCTGAAATCTTGGAATCCCGGAAAACCACCATGCGCAAAACTTTAACCAGCATCCTCCTGTTCGGCCTGGCCGCTACCGCCGGCCCATTGGCCTACGCGCAAGCCCGCCCGGCTGGCGGCAACATCGAGTTCAAAAACATCGCCGAGGTTGAAGTCGAGGTCAAGGCCGCCGACGGCAAGATCGAGAAAAAACGCGGCCCGGTGCAAAAGGCCATTCCCGGCACGGTGGTGATCTACACCTCCACCTTCAAAAACATCAGCGCCAAGCCGGCCGGCAACATCAACATCAACAATCCCGTCCCCGCCAACACCACATTGGTGGCCGCCAGTGCTTATGGCGAGGGCATGGACATAACTTACTCGGCCGATGGCGGCAAAACCTGGGCTGCGGCCGACAAGGTCAAGGTCAAGGGCGCCGACGGCAAAGAGCGCCCGGCCGGTATTTCCGAGTTCACCCACATCCGGTGGAGCCTGCGCGGCGAACTTGCGCCGGGCAAGCAGGGCGAGACAGGCTTTCGCGTCGTCGTCAACTAAGCCCAACCCCCACGCCTGACTTTGTGTGCTGCGTTGCCCCGCGGGGCGCGCAGTCGGCTTGCGACGGCCTGGCGCCGCCTGAGCCGCGCGCGCCCACGGAAAACCCGCCATGAACACCCTGCATCAAGCCGCGCCTTGTGTGGTCGCCGCGCCGGCGATTCAAGCCGCCTTCAAGAAAGAACCGAATCGCAACACAAACCCAATTTCAGATTTTGGTTTTCCACTTTCCACTTTCCACTTTCAACGTTCAACTTTTTACAAGGAAGCACCATGAACTTATTCTTTCGTAACATCCTGGCCAGACCGGGGGTGCTCATCGCGCTCGCGGTGTCCGGCCTAATGAGCGGCGGCGCGGCCCATGCGGCAGGTACCGCGGCCGGCCAGGCCATCACCAACCTGGCCACGCTGAATTATTCGGTCGGTGGCACGGCCCAGAGCCCTATCGGTTCGTCTGCGACGGGCAACACATCTGGCGCGGGCACCAATACCAGCTTCGTGGTCGACAACAAAATCAACCTGCTGGTCACGACAACCGACGTCAGCCCCGGCGTGTCCGTCGTGCCGGGCTCGACGACGGCGACTGCCACTTTCAACGTGCTTAACTCAGGCAACAGCGCGCAGGATTTCTCGCTGTCAACAGCCAACCTTGCCAATGGCACGGTACTGTTCGGCGGCACCGACAACTTCGATCCCACCGCCTGCTCGGTCAAGGTTGAAAGCGGCGCCACCGCAGGCTACCAGGTGCTCGAAGACACGGCGACCTTCATCGACGAGCTGGCGGCTGATGCCAGCAAGACGGTCTACGTGATCTGCTCGATCCCGTCCGGCCAGATCAACAATGACATCGGCGTGGTCTCGCTGACCGCCACAGCCCTTGTCGGCGGTGCGGCCGGCCAAGGCGTTGCCCTCGTCGAGACCACTACCGCCAACACAGCGGGCGTGGACATCGTGTTTGCCGACGCAGCCGGCACGGATGACGTTGCCCGTGATGCCAAGTCCTCCTCGCGCGACGTCTTCAAGGTCGTGACGGCCACCCTGACGGTCACCAAGGCGGTGGCACCGGTCTGCGATCCGTTTAACGGCGACGTTAATCCGAAAAACATACCGGGCAGCTTTGTTCGTTACACGATCACGATCGCCAACATCGGTGCCGCCTCGGCCACCCTGAGCACCATCACCGACACGTTGACCGCCTTGGTGACCTTCGACGCCAACCTGATCACGGGCGTGGGCACGGCCGCACCGGCGACGACCTGCAGTGCAGCCACGGGAACCGCTACATCGGCGGCTGGTTCAGGCTTCCTGGTTGACGTCGCGGGCGACACGCGCGCGGGCTTTCCGAAGTACTACACCACGACAAGCAGCGTCGACGGTGTCGACCTGACGGGCGGCAACGTCGTCAACGTCAATTTCGGACTGGTGCTGCCGGTGGAGGGAACCTATACGGCCGGTGAATTGAAGGCGACCGAATCCGTCTCGGTGATCTACCAGGTCAAGATCAACTAAGCAGAAGTTGCGCCAGATTCACGGCATCTTCCAGCCCTCCAGCGCGGTCCTCCGCGCGGGAGCGGCTGCCTTGCGCTCGCTGAAGTCCGCTTCAGCGGGCCTTTGCATGGGTACGCCTCGTGCCCATGCAAAGGCCTGGTTTACCGGTTGCCTTGGCGCGCCTGCGGCGCTGGCGCGCCGCCTGCTGGTCGGAGGCGTGATCGCCTTGACCGGCATGGGCGGCATGGGCGGCGCTTTGGCCGCCACGCCCGCCAATACGCCGATCACCAACATCGCCAGCGCCATCTACAGCATTTCAGGCACGCCGGTCACGGTGACCGGTTCGGTCACCGTGCTGACGGCCGCGCGCCCGCCCGCGACCATCGAGTTCATGCAGTATGTGTCCAGCACCAATGGCCTGCCTGCCGGCGTTGCGACCTCGCAGAACGTGCCGGTCACGCAGTGCAACGCGGGTGCCGGGTTCAACCCGCTGCCCACACCCGCTCTGCCGGGCGGCCGGTCGCTGGCGATTCCGGGAAGCCAGTTGCTGGCCCCCGCCAGTCTGTATGCCAACGGCGACACGGTGTTTGTGCGCGTTACCGACTACGACCAGGACATGGACCCACTGGTGGCCGAAACCGTCGTGGTCACGGTGTCCAGCAACGGTGTCGACACCGAATCGCTGCGGCTGACCGAAACCGGCCCTTCTACCGGTGTGTTCATCGGCTACATTCCCGCGAAGTCCGGTGCGGCCCAGTCGGGCAACTGCCAGCTCAACGTCGGCGGCAACCACCGCTTGTTGGCCACTTACAAGGGGCAGTCCGCGGGCAGCATTGCCGTCACTGCGGCGGCGCTGGTGGACCCTTTCGGGCTGGTGTTCGACTCGTCCACCGGCCTGCCGGTCAATGGCGCACAGATCACGCTGATCAACATGGCGACGGGCCAGCCCGCCACGGTGCTGGGCGACGACGGCACGAGCAGCTTTCCCTCGACCGTGACCAGCGGCGGCAGCGTCACCGACAGCGGCGGCGCGGTTTACTCCTTCGCGCCAGGGCGTTACCAGTTTCCGCGCATCGCGCCGGGCAGCTACCGCCTGGCGCTTGCGCCACCTGCCGGCTATGCCTTCCCCTCCCTGGCATCAACGCCTGCGCTGCAGGCCTTGCCCGGTGGGCCTTTCCTGATTGTCACAGGCTCGCGCGGTGAAACCTTCCCGGTGCTGCCCGGCCCAGCGCTCGAAATCGACATGCCGCTCGACCCGTTGGCCACGGCCGGCGTGCAGATTACCAAGAGCGCAGGCAAGGCGTCGGTCGCCATAGGCGAATTCGTGCCCTACACCGTCACCATTAGCAATGGCAGCAATAAATCGGTGGCCGGGGTGCGGATTGCCGATCGGCTGCCCGTGGGCTTTCGCTACCAGGCCGGCTCGGCCAGGCTGGAGAAAACGGTGCTGGCAGACCCCCGTATCAGCGCTGACGGGCGTGGCCTGGAGTTCAGCATCGGCACGCTGCCCGGCAACGGCACCTTAAGCCTGCGCTACGTCGCGGCGGTACAGGCCGGTGCCCAGGTGGGCCAGGCCGAAAACACCGCGCAGGCCATAGGTGGAGCGAGCTCCAACATCGCGCGGGCCAGCGTGCTGGTGCGCGAGGACCTGAATCGCAGCCGCGCCATCCTGATGGGGCGCGTGACGCTGGTCGAATCCTGCCAAAACGACGCCAGCAACGAGAAGGACGACGCGAAACCCGACCCGGCAAGCATGCCGCTGGGGCTCAAGGGCGTGCGTGTGATGCTGCAAGACGGCACTTACATCGTGACCGACCAGGAAGGCCGCTGGCATGCCGACAACATCCGGCCCGGTACGCATGTGGTGCAGCTCGACGAAACCAGCCTTCCCAAGGGCTTCGAACTGCAGGCTTGCGAGCAGAACACCCGGACCGGCGGCCGCAATTTCTCGCAGTTCGTCAACGTGCGCGGCGGCACCCTTTGGCGCGCCGACTTCCGGCTCAAGAAAGTGGCAAGCTGCCTGAGCCAGCAGATGCAGGTGCAGGTGCAAGGCAAGGCTGTGAGTCTGCGCCTCGCGGCACCGGTCGCCAACCAGGCCCTCAGCGCCACCGTGATGCTGCCCCATGGCGCCAAGGTGGTGGGCGGCAGCGTCAAGCTCGACGGAAAGCCATTCGCCCAGGCCGAGCCAGGCGACGGCTTCCTGGTGGCGCGGCTGGGCGCACAGTCCGGCAATTGGCAACGGTTGCTGAGTTTTGAGCTGGAATCGGCACCCAGCGCAGATTTCGCGGTGAGCGTGCAGGTCCAGCCGAACGATCAGCCGGCGCAAAGCCTGTTGCCGCTGCACCTCAAGGCGCCGGCCACCGAAGCCGCGCAGTGCGCGCCCATCGCCCTGCCGGCACCAGCTGCCGCGGGTGCCGAGCCCAAGCCTTCCGCTCCAGCGCCCACTGTCAGCCGGGCCGCTCCCCTGCAGCAACTGGTCGAACAGTTGCCCTACGATGACAAATGGATTGCCGCGGCCGCACCCGGCGCCGAATGGCTGCACCCGCAAGCCGGCTTTGTACCGGCGCTGCCCGTGGTGAAAGTGGCGGTCAAGCACGAGCCCCGGCACCAGGTGGAACTCAAGGTCAACGGCGCCCCGGTTGGCGTCTTGCGCTACGACGGCATGGTGATGAACCCGGCGGGCACGCTGGCGCTGTCCAGCTGGCGCGCCGTGGAGCTGCGCGATGGCGCCAATCTGATGGAAGTGACGGTGCGCGACCCGCAAGGGCAGATCGTGCTGCAGGAAAGCCGCAACATCCACTACGCCGTGGGGCCGGCCAGCGCCGTGTTCGACGCCAAGCGTTCACGGCTGGTCGCCGACGGCCGCTCGCAGCCGCTGATCGCCGTGCGCATGCTGGACAAGGAGGGGCAGCCGGTGCGGCGCGGCGCGGGCGGCGAGTTCCAGGTCGCGGCGCCCTATCTGTCGCAAGACCAGGCCGAGGCGATCCAGCGCGAGCCCCTGACGGGCAAACTCGGGGGCAAGGCGCGGTACCAAGTCGGCGACGACGGCGTGGCGCTGATTGCGCTGCAGCCCACCACGCAGGCCGGCGAGGTGGTGCTTAACTTCGACTTTGGAAGCAGCCGCACGCAAGAGATCCGGGCCTGGCTCAAGCCCGACCTGCGCGAATGGGTGCTGGTCGGTTTTGCCGAGGGAACCCGGGGCTTCAAGGGCCTGAGCGGCAACATGGAAAGCCTGAAGGCTGCGGGCGCCGACGAGCAGCTGTTCGACCAGGACCGCGTGGCGTTTTATGCCAAGGGTCAAATCAAGGGCGAGTACCTGCTGACCATGGCCTACGACAGTGCCAAGGAAAAAAATGCTGCCGGCAGCACGGTGCTCAAGCAGGCGGTCGACCCGAACCTGTTTTACACGCTGTATGCCGATGCCACCCAGCCGCAGTTCGACGCGGCCAGCGCGCGCAAGCTGTACCTGAAGATCGAGAAGGCGCAGTTCTATGCGATGTTCGGCGACTACGACACCGGCCTGTCCGTGACCGAGCTGGGCCGCTACAGCCGCACGCTCAACGGCTTCAAGTCCGAGTACAAGGGCGAGCGCTTTGGCTACAACACCTTCGCGAGCGTGACCGCGCAGAGCTTTCGCAAGGACGAAATCCAGGGTGACGGCACTTCGGGCCTGTACCGGCTGACCAGCCGTGACATCGTGGTGAATTCCGACAAGGTGCGCGTCGAGGTGCGCGACCGCTTGCGGCCGGAGATCATCATCAGCACCAGAACCTACACGCGCTATCTCGACTACCAGATCGACCACGCGCTGGGTACGCTATTCTTTCGCGAACCGATTGCCCCGCGCGACGCCGCTTTCAACCCGGTGTTCATCGTCGCCGAATACGAGTCCGGGAGCCAGGCCGATGCCAAGCTGACATACGGTGGCCGCGTCGCCATGAAGGTGGGTGAGCAAAGCGAGCTGGGCCTGACCCGTATCCACGAGGGCAACGTGGGCCGGGAAGCCTCGCTGACGGCCGCCGACACGACGCTGCGCTTTGGCGACAGCATCAAGTTGCGCGCCGAGCTCGCCCAGAGCCAACGCAACGCGGCAGCAGGCAAGGAAGGCGGCAACGCCTATCTGGCGGAGTTGAGCCATGTGGATGGCAACCTGGACGCGCGCGCCTACGCGCGCCAGCAAGACGCCGGCTTCGGCCTGGGTCAGCAGGCCGGTTCCGAGGCCGGAACGCGCAAGACCGGCGCCGACGCACGGTTCAAGCTGTCCGATTCGACGCAGATCCAGGCGGAGGCCTACCGCCAGGAAAACCAGGTCAACAACGCGCGACGTGACGTGGCCGAGGCGCGCGGGCAATGGAAACACCAGGCGCTCACCACCAGCGCCGGCGTGCGCGCGGCCAGCGAGAGCGACGGCAAGGGCAAAGACGCCAGCGCACGCCAGCTCGTCGGCAGCGTGGGCTACGAGATGCTGGACAAGCAGCTGAATTTGCGCGCCAGCACCGAGCTGGACATGGGTGGCCGTGGTGACAGCACCACCTTCCCGAGCCGGATGATCCTGGGTGTCGACTACAAACTGACGGCGCAAACCACGGTCTTCGCCGAGCATGAGCTGGCACGCAGCGCGACGCTGCAGGCCGACACCACCCGCGCGGGCCTGCGCACGCGGCCCTGGAACGGCGCCGAGGCCATTGCGTCACTGGGTAACCAGGTCAGCCCCGACGGCGGACGGCTGTACAGCAACCTCGGGCTGGTGCAGAAGTGGCAGATTGACGAGCAATGGGCCGCCGATTTCGGCATCGACCGTTCGCAGACGCTCAGCGGCGTCGCGGCCAACCCGTTCAACACCGCGCAGCCGCTGGCCTCGGGCACCACGGCCAGCACTTCATCCAGCCTGATGTCCGGCACGGCGACAGGCGCCACGCCCGGCCTCGTGACCGGCGACTACACGGCGCTGTTTGCGGGTGCGGCCTACAGAACCAGGGACTGGAGCAGCAACGCCCGCATCGAATGGCGCGACAGCAGCACCGACACCAAGATCAATCTGCTGCTGGGCGCGCAGCGCAACCTAGACGACGGCCGCACCATGGCCGCAGGCCTGACCTATAGCCGGGTCAAGGGCACCGTAGACAACACCAAGGTCGATGCCCGCCTCAGTTACGCGCACCGGCCGTTGAACAGCGAGTGGATCTGGCTCGACCGGCTACAGTACGTGCACGAATCCACGCAGGATCTGGCGGGCCGTTTGCTCACACGCAAGCTCATCAACAACGCCAACGCCAACTGGATGCCGAACCGGCGCACCCAAATCGCGTTCCAATACGGCGCCAAGTATGTGCGCGACAGCATCGACAACACCGCCTACAAGGGCTTCACCGACCTGATCGGCATCGAGGCGCGGCAAGACCTGGGCAAGCGCTGGGACATCGGTCTGCATACCGGCATGCTGCGCTCGTGGCAGACGGGCGCGCGCGACTACCAGCTTGGCGTTTCGGTCGGTGTCAAGGTCGCCGACAATGCCTGGCTGAGCGTGGGCTACAACCAGCGCGGCTTCGTCGATGCCGACTTCACCGGCGCGGCGTACCGGGCCCGTGGCGTGTACCTGAACCTGCGCGTCAAGTTCGACCAGGACACCTTCAACCTCAACGACCGGAACAAGAGCCCGTTGTCATTCAAGCCCTAGGCATCCCATGCGACTTAACGACCTCATCAGGATTTTTCCGGCCTTGTGGCTGGCGCTGCTCATGCCGGGCCTGGTCCATGCTTTCGGTGCGACCCAATGCGCGGCAGAGCGTTTCGGGTCGGACCTCGGCTGCACGGCCAACGACGTCAGCATCACCGCCATCACCGTGGTGGGCGGACCGGCCTCCTGCACCGGCGGGCAGAACATCACGCTCGACCTGGATGTCACGGTGCAATTCGCGTCGCCTAATCGCTGGGACGTTGGCATCTTCATTTCAAACGACGGCAACAGTCCGCAGACGCTCCCTGTCAATGGCGGTGCGGCTTCCTGCTCGGTGGCGATTCTGCCCACCCCCTCGGTTCTGGCGACGTCGCCCTTTCTCGACCTGGACCCCGGGCCATGGAGCGGCACGCGCGACACCTGCGGCGACGGCAACGGGAGCATCCGGGGCGGCACCGGTAACGGCGTGTTGCGCATGGCCGGCGTCAGCGTGCCGTGCCGGGCGAATCCGCCGCCGGGAACCGCAGGGACCCTGGGGACCGCGGGCAAGCTGTTCATCCCGTTCGTCGTGAGCTGGGACAACCAGTCCAGCCCGTCGGGCGGCACCTGCACCTCCATCAACGATCCGGCGCCCAACACCAAGTCGAAATGCAACGCTCCCGAGATCTTCCAGGGCTCGGTTGATGTGATCGTGCTGCCCACCATCAGCAAGACCGACGGCATCACCAGCATCACGCCGGGTGACGCGACGAGCTACACGATCACCATCACCAATTCCACCGGCATCGTATTGTCAACTGCCAACAGCAATGCCGCAGTCTTCAAGGACCCGGCGGTGAGCAACCTGAACGTCAGCAGCGTGACCTGTCTGGCTTCGGGCGGTGCAACCTGCCCGAGCGCCGGTACGGCCTTGACGGTGGCCAACATGCAAGGCGCCTCGGGCGTCACGATTCCCGCGATGCCAGTGAACAGCGCCGTGGTGTTCACGGTCAATGCGCAGCTCAGCGGCAACCCGACCGGAACCCTGACCAACGTCGCCACCGTCACCGCCAACAGCCAGACCAACAGCGCCAGCGACGTGGACACGATCGTCTACCCGGGTCTGCTCAACATGAAGACCGTCTCGGTGATCAGCGACCCGGTCAACGGCACGACCAACCCCAAGAACATTCCGGGTGCGCAGGTGCTCTACACCATCACCATCAGCAATACCGGCCTGGGGACGGTCAACACTGATGTGATGACCATCAGCGATCCGATTCCACCCAATCTGGAGCTGTACGTAGGCGCCGCGGGCGGCCCGGTGACGTTCACGGATGGCACGACTTCGAGCAACCTCTCGTACACCTTCACATCGCTGTCGAGCGCCACGGACGACGTCACGTTCTCCAACGACGGCGGCACCAGTTTCACCTACACACCGGCGCCCAACGGTGCCGGTTACGACGCCGCAGTGACCAACATCCGGATCAATCCCAAGGGCAAGATGGCGGCCTGGAGCGGTTCTGGTTCGTATCCCTCGTACAGCCTGGGTTTGACCGCGCGCATCAAATAATCGGTATCAACTTTGCGACCGCGGCGTTCTGGAAGGTGTTTGCGCGCTTGCGGGATGGGATGAAGTAATCCGTGCGGCGGATTGCGCCCTGGCGTGGGGCGGTTTATAACTGCAGGAAAATTCAGCCTGGTGAAGGCGGTGGAGCAACTGGAATGAAGCCCACATCGAACGCTATTTGGTGCAGTGAACGAAGTTCCAGGCGAAGTTTGAGGCTTTAAGCGGCAAAGGAGGTAAAACATGTCGACCATCCTCAATTTCCGGTGCCTGTACCCCGACGATGACGGTGTCTCGCACTTTGCGCCGCTTGACGTCGAGATGTCGCCGCGCGAGTTCGCGCCGCCGGCTCCGCCGTTCAGCGTTTCGCCCCTCGAAACTGCGTCGCGCTATGGATTCCTGCATTTGCCCGCGGGGTGGGTCGGAGATTTGCACCCCTCGCCCCTGCGCATGTGGATCATCGTGTTGTCGGGGGAAATGGAGTTCGAGGCGGGCGACGGCGAGCAGCAAAAAATTGCGCCCGGCAGTGCGTTGCTGCTGGAAGACACCACCGGCATGGGTCATTGCAGCCGCGTGCTCGGCAACCAGCCAGCCGTCCTGGCGGTCGTGCATGTCTAGGAGTCTGCCGGGCTTGGGACTTCGAAAGCGAAAACCGGCCCCAACCGAATTCATCAAAAAACCGGCGCGCTTCGGTTCTTCAACGGTTCGTCAACGGTTCTTCAAAGCATCTCCTCCGGGGCAAACGGCCCGATCAGCTTGAGCATCAGCTTCAAGCCCACGCTGGCATCCGGCTCGGAGGTCGAATCCTTCAGCTGGGAGCCTTGCGGCGCGCGCCAGGTCAGTTGGCCGTCCACCAGCTCCACCCGGTAGGCGCCGCGCGCCAGCGCCGGCTCGATCAGGCGCGCAGCTTCCTGCGACAGGGCGCGGCTACGGATGACGATGGCGACCTCGCTGTTCTGCAGCTTGGAGCGCAGATCCAGGTTCATGGAGCCCACTGCCAGCAGGCGGTCGTCCATCACCACCACCTTGGCGTGCAGGCTGGCCCGCGAACTGCCATTGGAGCTCGAGGACGAGCCGAGGCTGCTGAGGGAGCCTGCCTGGTTGGCGCGCATTTCGTAAAGCTCGATACCCATGCCGAGCAGCGCCTTGCGATAGCGGGCATAACCGACGTGCGCGGCCGGTGCATCGTTGGAGGCCAGCGAGTTGGTCAGCACCCGGATGCGCACGCCGCGTTGCCGGAGGTCGGCAAACTGTTTCATCATGCGTTCCCCGGGCACAAAATAGGGCGAGACGACCAGCAGGTCGGTTTTGGCCTGCGACATGAGTTGCAACAGGCCATCCACCGCCGTGTCTTGCGACTCTTCGGTACTGTCAGCATCGGCGGCGATCTTGGACGGTTTGTCCACCAGCATGGCCGATGGCGCCCAGGTCCAGCTCAGCAGTTGCAGGTTGGTTGAATTGGGCAAGGCCGGGAGGGTGGTGGTGCCGCCGTTCGGTGACGTGACCACCCGCTCGGTGGTGGTGGGGTTGGCGCCGCCCGTCGCGGCAGCCGGGACGCTGGCGGCGGTGGCTGCGGCGGCGGGTTTGTCCGGATTGGCGGGTTGGGTGCCGGGAATGGCTGCCGTGTTGTCGGCCCGGGGCTTGAGGGCTTCGATTTGCCTGGCGGTCATCAGCGACTGCACCGGGTAGGCCTGCGGGTTGTTCCAGTACTGGTCGAAGCTGCCGGACAGGTCGCGCGCCATGCGGCCGGCGGCCAGGATGTCAATGTCGACAAAGTTGGTGTTCTCACTTTGGCCGAAATAGGTTTCGCCCAGGTTGCGGCCTCCGGTGATGGCCACGGCGTTGTCGGCAATGAAAATCTTGTTGTGCATGCGCCGCTGGATGCGGTCCGCGTCCTTGAGGTTGCTCAGGATCCGGAAAAACAGTGAGCTGCGGCCGCCGGGCAAGGGGTTGAACAGCCGCAGTTCGATGTTTTTCTCAAAGGCCAGCTTCAACACCTGGGCGTTCTTGCCTGAGGTGTTGAAGTCATCCAGCAGGATACGGATGCGCACGCCCCGGTTGGCGGCGTCGCGCAGCGCCTCAAACATGCGCTCGGTGGTGTCGTCGGCAAAGATGGCGTAGTACTGGATATCCAGCGTTTTTTGCGCCGACTGGATCAGCGTCATGCGGGTGGTGAAGGCCAGCTCGGCACTGCCCACCAGTGCAAATCCGGAATCGTTGCGGGTGCCGGCCCTGGCAGCCCAGACTTCGACGGCCCGGCCCAGCGCGGTTTCCGAAGGAGCGGCCAGGGCGTGCGAGACCGGCCTGTCGACCTCAGTGGGCAGCGATGCGCAGCCGCTGATCCAGCAACTCAACAGCAGTGCGCAGGCCCACTGTGCGCCGCGCGATAAACGGGCTGCAGAAAAGGCCCGGAAAGAGGGAAGGCCTGCCCGGCTGGATGCTGCGGTGGTGGGCATGATGCAGACCACTTTAGCGCAGGCTGGGGGATTTGTGCGCCCGCGGCGCCCCGGTGTCTGTCTACACTTTCTGTAGGCGCCCGGCTTGTCCGTTCCTGCAGGAAGCGTTGAGGAGGACAGGCCAGAAAGACAAAACCAGCAAGACCAGCAAATCAGGAAGACAAGGCTTCCCAGCGCTGCAATGCCGCCATCAACTCTTCCTCGATCTTGCTGTTGCGCGCATTGAGTTCGGCCGCCCGTTTGGCGTCGCGTGTGTATAGCGTGCCGTCATAAAGCTCCTGCTCAATAGCCTTTTGCTGCGACTCAAGTTGCTGGATCAGCGCTGGCAGGCCCTCCAGCTCACGTTGCTCCTTGTAGCTCAGCTTCTTTTTTGATGGCGATGCTGCCGCGTCCTTCTTTGGCTCGATGCTGCTTTTGCCGGCATTTTTCGGGCTGGAGGCCGCGGCTGTGGCCGTAGCCGCAGTTTTACCGCCGCTGATTTGGGCGGCCCGCTTTGACTGGGTAATCCAGTCCGTCACGCCGCCTTCGTATTCGCGCCAGAAGCCCGGGTTCTCGGGCGTGCCTTCGTAGGCAATGGTGCTGGTGACCACGTTGTCGAGGAAGCGCCTGTCATGGCTGACCAGGAAGACCGTGCCTTCGTAGTTTTGCAGCAGGTCTTCCAGCAGCTCCAGGGTGTCGATGTCCAGGTCGTTGGTGGGCTCGTCCAGCACCAGCACGTTGGCCGGCCGCGCGAACAGGCGCGCCAGCAGCAGGCGGTTGCGCTCGCCGCCCGAGAGGGTGCGCACCGGGGAGTTGGCGCGCGCGGGCGAGAACAGGAAGTCGGTGAGGTAGCTCTTGACGTGCTTTTTCTGACCGTTGATCTCGACCCACTCGCTGCCCGGGCTGATGAAGTCTTCCAGGGTCGCGTCCAGGTCCAGGCTGTCGCGCATCTGGTCGAAGTAGGCCACCTGCAGGTTGGCGCCCTGGCGGATCTTGCCGGGCGGCGTGGTCACGTCGGGCTGCAGCTCGCCCAGGATGAGCTTGAGCAGTGTGGTCTTGCCCGCGCCATTGGGGCCCAGCAGGCCGACCTTGTCGCCGCGCAGCAAGGTGCCGGTGAAGCGGTTGACGATGATTTTTTCCGAACCCGGGTGGCCGAAGCTTTTCGAGACATCGGTGAGCTCGGCCACGATCTTGCCGCTTTTCTCGCCGCTGGAAACGTCCAGGTTGACGCGGCCGACGGCATCGCGCCGGGCCGCGCGGTTGTCGCGCAACGCTTCCAGCCGGCCAATGCGGGCCACGCTGCGAGTGCGGCGCGCTTCCACGCCCTTGCGGATCCAGATCTCTTCCTGCGCCAGCAGCTTGTCGGCCTTGGCGTTGATGACGGCTTCCTGCGCCATCTGCTCTTCCTTTTGCACCAGGTATTGGGCGAAGTTGCCGGGGTAGCTGGTCAGCTTGCCGCGGTCCAACTCGACGATGGCGGTGGCGACCTGGTCCAGGAAGGCCCGGTCGTGGGTGATGGTGATGATGCTGCCGTTGAAATTGACCAGCAGTTCCTCCAGCCAGGCGATCGAGTCCAGGTCCAGGTGGTTGGTCGGCTCGTCAAGTAGCAGTACGTCGGGTTTGGCGACCAGCGCCTGGGCCAGCGCCACGCGTTTTTTGGTGCCGCCCGAGAGCGAGCCGACGATGGCGTCCTTGTCCAGGTGCAGGCGGTGCAGGGTTTCCTCGACGCGCTGCTCCCAGTTCCAGCCGTCCAGCGCCTCGATTTCGGATTGCAGGGCGTCCAGATCGGTGTGCTCATCGGCCGCCAGGTATTGCTCGACCACGTGCCGGGTCCGCGCCAGCCCCGCGCTGGCGGCGATAAATACCGTAGCGTGCGGGTCCAGGCTGGGTTCCTGCGGCACGTAGGCAATGCGCAGATTTTGCTGCAGCTGCAGGGTGCCGTCGTCGGGCTTCTCCAGGCCTGCCAGGATTTTGAGCAGGGAGGACTTGCCCGTGCCGTTGCGGCCGATCAGGCCAATGCGTTGGTTGGTCTCGAGAGCGAAATCTGCGTGGTCCAGCAATGCGACGTGCCCAAAAGCGAGTTGGGCGTCAAGTAGGGTAATTAGTGCCATATAGGGCATGGATTATCCGGCCGGAGGCCAAGGACGGCGATTTGTCAGGGCTTCCGGGCTTCGGCGGGCGGTGGGCTGGCCGCCGCATCGTCGCGTTATAGTGGTCCTGTCCTTGATGGACTTTCAGGAGGACGCCGCGTGGAGTTACCGATCAAGCTGGACCTCAATGGCCGCGCTGTGCAGGTCGAGGCCGACCCCGGCATGCCACTGCTCTGGCTGCTGCGGGATGTACTGAACATGACCGGTACCAAGTTTGGCTGCGGTGTGGCGGCCTGCGGGGCCTGCACCGTACGGGTGGACGGCCAGGCCGTGCGCTCCTGTGTGACTCCTGTGTCGGCCGTGCTGGGCAAACGCGTGCAAACCATTGAAGCCCTGGGCACGCCGGACAAACCCCATACCCTGCAGCTGGCCTGGATCGCGGAGCAGGTGCCCCAGTGCGGGTATTGCCAGTCGGGCATGCTGATGGCCGCGGCGGCCTTGCTCGACAGGAAGCCCAAACCCACCGATGCCGACATAGATGCGGCCATGACGAATATCTGCCGCTGCGGTACTTACCAGCGCATCCGGGTGGCCATCAAGCGGGCGGCGGGTATGGCGCCCAATGGTTCGGTGAAAAAGGCCAACCGATGAAAAGGCGCGCCTGGCTGCTGAGTGCTGCGGGGGCTGCAGGGGCGCTGGTCATCGGCTGGAGTGTGTTGCCGCCCCGTTCCCGGCTGGGCAGCGCTGTCCTGCACCCGCCTGCGGAGCCTGTGGCCGGCATGCCGGCGTCAACCGCGGTGGCGCTCAATGGCTGGATCAAGATTCGGGACGACGGATCCGTCGTGCTGGCCATGCCGCGCAGCGAAATGGGGCAGGGCGTGCATACCGCGTTGGCCATGCTGGTGGCTGAAGAGCTGGATGTGCCCCTGGCGCGGGTGAGCCTGGAGCAGGCCGGCAGCGACACCATTTACGGCAATGTGGCCATGTTGGTGGCCAGCTTGCCCTTTCATCCGACTGAGCTGGACACCTACTCTGCAGAGGGGGCGCCCAAAGTCCGGCCGGTCAAAATCAGGGTCAGCGAATGGATGGTGGGCAAGATTGCTCGCGAGCTGGGCATCAATGCGACCGGCGGGTCGTCGAGCGTGGCCGATGCCTGGGAGGTGCTGCGGACGGCCGCGGCCACCGCACGGGCCAGCCTGCTGGGGGCGGCTTCGCTGGACTGGAAGCTGCCGGTGGATGAGCTCAGCATCAGCAACGGGGTCATTTCGCATCCTTCGGGCCCCTCGGCCCATTACGGTGAGCTGGCCAGGTTTGCCGCCGCCACCCCGCCGGGCGAAGTAACACTCAAGAGCCGCAAGGACTGGAAACTGATAGGCCAGAGTGCCCCGCGCCAGGACGTGCCCGCCAAAGTCAATGGCAGCGCCACTTTTGGGCTGGACGTGCGTCTGCCCGGCATGGTGTTTGCCGCTGTCCGCCTCTGCCCCATGCTCGGCGGCTCGCCCGGCGCCATCAACCCCCATGTCGCGCTGGGCCTTCCCGGTGTGGAACGCCTGGTGCGCCTGCCCGCCTACGCCGGCTCCACCGCCGGGTTTGCCGTTGTGGGTAAAACCTGGTGGCATGCCCAGCAGGGCGCGCTGGCCGTGCAGGTCGACTGGCAGCAGCGCCCCGCTGGCGCGCTGGACAGCCGGCTGATCGAAAAAGAGCTGGAAACCGTCCTGGAGCGCACGGATGGCTTTACCTTTTATGAAACAGGCGCCGTGGAAACTGCCGAAGCGGGCGCTGTACGCAAGATCGAAGCGCTGTACCGTGCGCCGTACCTGGCGCATGCGACGCTGGAGCCCATGAACTGCACGGCGCAAGTGGTGGATGGCAAGGTGCTGCTGTGGGCGCCAACACAGGTGCCGCAGATGGCTGTGGCGGCGGCGGCGCGGGTGGCGGGCGTTGCGGTGGAGAAAGTCAAGCTGACCGTCACCTTGCTGGGCGGCGGCTTTGGGCGGCGGCTGGAGGTGGACTTTGTAGCGCAGGCCGTGCGCGTGGCCATGGAGTGCGGCGGCCGGCCGGTGCAGCTGATCTGGTCCCGCGAGGAAGACACCACCCATGACTTCTATCGGCCCATGCATGTCGCCATGCTGCGTGCCGCTGTCAATGCAGAAGGCCAGGTGACCAGTCTGCGCATCAAATCGGCGGGCGACGCCATCACGCCGCGCTGGATGGCCCGTGGCCTGCCCGCGTTGTCCGGGCCGGTAGATACCCCTGACAAAACCACTTCGGAAGGCCTGTTTGACCTGCCTTACGGCTTCGCCAGCCAAAAAATGTCCCATGTGGCCACCCGCATGGGCGTACCCGTGGGCTTTTGGCGCTCGGTAGGACATTCGCACAACGCCTTTTTTTCGGAAAGCTTTATTGATGAGCTGGCTTGGGATGCCAAACAGGACCCCTTGGCCTTCCGCCGTGCCTTGTTAAGACACGCGCCCCGGCATCTCGCGGTGCTGGATCTGGCCGCCGGCAAGGCTGATTGGGGTGCTGCGCTGCCCGCCGGCCGTGCGCGAGGCCTCGCCTTGCATGAATCGTTCGGCTCCATCGTGGCGCAGGTGGTGGAGGTGTCGCTGGTGGGCGGGACGCCACGCGTGCACCGCGTGGTGTGTGCGATAGATTGCGGCACGGTGATCAATCCGGGTATCGTGGCGCAGCAAATGGAAGGCGCCGTTGTCTTCGCGCTGACTGCAGCGCTGTACGGACGGGTCGATATTCATGAAGGCGTGGTGCAGCAGAAGAACTTTCACGACTACCCGATGCTGCAGCTGGCGCAGGCGCCATTGGTACAGACCTATATGGTGCCCAGCACGCGCCCACCGGCCGGCGTGGGCGAGCCTGGTGTGCCGTCCCTGGCGCCCGCCTTGGCCGGCGCGCTGTTCACCTTGACCGGTAAACGTATGCGTTCCTTGCCCCTGTCCCTCTAGTGGTAGCTGGCCGTCCGGGATGAGTGGGCGCCGGCGTACGGCAGTGGATGGAACGCCCGCCTCAAATGCGTTTCGATTTCTTCTTCAGGGCCTGAAAAATAGTGTTATAGTCTATGGCTCAGCTGATAAATAAGCGCTTCGCAAGAAGCTCATATCGGCAGAGAGAAGAAGAAAAAAGAGTCAAAAAAGTTGACCCGGCTGCAAAATCCGGTATATAATTTGAGGCTCAGCTGATCACAGCAAACGACGAAAACGAAGCGACGAAGTTGCCGAGTAAGTAGTCAGGATCATTAAAAATTTACAGCCGATAAGTATGGGCGTTTGAAGGCGATTGCCAGGCGAAGTTAACGAAAGTTAATCAGCCAGGTCTTCTGACCTTAAACGCTCATAGAGATAGAAAATGTGAAATCGTCAAGATTTCTCATCAATTCCGTTTTTATGAGTTTTCTTCCCGCAGTCAAATGCGGGGAGTTGAAAATTATTGCAGTGATTAAACTATAGAGTTTGATCCTGGCTCAGATTGAACGCTGGCGGCATGCCTTACACATGCAAGTCGAACGGCAGCACGGGAGCAATCCTGGTGGCGAGTGGCGAACGGGTGAGTAATATATCGGAACGTGCCCAGTCGTGGGGGATAACGTAGAGAAATTTACGCTAATACCGCATACGATCTAAGGATGAAAGCGGGGGATCGCAAGACCTCGCGCGATTGGAGCGGCTGATATCAGATTAGGTTGTTGGTGAGGTAAAAGCTCACCAAGCCGACGATCTGTAGCTGGTTTGAGAGAACGACCAGCCACACTGGGACTGAGACACGGCCCAGACTCCTACGGGAGGCAGCAGTGGGGAATTTTGGACAATGGGCGAAAGCCTGATCCAGCAATGCCGCGTGCAGGAAGAAGGCCTTCGGGTTGTAAACTGCTTTTGTACGGAACGAAACGGCTCTTTCTAATAAAGAGGGCTAATGACGGTACCGTAAGAATAAGCACCGGCTAACTACGTGCCAGCAGCCGCGGTAATACGTAGGGTGCGAGCGTTAATCGGAATTACTGGGCGTAAAGCGTGCGCAGGCGGTTATGTAAGACAGTTGTGAAATCCCCGGGCTCAACCTGGGAATTGCATCTGTGACTGCATAGCTAGAGTACGGTAGAGGGGGATGGAATTCCGCGTGTAGCAGTGAAATGCGTAGATATGCGGAGGAACACCGATGGCGAAGGCAATCCCCTGGACCTGTACTGACGCTCATGCACGAAAGCGTGGGGAGCAAACAGGATTAGATACCCTGGTAGTCCACGCCCTAAACGATGTCAACTGGTTGTTGGGTGCATTAGTACTCAGTAACGAAGCTAACGCGTGAAGTTGACCGCCTGGGGAGTACGGCCGCAAGGTTGAAACTCAAAGGAATTGACGGGGACCCGCACAAGCGGTGGATGATGTGGTTTAATTCGATGCAACGCGAAAAACCTTACCTACCTTTGACATGTACGGAATTCGCCAGAGATGGCTTAGTGCTCGAAAGAGAACCGTAACACAGGTGCTGCATGGCTGTCGTCAGCTCGTGTCGTGAGATGTTGGGTTAAGTCCCGCAACGAGCGCAACCCTTGTCATTAGTTGCTACATTTAGTTGGGCACTCTAATGAGACTGCCGGTGACAAACCGGAGGAAGGTGGGGATGACGTCAAGTCCTCATGGCCCTTATAGGTAGGGCTACACACGTCATACAATGGCTGGTACAAAGGGTTGCCAACCCGCGAGGGGGAGCTAATCCCATAAAACCAGTCGTAGTCCGGATCGCAGTCTGCAACTCGACTGCGTGAAGTCGGAATCGCTAGTAATCGTGGATCAGAATGTCACGGTGAATACGTTCCCGGGTCTTGTACACACCGCCCGTCACACCATGGGAGCGGGTTCTGCCAGAAGTAGTTAGCCTAACCGCAAGGAGGGCGATTACCACGGCAGGGTTCGTGACTGGGGTGAAGTCGTAACAAGGTAGCCGTATCGGAAGGTGCGGCTGGATCACCTCCTTTCTGGAAATATGCAATCAAATTCTTACGCCCATTCTTATCGGCTGTTGTCTTAAACAACAGCATTGGTTATCAATTTAGTTTTAGAGTTAATTTATTAATCTAATTGGTGCCGCCTTCGGAATTCAACGCTGAATCGAGAGGGTCTGTAGCTCAGCTGGTTAGAGCACCGTCTTGATAAGGCGGGGGTCGTTGGTTCGAGCCCAACCAGACCCACCAAATCAGGTTTGAAGTAGTTTGAATCCTGGGGGATTAGCTCAGCTGGGAGAGCACCTGCTTTGCAAGCAGGGGGTCGTCGGTTCGATCCCGTCATCCTCCACCAACTTATCCTGGTCGTACTTGATTAATGCAAAGCATCTTCTTTGAGGATGTTTTGTGTTAATTGATTCATTTCAATTATTGGCTGTTCTTTAAAAATTCATAGAGTTAAATCAGCGTTGCTAGCGGAAACTGCACATTCGTAAAGGTTTAGTGCAGACCGTGCCGCTAGCGACATAGTAATTTTTTGATTGCGTCAAAAGAAACTTCCAATTTCGAGTCAAATCGATTTTTGAAGACGGCATAACGCGTCTGGTGAAAGACCAGACATCATTCCTTGAAGATGACTTCTGAGAAATCAAAGTTATAGGGTCAAGTGAATAAGAGCATGTGGTGGATGCCTTGGCAATGATAGGCGACGAAAGACGTGATAGCCTGCGATAAGCTTCGGGGAGCTGGCAAATTAGCTTTGATCCGGAGATTTCTGAATGGGGAAACCCACCCTTCGGGGTATCGCATACTGAATACATAGGTATGCGAGGCGAACCGGGTGAACTGAAACATCTCAGTAGCTCGAGGAAAATACATCAACCGAGATTCCGAAAGTAGTGGCGAGCGAAATCGGAGAAGCCTGTTAGTGATAGCAAGACTCTTAGCAGAACAGCCTGGAAAGGCTGGCCATAGCGGGTGATAGCCCCGTATGCAAAAAGAGACTTGTGGTACTGAGCTAACGAAAAGTAGGGCGGGACACGAGAAATCCTGTCTGAATATGGGGGGACCATCCTCCAAGGCTAAATACTCATCATTGACCGATAGTGAACTAGTACCGTGAGGGAAAGGCGAAAAGAACCCCGGGAGGGGAGTGAAATAGATCCTGAAACCGCATGCTTACAAAAAGTAGGAGCCTCGCAAGGGGTGACTGCGTACCTTTTGTATAATGGGTCAGCGACTTACATTCAGTGGCAAGGTTAACCGAATAGGGTAGCCGTAGAGAAATCGAGTCCGAATAGGGCGATCAGTCGCTGGGTGTAGACCCGAAACCAAGTGAGYTATCCATGGCCAGGATGAAGGTGCGGTAACACGCACTGGAGGTCCGAACCGACTAGTGTTGCAAAACTAGCGGATGAGCTGTGGATAGGGGTGAAAGGCTAAACAAACTTGGAAATAGCTGGTTCTCTCCGAAAACTATTTAGGTAGTGCCTCAAGTATTACCGTCGGGGGTAGAGCACTGTTTTGGCTAGGGGGTCATGGCGACTTACCAAACCAATGCAAACTCCGAATACCGACGAGTACAGCTTGGGAGACAGAGCACCGGGTGCTAACGTCCGGACTCAAGAGGGAAACAACCCAGACCGCCAGCTAAGGTCCCTAAAATTGGCTAAGTGGGAAACGAAGTGGGAAGGCTATAACAGTCAGGATGTTGGCTTAGAAGCAGCCATCATTTAAAGAAAGCGTAATAGCTCACTGATCGAGTCGTCCTGCGCGGAAGATGTAACGGGGCTAAGCCAGTTACCGAAGCTGCGGATTTGCAATTTATTGCAAGTGGTAGGAGAGCGTTCTGTAAGCCTGTGAAGGTGGTGGTGTAAACCCTGCTGGAGGTATCAGAAGTGCGAATGCTGACATGAGTAGCGTTAAAGGGGGTGAAAAGCCCCCTCGCCGTAAGCGCAAGGTTTTCTACGCAACGTTCATCGGCGTAGAGTGAGTCGGCCCCTAAGGCGAGGCAGAGATGCGTAGCTGATGGGAAACAGGTCAATATTCCTGTACCGATGTGTAGTGCGATGTGGGGACGGAGAAGGTTAACTCAGCCAACTGTTGGATATGTTGGTTCAAGCCTGTAGTCGTGCCTGGTAGGTAAATCCGCCGGGCTTAGATGAGGGGTGATAACGAGTCTGCTTGCAGACGAAGTGAGTGATACCCTGCTTCCAGGAAAAGCCACTAAGCTTCAGCTACACACGACCGTACCGCAAACCGACACTGGTGCGCGAGATGAGTATTCTAAGGCGCTTGAGAGAACTCAGGAGAAGGAACTCGGCAAATTGACACCGTAACTTCGGAAGAAGGTGTGCCTTTAGTAGGTGAACCATTTACTTGGGGAGCCCAATGAGGCTGCAAAAAATCGGTGGCTGCAACTGTTTATTAAAAACACAGCACTCTGCTAAGACGAAAGTCGACGTATAGGGTGTGACGCCTGCCCGGTGCTGGAAGATTAAATGATGGGGTGCAAGCTCTTGATTGAAGTCCCAGTAAACGGCGGCCGTAACTATAACGGTCCTAAGGTAGCGAAATTCCTTGTCGGGTAAGTTCCGACCTGCACGAATGGCGTAATGATGGCCACACTGTCTCCTCCTGAGACTCAGCGAAGTTGAAATGTTTGTGATGATGCAATCTCCCCGCGGAAAGACGGAAAGACCCCATGAACCTTTACTGTAGCTTTGTATTGGACTTTGAACAGATCTGTGTAGGATAGGTGGGAGGCTTTGAAGCCCGGTCGCTAGATCGGGTGGAGCCAACGTTGAAATACCACCCTGGTGTGTTTGAGGTTCTAACCTAGGTCCATTATCTGGATCGGGGACAGTGCATGGTAGGCAGTTTGACTGGGGCGGTCTCCTCCCAAAGTGTAACGGAGGAGTTCGAAGGTACGCTAGGTACGGTCGGACATCGTGCTAATAGTGCAATGGCATAAGCGTGCTTAACTGCGAGACTGACAAGTCGAGCAGATGCGAAAGCAGGACATAGTGATCCGGTGGTTCTGTATGGAAGGGCCATCGCTCAACGGATAAAAGGTACTCTGGGGATAACAGGCTGATACCGCCCAAGAGTTCATATCGACGGCGGTGTTTGGCACCTCGATGTCGGCTCATCTCATCCTGGGGCTGTAGCCGGTCCCAAGGGTATGGCTGTTCGCCATTTAAAGAGGTACGTGAGCTGGGTTTAAAACGTCGTGAGACAGTTTGGTCCCTATCTTCCGTGGGCGCTGCAGATTTGAGGAAGCCTGCTCCTAGTACGAGAGGACCGGAGTGGACGAACCTCTGGTGTACCGGTTGTCACGCCAGTGGCATTGCCGGGTAGCTAAGTTCGGAAGAGATAACCGCTGAAAGCATCTAAGCGGGAAACTCGTTTCAAGATTAGATCTGCCGGGGCCTTGAGCCCCCTGAAGAGTCGTTCAAGACCAGGACGTTGATAGGTCAGGTGTGGAAGCGCAGTAATGCGTTAAGCTAACTGATACTAATTGCTCGTGCGGCTTGACCCTATAACTTTGATTCATTCAAAGTTGTTATGCCAAGTTGACGCATTCAAAAGACGCATCTGTCAAAAGATGTGCAACTACTAAACAAAAGCTGATTTGCTCTATGAATTCGATGGGTTGTTCTCTGAACAATCGATCAAAAAGTTATGCCTGATGACCATAGCAAGTTGGTACCACTCCTTCCCATCCCGAACAGGACAGTGAAACGACTTAGCGCCGATGATAGTGCGGATTCCCGTGTGAAAGTAGGACATCGTCAGGCTCTTACAGCGAGGAACGCCCGGTTGATTTTTGATCAGCCGGGCGTTTTCTTTTGTGCACCAACGATTTCAGTTGCACACCTGAAATAAGAAACCTGAAATAAAAAGCCCACATCCTTGGATGTGGGCTTTTTTGTATTTCACTTTTCACTTGCCTGGAATAAGACAGCAGCACCAGGCTCGTGGCGCGCTTCAGCAACATCGCGAGTCACGCATTCAGCAGATAGGCACCTTCTCTTCGGGCCACGCCGGCGCTGACCAGCTCCTGGCACAGCTGCTCTATCCACGGACGAACGGGGATGCTTCCAAAAAATCGTTCATTGAGCAGTATGAAATAGGGCGTCCTGGCGGCCCACTGGGTGAACCCGTCAAAAGACTGCCTTTGCGTCTCGAGCAGTTTGAATTTGAGCAGCACCTTTGCCGCATGGTGTGCGTGTTTGACAGGGTTGCTGACAAAGGCGTCGAGGCGCTGGCGTGCGCGAGCCAGGACCTCGGGGGTGTAGGCGAAAACCCGGCCGTGCCCCGGGATCACGGTTTTCGGATCCAGGCGCTCAATCATGTCCAGTGTTGCGGCCACCTCTGCAAAAGCATCGACCCCCTCCAGCTCCGGAAAGACCACGCCAAAACCGTTCTCCCAGAGAGCGTCGGCAGATATGAGCACCCTTTCGGCAGGTTCAAAAAACACCAGTGAGTGAGGGTCGTGCCCGGTTGCCGCATGGACTTGCCAATCACTGGCGCCAAACCGCGCTTGCGTTCCTGGCTGAAGCGTCTGGTCGAATCCGAAGCGCGGGCAAAGCTGCCCGGTTGGCTGATAGGTCAGCGCCACGGGGTCCCATTGGGCCACCTGCTGCGCATGCCCGGGCGGGATCAATGTCTTCATGGCCGGGTAACGGGCCTGCAAGGCCGCATTGCCGCCACAGTGATCACTGTGCAAATGGGTGTTGACGAGAAAGCCAAGGCTTCGGCCGCCCAGTGCCGCCTCAACCAGCGACAGCGTTTGTGCCGAGTGGGTGCAGTAGCCGCTGTCCACCAGCAGGCTTTCTTCGCCAGCCATAAACAAAATATTGTTGGAAGAAAGCCAGCCACGCTCAAAAACGTGCATGCCGCCAGGCAAAGTTTGACTAGACATCAGAACGCAACCGTGGGCGCGGCGTCAGGCCGTTGCGCGGAGTTCGCGCCTGAGGATTTTTCCGACATTGGATTTGGGTAGATCATCGCGAAACTCGATGTACTTGGGGCGTTTGTAGCCCGTGAAATGCTCTTTGCAATAGGCGCTCACATCGTCTTCAGTCAGCGTAGGGTCGTTCTTCACGACAAACACCTTGATGGCTTCCCCCTGCTTTTCATCAGCAATGCCAATGGCCGCGCACTCCACGATACCCGGGCACAAGGAAATCACGTTCTCCAGCTCATTCGGAAATACATTGAATCCCGAAACAATGATCATGTCTTTCTTGCGGTCCACAATTTTGGTGTATCCGCGCTCATCCATGATGCCGATGTCGCCCGTGCGCATGAATCCGTCGCGGGTAAACGCCTTCTCATTTTCGTCTGGCTGGCGGTAATAGCCGGTCATCACCTGCGGCCCCCTGATGCAGATCTCGCCCGACTCGCCGGGCGCAAGGGAGTTGCCGTCCTCGTCCTTGATGGCCACTTCAATGCTGGGCAGCGGCAACCCGATCGTGCCGGTGAACTCCCGGTTCGTCACGGGATTGTTCGTTCCGATGGCGCAAGTCTCACTCATGCCCCAGCCCTCGATCATGGGACAGCCGGTGACTTGCAGCCAGTGCYTGGCGGTACCCGCAGACGCCGCCATGCCACCCGCCTGGGAGACGCACAGGCTGGAAAAATCCACGGTCTTGAACTGTGGGTGCTGCAGCAAGGCATTGAACAGGGTGTTGACTCCCGGCAGCAGGTGAAAGGGCCGTTTCTTCAGCACTTCAATGAATTTTCCGAAATCGCGCGGATTGGGTATCAGTGTCAAATGCGCACCCCAGCGCATGGTGAGCAGGCACAGGGTGAGCGCGAAGATGTGATACAGCGGCAGTGCCGCAATGTTGTTCGTCGTGCTCACATCGCCGATGCGCCGCAGTGCCGGAGTAAACCAGGCTTCGGCCTGCAGGATGGCGGCGACGATATTGCGGTGCGTGAGGATTGCCCCCTTGGACAAGCCTGTGGTGCCACCGGTGTATTGCAGAAAGGCGATCGAATCCAGATTGCTTTGCGCAGGCGTGAGCGGGAGCCGGGCTCCCTCGGCCACAGCCCGGCCGAAGGTGGTCACGGTGCGGCCGTCACCGAGCGGGAGCTTGTACGCTGGTACCAGTTTGGCAAGGTGGCGGACTGCGAAGGTGATCCAGGCCCCGTACCAAAAGCCGAGCAGATCACCCATGGAGGCCATGACGATGTTTTTGACGGGTGTCCGCTCAATGACTTCGGACAGCGTCCCCGCAAAATTTTCCAGGATGACAATCGTGGTGGCGCCCGAGTCCTTGAGCTGGTGCTCCAGTTCGCGCGCGGTATACAGCGGATTCACGTTCACGCAGGTGTAGCCGGCACGCAGCACGGCGGCCATGGTTACGGCGAACTGGGGAACGTTGGGCAGCATGATGGCCACCCGTGCGCCCGGCTCCAGCCCCAGATTTTGCAGCCAGGCGCCCAGGGCCGATGACAACTCATCGAGTTGTCCGTAAGACATCCAGCGGTCCATGCAGACCGAAAAGGGTTTCGACGCATTTTTCCTGAAAGAATCTTCCAGCAGCTGGTTGAGCGAGCGGAACTGCTCCGGGTCGATCTCGTGTGGGACGCCATCGGGGTAACTTTTAAGCCAATGCCTGTTCATACAAACTCCTTGCGGCTCATTGTGTAAGCCCTGCAGACGAAGGCCCATGGGGCTTGTCCTAATGCGGTGCGCCGGCAGCCAGCAAATGGCTCAATTGGGTCTCGCACGTGACAGCTTCGTCCTCAAACAGGGAGCGGATCCACTCCGTCTCGCGCTGGGCAACCAATTTCAGGAAGTCGTCCGCTCCCCGCATGCCGGCGAAAGCATCAAAGCCGGTTTCCAGAAAATGCTGCAGCGAACTCAGCCCCGCAGCGGCTGCCGGTCGGCGCATCATCTTGAGCAGCGTGCGCAGTCCCCGCGTGCGTGTCAGGTGGTTCAATTCGTGCCCCAGGTGAAGCACCACGTCGAGCTGCCTCTGCCGTGCACCCGCGTCCCCCACGCRGCGCCAGCACCGGATGTAGCGCGCRCACTCGCTGCCGCCCGAAGGGGCCGACTTGTCAGCCAGCCACTGCCGGGCCATCAGGTCGTCCAGCTTCTCCGTCAATGCATGCGCCTCGGCCAGCGCAGCCGCCGTATTCACAACAGGTTGCGGAAAGAGCCTGGCGATGGTGTTGGCGATGCGGGCAAACTGCTGGTCACGCTCGGTGTAGTCCTGGTCGCTGTACAGCTCCTCCAGGAAGAAGGAGGCAGCGGTTTGATAGCGCGGGCTGTGCAGAAGGTCAACGTAAGTGGCCTCAAAGCGGCGCGCCTGAAAACGCTTGATTTCAGCGCTGGCCCGCGCCAGTGAGGGATCCTCCGCGTGCAACTGCCGAATCCCGGCCACAGCCTGCAGTGCGTCGCGGATATCGTTTGCAGTTGCGTCCATACAAACCCGGAGTTTATCTAGGTATGGTGCTCTATTGAAACGCGGGAGCCCGTGAGAAACTTCCCGCATGCAAAGGCGAACGCTTCTCAAGCTCGGCATGACCTCGGCGGCTGTGCTCACGTTGGCCGGCGGCGCTGCGGCCTTGCTGCAGCCCGGGCTCGAGGACGGCTCATTGAGTTCCGCCGGGCGGGAGGTGTTTGCGGCCGTCGCCCAAGCTGTTCTCGACAAGAGCCTGCCGGTTGATCCCGCTGCACGCCAGATGGCGCTCAAGGGCTTGCTCCATCGGATTGATGCCCTCGTGCAATCACTACCACCTCACGCGCAAAGCGAGTTGTCGCAACTGCTGTCATTGCTGGCCAGCGCGGCGGGTCGCCGCACATTTGCCGGCCTTGCCCAGCCGTGGGCCGAGGCGACTGTCGCCGACATCCAGCAGGTGCTGCAGAACATGCGCTTGTCCAGCCTCGCCTTGCGGCAGCAGGCGTATGCGGCGCTCCACGACATCACGGCGGGCGCCTACTTCTCGGATCAGGCCAACTGGTCCATGCTGGGGTATCCCGGCCCCCTGAAAATCTGAGGATCAATACCGGCATGAGTCAAATGAGGGACCCGATCCGCGAGGGCATTCAGCGCGGCTGGAAAGTCTCGGGTGGTGCGCTGGGCCCTGTCCCGGCAAAAATTGTTTGCGACGTAGCCATCATTGGCAGTGGCGCGGGCGCCGGCATCACGGCCGAGTTGCTGGCCAAGGCCGGGCTGCAGGTGCTCATCATCGAGGAGGGGCCCTTGAAGAGCAGCAGCGACTTCAACCAGAAGGAGTCCGAAGCGTATCCTTCGCTCTACCAGGAAAGCGCTGCCCGCAAAACCGAAGACAAGGCCATCAACATCCTGCAGGGGCGCTGCGTCGGTGGTTCCACCACCGTCAACTGGACCAGTTCTTTTCGCACCCCGCCCGCTACGCTCCAATTCTGGCAAGACCGGTTTGGCCTGAGCGGCTACACCGCCTCAGCCCTGGCGCCGTACTTCGCGCAGGCCGAGCAGCGACTGAACATCCAGCCATGGCGCGTCGCGCCCAACGAGAACAACGACTTACTGCGCCGCGGTGCGGCCGCGCTCGGGATTCCCGTCGCCGTCATTTCACGCAATGTCAAAGACTGCTGGAATCTCGGTTCGTGCGGGCTGGGCTGCCCCACCAATGCCAAGCAGTCCATGCTGGTCACCTCCATTCCCGCCGCGCTCGACGGGGGCGCGCAGCTGCTAACCGAAACCCGCGCCGAGAAGTTTGAGCTCGCCAACGGCAAGGTAACCGCGCTGATTTGCCGGGCTGTCGCGCCCAATGGGGCATTGGCCCCTGTCAATCCATCAGGCGAAGCTATAAAAATAAAAGCAAAACACTACGTGCTGGCCGGCGGCGCAATCAACTCGCCGGCGGTGCTGCTGCGCTCGGGCGCGCCCGACCCGCACGGCCGGCTGGGTGCCAGGACTTTTTTGCATCCTGTGGTGATGTCTTCCAGCGTGTTCGAGCAAAAGGTGGAGGCCTGGAATGGCGCGCCGCAAGCCATCTACTCCGACCATTTTCTGGACACCCAGGCGCTGGACGGCCCCATGGGCTACAAGCTGGAGGCGCCGCCGCTGCACCCGGTGATTTTTGCGTCAACGGTGCCAGGCTTCGGCCAGGGGCAGCATGATCTGCTCAAGTCATTTCCACACAACCACACGCTGCTGGCCCTGTTGCGCGACGGCTTTCATGAGGAGTCGCCCGGCGGCAAGGTCAAGCTGCGAAGTGACGACTCCGCCGTGCTGGACTATCCGCTGACAGACTATGTGATGGAGGGCGGCCGCCGTGCGCTGCTGTCCATGATGGAGATCCAGTTTGCCGCCGGTGCCCGGCAGGTGTTGCCCCTGCATGAAATGGCGCAGCCCTACACCTCGTGGGCGCAGGCACGCGAAGCCGTGAAGGCGCTGCCAATGAAACCCAGGCTCACCAAGGTCGTGAGTGCGCACGTCATGGGTGGCTGCGGACTGGCAGGCGCCGAGCGCCTGGGCGTGACGCGCCCCGACGGCGTGCATTGGCAGCTGGACAACCTGTCGATTCATGACGGGTCCCTGTTTCCCACCAGCATCGGTGCCAATCCGCAGCTGTCGATTTACGGTGCGGTGAACCGTCTCGCGCAGGACCTGGCCAAACGGCTGTCCGGCCGGGATGTCGCACTGGCCTGAGGGCCTGCGGGCCTGAGGTAAGGGYCTGAGATACTGCAGGCCTGCGCTTGTTGCTCCATGCTGGCATATCTACAAAGACTCATCACCCTGACCCTGGCGGCCGCGGCCTGCGGCTGGCTGCTTTACTTCGGCAGCAGCAGGCCCTGGCTGGCCATGGCGGGGTTCCTGGTCATCACCTTTGGCCATGCGGCCTTTCTTGCCATCGAATTCATGCTGCTTCGGGTGATCAACAAGGCAGATCCGGTGCCGGTGCCTCAAGCCACCTGGAAAGAACTCCTGCGTGCCTGGCTGGGCGAAACAGGCACGGCGCCGCAGGTGTTCTGCTGGCGCCAGCCCTTTCGCGCCAATGCCATCCCGGACCAGCTTGCACCGCACTCTGTGGTTCACGGGCGGCGTGGTGTCGTGTTCGTGCATGGTTTTTTCTGCAACCGCGGTTTGTGGACTCCCTGGTTGCAACGCCTGCAGGGCCGAGGACACGCCTTCGTCGCCCTCAGCCTGGAGCCCCTGTTCGGATCGATTGACGACTACGCACTGCAAATCGAAGACGCCGTCCAGCGGGTCACCCGTGCCACCGGCTTGCCGCCGCTGCTGGTCTGCCACAGCATGGGCGGGCTGGCCGCCAGGGCCTGGCTCAAGCACATGAAAGCCGAGGCCCGGGTGTTCCAGGTGGTGACCATAGGAACACCGCACCGCGGCACTTGGCTGGCGCGATTCGGTCATGGGCACAACAGCCGCCAGATGCGTTTGCTGTCCGACTGGCAGGCGCAGCTGGACCATGAGATGCCAGAGGATCGCCACACGCTTTTTACCTGTTGGTATTCCAACTGCGACAACATCGTGTTTCCCGCCTCGACCGCCACCCTGCCCGACGCCGACAACCGGCTGGTGCGCGGCGCCGCCCACGTGCAACTGGCGTTTTTGCCGCCGGTCATGAATGCCACGCTGGCCATGCTGGACGATCCGTCGCCCTGAGCTTTGGCCATGCCGGTTGTATGGCCGGTGAGATGCCAATCAAACCGCGGGCGACGCATGCCCCGGCGCTGGCGGTGGGCCAGGGGGGTCAGGACCATTTCCATGGCGGATGGTAATTTCGCACAAAAATCGGTAGGCAAATTCACTATCCAGATCAGCGGTGACTTTCTACGCTCATCTATTTAGAGGATGGAGTGCCTGGAATATGCAAACAATGCTGGATAACGGCCTTTTAAATGCCAGTCTGCCGCTGGCTCCTGGTGGCCTGGATGCGGCCACGGACAATGAACCGGACCTGATGGCCCTGCTGATGGATGAACTGGCCCATGGTGTGCTGGTCACCAACGTGCAGGGCCGGATTTTCCACGCCAACCAGGCGGCACGCCGCGAGCTTGCGCGTGGTTTTGTATTGAACGCCAGTCATGGTGAACTCAAGGTCGTTTCATCCACCGATGCCACGGCACTCCAGGTTGCCTTGGGCAAAGCGGTCGACGGCAAGCGCAGCCTGCTCAAGCTGACGGCCAGCGGCGCGGATGTCATGCTGGCCGTCATCCCCCTCAATCGCCAGATGGGTGCACCCTGCGAACGCATCGCGCTGTTTTTGTCGCGCCCGGGCGTCTGCGACTCGGGCGTCTTCGGCTCTTTTGCCCGCAGCCATGGTCTCACGCACACCGAAGAGCAGGTGCTGGCCTTTTTATGCCGCTGCCTGAGCACCCCGGAAATCGCCCTTCAAATGAAGGTTGCCGTGTCGACCGTGCGCAGCCACGTGCGCAGCCTGTGCATCAAAACCGCTTCCAGCGGCGTGCGCGAGCTGGTCAACCGGGTGGCCATCCTGCCGCCCATTGCGCCCCTGCCCCTGGGGCAAATGCACTGAGGGCTATCGTGACGTGACTTGGGGCCCTCCACCTGCTGCTGCCGGCAGGTTGGCGCCTTGCTCGGGGTGTTGCCGGACGGCTTGAGCCGTGTTGAGGCGCTTCCGGCGCTTCCGAATCCAGCAAAAGACCGGTTTTGCAGGCGCCAGCATGCGCTTTTAAAGGCTCCGGTCCGTCTTTTTGACGCTAACGTGCTAGATTACGGCTCATCATGAGTTCATTTACCGCCTCAGGCGAGGATCTGTACGCCCATTTGACCCCCGAATTGCATGCGCTCGCCATGCGCGGCGTGGTGCGCAGCTATCCCAAAAAAGCTGTGGTGATCAATGAGGCCGAAATTGGCGACAGCCTGTTTGTGGTGCTCAAGGGCAGCGTCAAGGTGTTTTCGATGGACGAAAGCGGCCGGGAGATCACCTTTGGCCGAATTTATGCGGGTGATTATTTTGGTGAAATGTCGCTTGATGGCGGGCCCCGCTCGGCGTCGGTGATCACCGTGGAGCCTTGCACATGTGCCGTCGTCAACCGCACCGAAGTGGGTGAGCACCTGGCCAGCGCGCCCGAGTTTGCACTTAGCCTGGTGATGCGGGTCATCCGCCGCGCGCGCGACGCCACCGAGGCTGCGCGCAACATGGCGTTGCTGGACGTGTATGGCCGGCTCATCGCGGTGCTTGAAAAGCAGGATGGCCTGACAACCAGCACCACGGCTGCCGGCGTCACGCTCGAAGCCATCACGCATCAGGAAATCGCCAGCCGCGTCGGCGCGTCCCGCGAGATGGTCAGCCGCCTGCTCAAGGACCTGGAAAAGGGCGGCTACATCGAGATGGAAACCAAGCGCATCACGCTGCTCAAGAAGCTGCCCCAGCGCTGGTAGTCGACCTCAATGGCTACATCGCGTTGAGGGTCTGACGCGTTTCTTGAGGTGCCGCGTCGCTGGTTCCCCGCATGCGCACCACCGCCGTACTGCGGGTGCCCGCTGCACGAACGCCGGTTAATGCCGGATTCTCGTCGCTGGCGGCTTGGGTCTTCGGTACTTTGACAACGCCTGGACGCTGTGGTCTGGCCTGGTCCGGATCGGGTTTGCGTGGCGAATAACGGGCCCAACTGCCATCCGAGAGGCGAATGCCGCCCACCGTCAGGGTTTTTTTGCCCGTAGCAATGCTGTTGAAATTTCCGCTGCGGCGTATTGGCGTTGGATTGTCGGGATGGTCGACGAAGGAATCGGGGTTGCCACTGGTGTCGTACCATTTGTCTTCAAAGTACGACTGCCTGGCACCGGTGCCAAGTTGAAGTATGTCGTCATCGCGCTCTACATAGGCATCAAAAGTTGCGGTGCCTTTTTCCCGGTTGGTGATCACGACTTTCCAGGTACCGCTCGGAGCGGTCGCTGTGCTTTCGTCAAAACTGAACGTCGGTGCAACGGCCAGCAGGGCGCAGGTTCCATGCTCTCCGGTCGCGACCTTCGCCGGGTAGATCAGGGCCAGCAGTGGTTTCCCCCCGCTGTTTGTCCATAGGCCGGACTGACCGAACTGCAGAGGCGGTAGTGCCGGATGTCCGGGGGGTGTCACCTGGATTTCCAGTCCCTCGTGGCCTTGTTCCACCCAGAGTTCCAGAAAATTCTGGGTTGAATCACCCGGCTGTCCCCGCCAATTAAGCTCAATTCGCTCATTTTTTGATAGCGTCGCATTGGCATGGGTGCGGCTCTGGTAGCTGTTTCCTGCCGGTAGCACAATTTGCAGATGCCCGGCTTTGAGTTCAATGAGCTGATCCATGGCAGCTTCCAGCAGGCACGTGCCGTCATGCGGGCCGGCCAAGGTGCCCCAGCTCAGGTTGACGGCCAGTTTGGCTTCAGCCTCACACCGCGAGAGGACGTACATCAGGGCATCAAGAACATAAACGTTCAGCGAGCCGCCTGACGTGTCTTTAACGGTACCCCAGTCCAGCTGTACCGCCACGATGGGTGCGCGGCTCGCGTCGTCATCGGCGAGGGTCCAGCTCGGCGGGGCATCTGGCCCGGCCACTTGCGCCTGCAGGGTGCGCGGCCCACCCGCCAGATCCAGCACATGGGAGCCATGACTCACCCGCTTCTCAAGCTCCATGCCCATCTGGAAATATCGGTACACCGCCTCTTCATCAACCAGGCCGTTGAAGGTATGGTGTTGCAAGGCTTGGTCGATATTTGCCGCCGTCAGCTCGTGTCCGTAGCCCATGGCGGCTGGCGACGGGCCCTTGCCCCGCTGATCTTGCCGCCAGAAATAGGCCGTACGGGCCTTGCCCTTGTCGTTTTGTTTCGTCAGGAAGTTGGCATTGGCAAAGGCCAGCCCGCCATCAATCAGGCCGAGAACTTTGCCTTTCAACCGCGGGCCGGCTGGTGCGTAAGCCGGCGCGCCTGCGGCCTTGGGGTCGTCCATATCCTTACCAAGCGTCATGCCCAACTCAAACCGCTTGACGAGCTTATGCAGCGAGCCGCCGGGCTGGATATGCTTGAAAAAGGCCGGCTTTACCTTTGCCGTGCAAAAACGCAGGCCGACAGGGGCTGCTTGTGACGTGTACACCGGCGGCACATGCAGCCAGGCGGGTGATGCCGCCGCTTCAAACTGGGCCACGCTGGTGCCCGGTGTCAGCTCAATGGCCAAGGATAACCACTTGGGCTTGTGTTTTCCATAGCCAGAGAACTGATCCGCTTCAGCCCACACCAGATAAGGGTCGAAGCCGGTGGTAGCGCCCGGCTTGGCCCAGTCGATGTTTGTAAAACTTCCTGTCGGAAGGGCAGTCCATTTCATGGTCATGGCAGGTGCTCCGCTTGTATTTTTTATCTGCTTACTTGACCGGCTGCCATTCTTTAACGGCTTTGCCCCACATGAAGGCCAGCAGCGGCGACGCGGCCACCGCGCCCGCTGACGAGAGCAGTTGGTAGTAGCCGCTCTTGTTGTCTGTCATGGAAACACGCAGGTCGAAGTCCACTGCATGCCCTTTGGCATCATGAAACTTGGGGCCGTCAAAGCCGCGTTGGTGGAGTTTTGAACTGCCCATGCAGCGGGCCACCATGAACTCACCCAAAGTCGTACCGAGCAAGCGCCCCACCGCGCTGTCGACGGGGTAATGCAGGCCGGCAACCGTTCGGTTAACGGCCACGCGAGCCGCCAGTCGCTCAAGTTGTTCTTTGTACTTTTCGCCTTGAGGGATCAAAGCTTGCAGCAAGGTCGCTGCCATGAATGCTTCGGTGGCATGCCCGCTGGGCCAACTTGCATGCCCCGGCGTGGGAATCATGGGCTGAATCTGGGGCGACAATTCAACGGGGCGAGGGCATGCAAAGGCGTGCTTGAAACGCATCTCCACATGAGTAGCGAGTGACATTGCCAAAGCGAGTAGTTCGATCGTGTACTTGTGACGGTGCGGCTGCAGGCCGACGATGGAGGCGTAAAAATCCAGCGCACCGCCCATCTGCGCGAGGATTTCTCCGCCGCGGTCTTCGCGAAGTTGTGCGTAGTTGGCAACAAGCTCCAACTGCTTCTTGAAAACTTTTGCGGTGGGCCGCACGAGCTTCACTAAATTTTGGCTTTTGAGGGGCTTTTTATTCAGATTTACAAACGCCAAGGCCACGGCTTCCTTGGCCTGATCAGTTGTGAAGTGCAATCCTGCCAGAAGATCAAGCTCGCAAATCTGCAAGCGGGGGCCTACAGCCCAGTCTGCTAATCGTTCTGGTGTATCCAGCGGCGTTGGCAAATTGATGGGCAAGGTGTCTCCTTGAAAAGGCCCAACCAGCGCTGCCCGGCTCAGCGTCAAGGCGCTGGCAACGAGTGGAGATTCTGGCGCCTCGGCGAAGCCTCCGCCGAACCCACCCCCAAAACCTCCGCCGAACCCCCCACCAAAACCACCTCCAAAACCTCCACCGAACCCCCCACCAAACCCCCCACCCATTGAAGACAATTCAGACATTCTTAGCTCCTTGTAATGTTTACTTCTTTATTCAGGTACGCTGAGCAGCCTTAATGCTGCGGCACACCGCTTTCTGGTAACACTGTGTCCACTGCCCATCGCCAAGTAGCCCGAAACCGTCAAGTGCGGTTCTTCTGCGAGCAGGCGACCCAACGTGACACGCGCATCGTCAATCGATCCAAGCTCGACCTGGGCGGTTAACAAAACGCGCAGTGTTGGTGAGTGCTGCCTGTTTGCACGCAGCGACTGTAGGCTGTGTGCGATAGCGCCATGATGGTCGTTGTTCGCAAGCAATGCCGCTGCGAGCAGCATGTCAAAATAGTATTTCAACGGGTCAATGGGCGACAGTTGCGAGGCGTGAGCGGCCTCGGTGACAGAGTCGGCTGCCCCACCCCACATCGAAGACCACACGCTTTTATAGAGCCATCCCAACGGCTCATTCGGATTGAGTTCAATCGCACGATCGATACAAGTCCGCGCAACCTCTGCCTCGCCCAGCAACTGGCATCTAGCGTAGCCTTCAATCGCGAGAGACAAAGCGTTGTCCGGGGAAAGATCCAAGGCTCTGCGCGTCTGCTCAAGTGCCAGCTGAGTATCTTTTCCGGGTTCGTCGCTCATCCCCCGGATCACCCGCATGGTGTACCACTTGGCCAGCCAGGCACGCGGGGTAGCGGCCCGGTTGTGCCGCTCCAGCAAGGCTTCCAGCACTTGCCGGCTGCGGTCAAAGTCGTGCAGAGAGGATCGGTGCATGAGGGCAATGCCCCCGAGCAGAAGTGCGCCGCTGTCCAGCCGCGGCAGCGGTTGCGCCAGTGATTGCTGGACTTCGGTATCAATCAGGGCCCGGCTCGCCGCTGATGCGATGTTGTTGACCAGCTCACTTTGGGCTTGAAGCAAATCCAGGGTGTCGCCCGACAGGCGATCAGCCCAGATGACCTGGTTTTTGCGGGCATCGGCCAGCTCGGCCATGATGAGGATTTTCCCGCCGCTGGCAACATAGCTGCCCGACAGAACAAAAGAGGCCGCCAGGCGGGACTCCACTTCCGGCATCGCATTCGCCCGTCCCCGAAATGCGGTGGTGGACAGGCGGGAAATGACACGCAGGTCGGCGCTGCGCGACAACTGGGCAATGATGCCATCGGCCACGAGCTCACCAATGACAAAGTGTTCCGGTTCATTGCTTCGGGCTTCAAACGGAATGACGGCCACCGTCGGTCGAAAATCTGGCGGTGCCGCGTCGCTGGCGTGCACCACCGGGTCATGACCTGCTGGCCCGACACGGTAAGCCTGGACGGGTTCCTTGACGTGCTTGAGGTGGCACTCGCCCAGGTCTTCAATGTCCGCGTCAAGCCCCGCGGTCAGGCCGTCGCGCAGATCAGCCGAGACAACCAGTTCACCGGGGCCGGCCAGCGTGGCGAAGCGCGCCGTCAGGTTGACATCGGTGCCATAGATATCATGCTGGTCCGCTACAAAGCTGGCCAGATGGCCTCCCATGCGCAAGTGCATCTGCTGCTCAGGGCGCAGGCCGGCGTTGGCTTGCTGGCTGAACTGCTGCAGGGCGAAAGCCGCCCGGACACCACTTTGCGCATTGGCAAACTCCAGCATCAGGCCATCACCCAGGCTTTTGACAATGCGCCCGCCATGCAAAGGCAAAATTTGTTGCTCCGCCTGCTGCACCAGTTGTTGCCACCGCCGTACAAAGTCATGTTCGTCCTGCTCCATGAGCCTGACCGACTCCACCACGTCCATCACCAGCAGCACCTTGGTGTTGCGATGCATGGAGCACGGGAGCTCAATCAGGGGGAGGGACATCATAAGCGGCGTAACAAATATTTACCTCCTCATTTTGGAGGAGAAGCCGTGAATTGGTATGCACGACCTGTTGTTTTGCTCCGAGAAACCTCAATACTGTTGCGTGAGTGCCAAACTGCATGGTAGATTGCGTGCGGTTGCTCGCTGGTGGCAACTTAAATATCTTAAAAAAGGTTACATGATGCAAAAAGTTCAAATAGGTGGTGGATTTATTTCGCCGGCGGTGACGGCGCATGTCCAGAAAAGTTCGATGCAACTGAAATCTATGGAGATTGGCTCAAAAGAGCCCTCTGACGCGCAAATTGGTGGCGGAATTATTAGCCCTAACGTCAAAAAGCATATAGCTGAATCAACGAAGGTGAACATGGGTGGTGGAATTATTAGCCCCGATGTCAAAAAACACGTCGCCAAATCGACCAAAGTGAATATGGGTGGTGGAGTGATTCATCCCCACATCGCAAAGCACGTGCAAGCGCAATAAGTGCTGAGCATGCAGCCCGGGCGTGAGAACTCTTCCGTCGTTACTTTTCACAAAATAAGCCCGGGTGCTATCTCGCCGATGCATGCCGATAAGTCGGCTCTCGGCAGCATGCCGGCCGCTGCGCACCAGTTTTGCGAAGCGTTGCGCGCGGCTTCCAGTTTTGGGTGGTACATCTTTCCCCCGCACGACATAAGGTTGCGGTGGGATGGAGCCCAAACTTTCTTTGATGCTGGCGATGAATGGTTACCGCTGACCAGCGTGGTCGACCCGGAACTTTCTTCCTATTGGGACAAGCATTGTCCGGAGGATATGAAGGAGGGCGCACCGCCTTATTTGTCTGCCCTGTTTGTGCCCGGTGTTGTGCAGATCTGGTCTGGGTTGTTGGTCAGCACGGCGCCTGACTGGAGTGTTCTGGTGCGTCCGTTGGCAAATCTGGCGCAGAGCCGGGCTTATTCATGCTACGAAGGCATCGTGGAGGCGGACTGGTTCAAACCGACACCCCTGTTTATCAATATCCGGTTGAGCGCAACCGATACGGTGATCGAAATCCCCCGGGGCAAGCCTTTATTCCAGCTTCAGCCTGTTCACCGCGCAAGCTACACCACGGCAATGAGCAGCTTTGTGGAGCACGAGGGCTTGCAGCCACGGGAGGGCAGCATCGGCGGCATGTCCCCCGACGACTGGGCGGGTCTGGGAAGTACCGTACGCAGCATTTCACCCTCAAGGCCGCATGACATTGGGCGGTATGGGGCAGATGTGCGAAAACGCGCTAAACGAATCGTTGGATCGGACTGATTTTGCGTGTATTGATTGGCGCCAGTGTGCTTTCGGCGGCGGGTTCACTGCCTCTGCAAATATTGCCTTTTCTGGTCCTGACCCTCGTGTCGGAGGGGCGTGTTGACATCGCTTTTGCCGGGTGGGTGGGTTCGGCGTTCCTGGTCGGAATGCTGTCGAGCGCATTGCTGCTGCCGGCACTTCGGGTGTCCAGGCTGAACCGCTGGCACGCTTTGGGCGCTGTTGGTGCCATTGTTTTGTCGCTCGCCTTGTCAATTGGCAGCAGTTTGCTGCCTCTTTTTCTCGCTCTCTGGTTCGTGGTGGGGTTTGCTTGCGGGGGGCTTCAGTTTTTGGGGGCCACGACCGCAGCTGCCGCCGCCAATAAGCCGCAGGCATTTGCCTTGCGCCTCGCAGTAGCCTTGATTGTGGCAAGCGGCGTGATTGTTGCGCTCGCGCAGTTTAGTGGGCAACGAAGCTACACGACGCTCGCATACTTTCTCATCGGTACTTTTGGGCTTGCCGCGTGCATTGGGCTGGCACTTTATCGCAACCTTCCGGCTCCCCTGCCTGTGGCTGGCGGTGCGGCCGCCAGTTCAACGTCACGGAGCTGGTCGGGTCTGATGATTGTCTTTGCCTTCTTTGTGGGGCAGCCAGGATTCTGGGCTTATGCCATGCAGTCAGCCTCTCAGCGAGGCCTCGATTTAAGAGACGCGGCGCTTGTGATCGCATCATCCAAAATGGTGTCTGCGCTGGTTCTTCTCTACAACAGCAAGAGCAACGCGCCGGCATCTGGCCTTCTTGGTCTGCTGGGGTTGGGGTGTGCGATTGCGGCGGGCATTCTCGTCATGACCTCTTCCGGCGTTGTGATGGCTTTTTTTGTCGGCTTCCTGTTTTGGGAGCTTGCATTGAACGTGCTGTCTGCTCGCCTTCAAGGTATTGTGGTTGCCGCAAGCCCAGGTCATGCGGGGGTTTGGATCACCGGCGCAATTTTGCTGGGTGCTGCTACCGGGCCAATCGTGCATGGTGCGGCCATCGGTGCCGGAATCGGGCTGGCTTTCATTTCATACTCAGCCCTGTCCGGGTTGTTCCCTTTTCTGTGGGCCTGGTCGAAAAGCCGTCAAGCTTAAAAGTCCTGCATACGCGGTTATGCCCGGGGCGGGAATTTGCGCGTGAATCGTTCCTCGGCTGGATTTGATGGCTTCTCAGCGCTGAATTACCGTGTCTTCCGGCAAAAGCGTGTTGGCCGCCAGCTCGGGCAGAGTCTTGAGCTGGGCGTACAGCGGCGTGAAATCGGGGGCCGTCATGTCAAACAGCTGCTGGAAGCTGTCGATCACGAAATAGGTTTGCTGGTAGCTATCGATTTTGTAGCGCGTGCGCATGGTGCGCAGCAGATTCAGCGCGATCCGCTGGGGCTCGGGGCTCTGCACGGCGTAGGCCAGCTCGCCGGACGAGCTCAAGATGCCGGCGCCATAGGCCCGCAGGCCGTTCGCCTGGCGGATCAGCCCGAACTCGACCGTGTACCAGTACAGGCGCGACAGCTGCTCGCAGGCGCCCAGGGCATGGGCCTTCAGCCCGCCGGCGCCGTAGGCCTGCATGTGGTCGGCAAACACCGGGTTGAACAGCAGCGGCACATGGCCAAACAGGTCGTGAAACACGTCGGGCTCGACGATGTAGTCAAACTCCGCCGGCGTGCGCAGCCAGTCGGTCACCGGGAACTTGCGGTTGGCGAGCAGGGTAAAAAACGGCACTTCAGGGATCAGCCCCGGCACGGCAACGACTTCCCAGCGAGTGGCCTTGTACAGCCGGTCGTTGATTTCCTCAAAACGCGGAATCCGCTCTTTCGCTCCCAGCAAGGGCAGCGCCGCGATGAATTCATCGCAGGCCAGGCCCGGCACGAGCGCCGACTGCCGCTGATACAGACGGTGGTAGATGTCGTGGTCTGCGGCGGTGTAGGCGGCATAGTTTTGCGGGCAGGTGTAGTCGGCCTGGACCAGGCCGCCGCGCGCATAGTCGCCCCGCGGTGGCCGAGCCGACTCGCCGTAGACCGCCGGGCTGGGGCTGGGGCTGGGGGTGTTTACTTCAGCCATTGGCCTTCCACTCGCTGGTAATCGCCGCTGGCTTTGGCCAGGTGCAGCCACTGGTCTACATAGGCCTTGAACGTGACATCGCCGCGCGGCAGCAGATACGCCATTTCGCCGTATTGCAGGGGCTTGTCCGGGTTGATGGCGCACAGCCCGGGCTTGAGCCTTTGCTGGGTGATCGCCTCGGCCGATTCCGTGACGAACACATCCGCGCGGTTGGCCAGGATTTCGTCAAAGATCGTCAGGTTCTCGGGGTTCATCCGCATCTGCGCCTGCTTGAAGTTGGCGCGGGCAAAGCGCTCGTTGCTGCCGCCGGGGTTGAAGATCACGCGGGTGGACGGCTTGTCGATGTCGGCCACCGTCTGGTATTTGGCGACATCGGCGCAGCGGGCAATCGGCGTCTTGCCGTTGACCATGTAGGCGGTGCTGAAAAACGCTTTCTTCTGCCGTTCTGTCGTCACCGAGATGCCGCCGACGGCCATGTCGCATTTGCCGGCCACCATGTCGGGCATCAGGTTGGACCAGCTGGTCTTGACCCACTCGGGCTTCACGCCCAGGCTGGCGGTCAGCGACGCCATCAGGTCCACGTCAATGCCTTCAAAGGCGCCATCCGGCTTCTGGAAGCTGAAGGGCTTGTAGTCGCCCGGCGTGCAGATACGCAGCACCCCCGCCTTCTGCACGGCATCCAGGCTGGACGCCGGCGGCGCCGTTTGCGCGGACGCATGGGGCGCGATCAGCGGCGCGCAGGCCGCTGCGGCCAGCGCCATGTTTTGGGCGAATGTGCGAAGGCGGCTGGTTGAGGAAAAGCGAAATGGCATGGTCAGGCTCCGGTGGTTGTGTGGCGAGGTTTTATTTTGCACCTTGCGCAGCGGAAAGAACGCCGCGGCGCATCTGGTCCAGCTCGATGCTCTCGAACAGTGCCTTGAAGTTGCCTTCGCCAAAGCCCTCGTCGCCTTTGCGCTGGATGAACTCAAAGAAGATCGGGCCGAGCTGGTTTTCGCTGAAGATCTGCAGCAGCAGCGCGCCTTTCTTGCCGTCCACGAGGATTTTGCGCTTTTGCAGTTCCGCCACATTCTCGCCATGGCCGGGAATGCGCTTGTCGATCAGTTCGTAGTAGGTGTCCACGGTGTCCAGCAGCTTGACGCCGCTGGCGCGCAGCTTGTCCACGGTGGCAGGCAAATTGCCGCTGCCCATGGCGATGTGCTGGATGCCTTCGCCCTGGTAGCGGTCCAGGTACTCCTGGATCTGGCCGGCTTTCTCATTGCCTTCTTCGTTGATGGGAATGCGGATCTTGCCGCAGGGACTGGTCATGGCCTTGCTTTTCACGCCGGTCACCTGGCCTTCGATGTCGAAGTAGCGGATCTCGCGGAAGTTGAACATCCGCTCGTAAAACCCGGCCCATTCGTCCATGCGGCCGCGGTGCACGTTGTGCGTCAGGTGGTCAATGTAGGTCAGGCCGTGGCCGGCGGGGTTCAGCGCCTCGGGGCCGCTCACGCCCGGCAGGGGCTCGAAGTCGACATCGTAAAACCCGATGTTGCCGATGTCGCCTTCCCGGGCGCCGTTCTTGCCGCGCCAGCGGTCAATGAAATAGATGATGGAGTCGCCAATGCCCTTGATGGCCGGGATGTTCAGCTCGCCCGGGCCGGCGGTGTGGGCGTAGCCCCAGGCGCCCAGCGCAATCGCGCGCTCGTACGCGGCCTTGGCATCCCGCACCCTGAAGGCAATGGCGCACACGCTGGGGCCATGCTGGCGTGCAAAGCGCTGTGCAAACGAATCGGGCTCGGCGTTGAGGATGAAGTTGATGCCGCCCTGGCGGTACAGCGTCACGTCTTTATGGCGATGCCTGGCGATCGGCTTGAAGCCCATGCGCTCGAACAGCGCGCCCATGGCCTTGGGGTCGGGCGCGGCGTATTCAATGAACTCGAAACCGTCGGTGCCCATGGGGTTGTCCCAGGCCGCGCCTGTTTCGAAAGATAGGGGTGCGTTCATGCGTGTCTCCGTAAAAATATCGACTGACTATTGGCTTGGCTTGGCTATTGCTGATGGGCTATTGGCTACCGAGTGTTTGCGGGTTTCATTCACTGGCTTCAACAACCAACTTTAGCGGCACCGCCTGTCTTTTTTATTGCAAACTGGGGCGTGTAAGTTGCCATTGACGCAATAAACCTGCAAAATTAAGGCAATGGAAACACTAGACAAGCTTGATCGGCATATTTTGCGCAGCCTGCAAGCTGACGGGCGGGCAACCTACGACCAGCTCGCCGAGCAGGTGAGCCTCTCCCCCAGTGCCGTATTGCGGCGTGTGAAACGGCTGGAGGAGGCCGGGGTTATTGACCGCTATGTGGCGCTGGTCAAGCCCGAGTCGGTTGGCTTGGGGCTGACCGCCTACCTCAATGTCCGGCTGGAAAAACACACCGAAAGCCACAAGCGCAACCCCATGGACCTGTTTCGTGCCAGCGTGCAAACCTGGCCGGAGGTGGTGGAGTGCGCGGCCCTGACGGGTGAGATGGACTACCTGCTGCGTGTGGTGGTGCAAGACATGGCTCACTACAGCCGCTTTATCATGGACACCCTGCTCAAGCACCCCAGTGTGCAGGACTGCAAAACCAGTTTTGTGCTGGACCGGGTGAAAGCGACGACGGCCGTGCCGCTGTAGCGGGGCGGCCAGTTGTGCCGCCTGGAGCCAGCGGCTGTCGGGGAGATGGCAGGTATTTAGCGGCTGCAAATGTTGCTGCGGTGCAACATTTTGGCGGTCGGCGGCGAGATTTGCTATTAATTTGATGGCAGACATCCGGCGTGTTTATTGGGAAAAGGCGAATTTGATGTGGGTTTTGGTGGGCCTCCCTATTGAGGGGCTTCCAAGCCCTTTTAGCTGGAAAATCTAGGGAAAACCCTTATATTTGAGCCATGGTTACACCGAGCGCACTTTTGAAGGCTTCCCTCCACGCGGGCAAGGAGTTCTTTCGCCCCCCCGTGGACGAGGGCGCAGCGCGCCCGCCGGCCGTTTCTCCCGCGGCGCAGGTCATGGTGCCCATCCGCTCCATCGGACCGAGCCACGGCGAGCGCATCGCCACGCACCTGCTGGCGCTCAGTGCGCATGACCGCTACCTGCGCTTTGGCTATGCGGCCAACGACGAGCAGATTCGCCGCTACGTGGACGGGCTCGACTTTGAGCGTGACGAGATTTTTGGCATCTACAACCGCAAACTGCAATTGATTGCCATGGCTCACCTGGCATTTTCGACCGACCCGGAGCTCAAGAGCTGCGCTGAGTTTGGCGTTTCGGTGCAGGCCCAGGCACGGGGCCGGGGCTATGGCGCGCGCCTGTTTGACCGCGCCGTGATGCATGCCCGCAATGACGGCGTCAACATGATGTTCATCCACGCGCTGAGCGAGAACACCGCCATGCTCACGATTGCCCGCAAGGCCGGCGCCACGATTGAGCGCGATGGCTCCGAGAGCGAGGCCTACCTCAAGCTGCCGCCGGCCGACCTGGATTCGCGCGTGACCGAAATGGTTGAAGAGCAGATCGCCCAGACCGACTACCGCCTCAAGGTCCAGGCCAAGCAGTTCTGGGACTTCCTGGGCGTGCTTCAGGAGGTCCGGCAGGGCGTGCGGGATTCGCGCGACCGCATGCCGATGTAGAGCACGCGGGGGCAACCCCGCTTGGGTCCCCTCCGCTCCGAGCCCCGCCCCTCCCCGAGCCCCCATCATTCGTTCAATGGGACTTCTGTTTTTTCCGGCGGGCAGACGGCGCAGGGCTCCGACAGCTTGTGGGCCTGCCACCATTCGATGAGTTTGTCGAAATCACCGCCAAAGACCTTGTGCTTGAGGGCCTCCGAGATGTGGGAGCAAACCACTGCATCTGCAAACCCAAGAAATTCGCGGGCGGCACGCCGGTCGCACATCAGGTAGGACGTCTTGAGCTGCTCGGCAGACAGCCCGGCGACCTCCTCCCTGCCGAGCTGACCGTGGGCACTCAAAGAGCAGGACATGAGGAAAATTCCAAATTTGAGCAAGGTCAGGTTTTTCATCTGAAGACCTCCGAAAGGGCTGTCGCCCGTTCTTGCAAAAACCCACTTGACCAACCACTGGATCGCACCCGCGGACAAGCCAGATCGGGCAGCTTGATATTCCTGCGAACAGGCTTTGAATTCAAGTGAAAAGGTGGCTGTTTTGAAGTGACGGGGTGGCAGCCTTTCTGTGGGAAAGTTGCCCTTGGCGCCGCCGCACGGCGCGGGTGCAGCAGCCGGAAAGCGCCGGCAGGGCGGAATGGCCCGATACGCCGGGGAATTGCGCTATCCTTGGCAGCTTCACAACTACCGAACACCCTTCGTGTCCGACACCCCCCCCAGTCGATCTTCCAGGCCGGAAGACAAGCGCGGCTTTCTGCAGAAGCTCGCTGAAATGCTCCACCCCGGTCCCGACTCCAAAGACGAGTTGATCGAAACCCTGGTCGAAGCCCAGGACAACGAAGTCATCGGCGCCCAGAGCCGCGAAATGCTTGAAGGCGTGATCCGCATGGCCGACATGACGGCCGGTGACGTGATGGTGGCGGCCCCGCGCATGGATGTGATCAACATCGACGCGCCCTTCGACGAACTGCTGCATCTGGTGATCGACACCGCCCACTCGCGCTTTCCGGTCTACGAGGGCGAGAAGGAAAACATCCTGGGCATTCTGATGGCCAAGGACCTGCTCAAGCTGCAGCGCGCGCCCGAACTCAACATCAAGGCGCTGCTGCGTCCGGCTGCGTTTGTGCCGGAAAGCAAGGGCCTGAATGATTTGCTGCGCGAATTCCGCGGCAACCGCAACCACCTGGCCATCGTCATCGACGAGTTCGGCCGCGTCGCCGGCCTCATCACCATTGAAGACGTGCTGGAGCAGATCGTGGGCGAGATCGAGGACGAGTTCGATATCGCCGAGGACGAGGGCGACATCTTCGGGCTCTCGGACCACACCTACCGGGTCAGCGGCGACACCTCGATCGAGCGCGTCAACGAAGCGTTTGAGGTGACGCTGCCCGAAACCGACTTTGACACCATTGGCGGCCTGGTGGCGCACGAGATGGGCCATGTGCCCAAGCGGGGCGAACATTACGCGCTGGCCGGGTTGCAGTTCACGGTGCTGCACACCAAAGGCGGTGCCGTGCGCTGGTTCAAGGTGTCGCCTGTTGTGGCCAGGGCCTGAGCCCTCAGAAGAAAGAGACCGATGGAGCCGAGTTCAATTCAAAGCATGATGTCCGCGCTGCCCACCCTGCCGGCGCTGCTGCAGCACTTTGGCCAGACGCCCACGCGCAGCCGCTTGTCCTGGATCCAGGTCGCCATTGTGTTGATGGCGGGCAGCGTGCATGCCGCCAGCCTGGCATGGCCGTTTCCTTTCGCCTTTGCGCAAGGCGAGCCCTTGTGGGGCCTGCAGCTGCTGGCGCTGACGCTGCTGGCCGCGCAGCTGGACGGCTGCCGCTCCTGGGCGCGCGCCGCCTGGCTGGGCGGGCTGTTTGGCACCGCCATGCTGTGCGGCACCTTCTGGTGGCTGTTCATCTCCATGCATGTGTACGGCGGCCTGGCCGCGCCGCTCACGGTGCTGGCCATTGTGCTGCTCGCGGCGTTTCTGGGGCTGTACTATGCCGCCGCCGCTGCCTTGTTCGTGGTGCTGGCTCCCGCACAGCGGGCGCAGCGCGCGCTTGTTTTTGCCGCGCTCTGGCTGCTGGCCGAGCTGGCCCGGGTGAAGCTGTTCACCGGTTTTCCCTGGGGGGAAGCGGGCTACGCCCATGTGGACGGCTGGGCCAGGCCGCTGGCGGCCTGGGTGGGTGTGCATGGCCTGAGCTTTCTGGCCGCGCTGGTGGCGGCCTTGCTGGCCATGTGCCTGCGCGCGCGCAAGACCCGCTGGCTGGCGGCGCTGAGCCTTGTTTTTGCAAGCGTTGCGGTGGCGTGGCTGCCGGTCACCGATGCGGCCTACAGCAAAGACCAGTCCGCCCTCCTGCCCGTCACCCTTTTACAGGGCGACATTCCCCAGAACGAAAAATTCCAGCCGGGGACCGGCGTGGTCACGTCACTGCGCTGGTACGGCGAGCAGTTGCGCGACGCCAAAACCGCGCTGGTGGTCGCGCCTGAAACCGCCATTCCCCTGCTGCCGCAACAGCTGCCCGACGGCTACTGGCGGGCCGTGCAGTCGCGTTTTGCCACGGGTGAGCAGGCCGCGCTGATCGGCATCCCGCTGGGCAATCTCCAGACGGGTTACGCCAACTCGGTGGTGGGACTCAAGCCGGCTGCATCAGCGGGCGCATCACCGGCTTCATTACCGGGCTCATTACCGGGTTCATCGCCCCATCCCGCCGAGCCCTACCGATACGACAAGCATCACCTGGTGCCCTTTGGGGAATTCATTCCACCGGGGTTCCGGTGGTTCACCAACATGATGAACATCCCGCTGGGCGACTTCAACCGTGGCGCCGTGGGGCAGGCTTCCTTCGACTGGAAGGGCCAGCGGCTGGCACCCAACATCTGCTACGAAGACCTGTTTGGTGAAGAGCTGGGCGCACGCTTTACCGATCCGGCGCTGGCGCCCACCGTGTTTGTCAACCTCAGCAACATTGCCTGGTTTGGCAACACCGTGGCGATTGACCAGCACCTGCAGATTTCGCGCATGCGGGCGCTGGAGTTCAGCCGGCCGATGCTTCGCGCCACCAACACAGGCGCCACCGTCATCATTGACCACCGCGGTCAGGTGACCCATGCCCTGCCGCGCCACACGCGCGGTGCGCTGGTCGGCGAGGTGCAGGGGCGCAGCGGCATCACGCCTTACGCCTGGTGGGTGTCACGCTATGGCTTGTGGCCGCTGTGGGCGCTGGGCCTGGGGATTGTGGGGCTGGCGCTGGTGCTGCGCCGCCGCTGAGCCCTTCTCTCGATACGCGATACGCGATATCCGGCCTGCTCAATGGCTGGACGCCATCACCCCGCGCAGCAAGTCCGGCAGCATGCCCAGCATGCGCAAGGCGTCCTGGCCCGGTGGCGTGCTGGTTGCAAAGTACATCTGCAGTGGAATCGGTGCAAAGTCATGCAGGGCCACGGCACTGATGGATGACGGATCCAGGTTGCTGGCCGTGAGGAAGTCGACCACCGTCCAGCCCATGCCGCGCTTGACCAGTTCCAACGCCAGCCGGGAGGTGTGCACCTGCAGGCCGGCCGGCGCCGTGAGCCCCAGATGGCCGGCCAGCTCGTCAATCGACTGGCACATGGGGTCTTCGCCCACCAGCCGGATCAGCGGCATGCTGGCGAGAAACGACATCGGGTTCAGGCGCCGCGTACGCACCGCGCGCAGCCAGACATCCCGCGTCACGGCCAGATAGAGCGGCCCCCTGACCAGCATCTGGCTGGTCAGCAGCGGGTGCGGGTGCTCGTAGTAGCCCAAGGCAAAGTCGACGCTGCGCGTGAGCAGGGCCTGCACCATCTGGTCCTGGTGCAGGGTGCGCACTTCAATCTTGACGCGCGGATAGCGCGCCAGGTGCTTTTCCAGCACCAGCGGCAAAAACTCATGGCTGATCGAGGGGATGGCGGCCAGCCGCACCTGGCCATCGTCAGGCTGCCGCAAATTGAGCGCAATGCGCTTGAGCTCATCGAGCTTGCGGTGGATCAGGGTCGACTCGTCGAACAGCACCCGGGCCTCAGGGGTGGGGGCCAGCGTGCCCTTGCCGCGTGTGAACAGCTTGTAGCCGAGCTGGAGCTCGGTGTGTGCAATGGTCTTGCTGACGGCCGAAGGCGTGATGCAGATCAGGCGCGCGGCCGCGCTCATGTTGCCGGCCTGCATGACGGCCTGAAAGACTTCAAGTTGCCGGAGGTTCATGGCGTAGGAGGGGGGTGTGAGTTTTGCTCATACCCTGCGCCTGATTATGCATCGCCATGCCTGGTTGCCGTGGCTACGATGAGCCACCTTTCGCCCTGAAGCGCGGCGACCGGGGACAGATCGTGGCACAGCTCGGGCCTCAGGCCCGCGCTGCCTGCCAATTGGCCGTCATTGGCCTTGGCCTTAATTCAATGATCAGGAAACAACCGAAATGCAAGTCAAGTTAAACATCCAGAAGCTGGTAGCGGGCATGGGGCTGGCTGTGCTGGCCACGTTTGCCGCAGCGCAGGCTGCCAAGCCCAATGTGGTGATTCTGGCCACGGGCGGCACCATTGCCGGCGCCGGGGCGTCCGCCCTCAACAGTGCCACCTATGCCGCCGCCAAGGTACCCGTCGACAAGCTGCTGGCGGGCCTGCCCGAGCTGGCCAACGTGGCCAACGTCAAGGGCGAGCAGGTCTCGCAAATTGCGTCTGAAAGCTTTACCAACGACAACCTGCTCAAGCTCGGCAAGCGCATTTCGGCGCTGGTGAAGCAGCCCGATGTGGACGGCATTGTCGTGACCCACGGCACGGACACGCTGGAAGAAACGGCTTACTTCCTGAACCTGGTGATCCGCACCAACAAGCCCATCGTGGTGGTCGGCTCCATGCGGCCCGGCACGGCGCTGTCGGCCGATGGTGCGCTGAACCTGTTTGATGCCGTCAGCGTGGCGGCCAGCAAGGACGCCGCCGGCAAGGGCGTGCTGGTCACCATGAACGATGAAATCCAGAGCGGGCGCGACGTCAGCAAGACCATCAACATCAAGACCGAGGCCTTCAAGAGTCAGTGGGGCCCGCTGGGCATGGTGGTGGAGGGCAACAACTACTGGTTCCGCGCGCCGGTCAAGCGCCATACCCTGCAGTCGGAGTTCAACATCGACGAGATCGACACGCTGGCGCCGGTGGAAGTTGTCTATGGCTACGGCAATGTCTCGCGCACCGCGCTGGACGCCGTGGGCAAGTCAGGCATCAAGGCACTGATCCACGGCGGCACGGGCAATGGCTCGGTGGCTGACCGCATCGTGCCGGCGCTGCAGGATGTGCGCGCCAGGGGCATCCAGGTGATTCGCTCCTCGCGCGTGCCCGATGGTTTTGTGCTGCGCAACGCCGAGCAGCCCGATGACAAATACGACTGGGTGGTGGCGCACGACCTGAACCCGCAGAAGGCGCGCATCCTGGCGGCGGTGGCCATGACCAAAACCCTCGACAGCAAGGAACTGCAGCGGATTTTTTGGCAGTACTGACTCGTTACGCGGCACGCGCCGTTGTAAAAAAAGGCGGGCCTTGCGGTACCGCCTTTTTTTTTGTGGTTCGCCTTGCTCAGAGCTGGCTCATGCCGCCGTCCACGATCAGCTCGGTGCCGACAATGAAGGCTGCCGCCGGCGACGACAGGTACACGACGGCGCTGGCCACTTCATCGGGCGTGCCGAAGCGTTTCAGCGGAACTTGCGCCTGAATGCCGGCGGCCAGCGCATCGAGCTGGTCGGCAGGCACACCCAGCTTGCCATACAGCGGCGTCTGCACCGGGCCGGGGCTCACCACATTGACGCGGATGCCGCGGCTGATCAGTTCACCCGACAGCGTTTTGGCCAGCGAAATCAGCGCAGCCTTGCTGGCGGCGTACACGCTGGAGTTCGGCATGCCGATGTGGGCGTTGATGGAGCCATTGAGGATGATGGCCGCGCCCGTGTTGAGCAACGGTGACAGCGCCTGGATGGTGAAGAAGGCGCCCTTGACGTTGGTGTTGAAGGTCTGGTCCCAGAGGTCTTCTTCAACGGCCTCGAGGGGCGCGAATTTCGCCACGCCGGCGTTGACGAACAGCGCGTCCAGTGTGATGCCCTGCTCCTTCAGGTTGGCCGCCAGGGCTTTGGCGGCGTGGATATCACCGGCGTCATGGCGCAGGGCCACTGCGTTGGCGCCGAGCTCGGCACGAGCCCGGTCCAGCGCGGCCTGGTCGCGGCCCGTGATGATGACGCGTGCGCCCTGTTGGGCAAATTGCAGTGCGGTGGCCAGGCCGATGCCGCTGCTGCCGCCGGTGACGAGTACGGTTTTGTTGTCAAAGTTCTGCATGATGATTCCTTGGGTTGTGTGAGGAGGTCTGGAGGAGGTGTGGAGGAAGTCGGTGGGCGATGTGCCCGCCGATGGATGAACTGTAGGATTTACCTTCGCTTGGAGGAAGGCCTGAAAAGTGGTTTAATCGTTCAGCTTTTATGAATGTTTGGGGGGTGTGATGGACCGCTTGCGTGCTTTCGAGGTGTTCGCCTCCGTCGTGAGCCGGGGCAGCTTCACGCGTGCCGCCGACGCCCTCGACACCTCCCCGGCCAATGTCACGCGCTACATCAATGAGCTGGAAGCCCACTTGAGCACGCGGCTTCTCAATCGCAGCTCGCGCAAGCTGTCTCTGACGGAGAGTGGTGAGGCGCTGTACGAGCGTAGCAAATCCATCCTGGAAGAAGTCGCCGATGCCGAGGCGCTGGCCTCGTCGGCCACCCTGCAGCCGCGCGGGCGCTTGCGCATCAATGCGCCGGTGAGTTTTGGCATCCGGCACCTGGCGCCGCTGTGGCCGCACTTCATGCAGAGCTATCCCGAGGTGGAACTGGACATTGCGCTGAGCGACCGCGTGGTGGATATTGTGGAAGAGGGCTATGACCTGGCCATCCGCATCTCCCGCGCCGGGTCGGCCTCCCATGCGGCGCGCAAGCTGGCGACGTCCCGCAACATCGTCTGCGCCTCACCCGCCTACCTGAAAGCGCACGGGCAGCCCGAAAAGCCCGCAGACCTGGTGGGGCACCGGTGCCTCGGCTATACCTATGCGGCCACCGCCAACGAATGGCATTTTGTGGATGACGCGGGCCGGCCGCACATGGTCAAGGTCAATTACGTCATGCATGCCAATAACGGCGACACGGCGCGCGAAGCGGCGATTGCCGGGCAGGGCGTCATCTGGCAGCCGGCCTTCCTGATCGGGGACGATTTGAGGGCCGGGCGGCTGGTTGCCCTGCTGCCCGGCTACCGCATGCCTGACATCGACGTGCTGGCCGTCTACCCCAGCCGCCGTCACCTGAGCGCCAAGGTCCGGGTCATGGTGGATTTTCTGGTGGAGGCGTTCCGGCCCGCCCCTGCGTGGGAAGTCCCGCCGGGGCCGGGAGTGCCGGAGAAGGCGGCTGCCCGGGCGGCCCGTCATCGCCGCGTAAAATGAACGGTTTAGCGATTGCCACGTCAGTTGTCGCTACCCGCGGCGCCGAAGCAGGCGCCGCGCCTTTGTCACCAACACTCCTATGCTCACTTTCCAGCAAATTATCCTGAAGCTGCAGTCCTACTGGGATGCCCAGGGCTGCGCCCTGTTGCAGCCCTATGACATGGAAGTCGGCGCCGGAACGTCACACACTGCTACTTTTTTAAGAGCGCTGGGCCCCGAGCCGTGGAAGGCCGCCTACGTGCAGCCGAGCCGCCGGCCGAAGGACGGCCGCTATGGCGAGAACCCCAACCGCCTGCAGCACTACTACCAGTACCAGGTGGTGCTCAAACCCGCACCGGCCAACATCCTGGAGCTGTACCTCGGCTCGCTGGAAGCCCTCGGTTTTGATCTGAAGAAAAACGACATCCGCTTTGTCGAGGACGACTGGGAAAACCCCACGCTCGGCGCCTGGGGCCTGGGCTGGGAAGTCTGGCTCAACGGCATGGAAGTGACGCAGTTCACCTACTTCCAGCAGGTCGGCGGCATCGACTGCAAGCCCATCACCGGCGAGATCACTTACGGACTGGAGCGCCTGGCCATGTACCTGCAGGGCGTGGACAACGTCTACAACCTGACGTGGACCGAAGGCCCGGCGGGCGAGAAGTTGAGCTATGGCGACGTCTACAAGCAAAACGAGGTGGAGCAGTCCACCTACAACTTCGAGCACAGCGACGCTGACTTCCTGTTCACCGCCTTTACGGCGCATGAAAAGCAGGCCAAACACCTGATTGGCGTGCAACTGGCCCTGCCCGCGTACGAGCAGGTGCTGAAGGCCGCGCACAGCTTCAACCTGCTGGACGCCCGGGGCGCGATTTCGGTGACGGAACGCGCCGCCTACATCGGCCGCATCCGCAACCTGGCGCGTGCCGTGGCACAGAGCTACTATGAAAGCCGCGAACGGCTCGGCTTTCCGATGGCGCCCCGCGAGTGGGTGGAACAGATGACGAAGAAGGCGGCGTGAGAGCGATGACGATGACTACCCAAAACCTTCTGGTTGAACTGTTTGTGGAGGAGCTGCCGCCCAAGGCGCTCAAGAAATTAGGGGATGCGTTTGCTGGCGTGCTGCTTGAGCAGCTCAAGGCGCAAGGCCTGACGACTGCTGAATCGGCACTCACGTCTTTTGCCTCGCCACGCCGTCTTGCCGCGCATGTGACGGCTGTCGCTGCGCAGGCCGCCGACAAGGCGGTCTCGCAAAAACTCATGCCCGTCACCGTCGGGCTCGACGCGTCGGGCAGTGCCACACCGGCCCTGCTGAAAAAGCTGCAGGCGCTGGGCGCCGATGCCTCTGCCGTGGCGGGCCTCAAACGCGCACCGGATGGAAAGGCGGAAGCGCTTTTCTACAACAGCACCGTGACTGGCGCCACGCTGGCGGAGGGCCTGCAGAAAGCCCTGTACGAAGCGATTGCCAAACTGCCGATTCCCAAGGTCATGACCTATCAGCTGGCCGATGGCTGGAGCGACGTCAAGTTTGTGCGCCCCGCGCACGGACTGGTCGCGCTGCACGGCAGCGATGTCGTCGCCATTGAAGCGTTGGGCCTGAAGGCCGGCAACATCACGCACGGCCATCGGTTTGAGGCTGCGGTCGACCCGGTGGTGCTGCAGAACGCTGACAGCTACGCGGCCACGCTGCAAATGGATGGCGCGGTCATCGCCAGCTTTGCCGAACGCAAGGCCGAGATCGCCCGCCAGCTGGCGACTGCTGCTTCCAAGGTGGGCGGTGGTGCCCGGGCGATTGAAGACGACGCCTTGCTCGATGAGGTGACCGCACTGGTCGAGCGCCCCAACGTGCTGGTCTGCGAGTTCGAAAAGGAATTCCTCGACGTGCCGCAGGAGTGCCTGATCCTCACGATGAAGGCCAACCAGAAATACTTCCCGCTGCTCGATGCGCAGGGCAAGCTGACCCACAAGTTCCTTGTGGTCAGCAACATCAGCCCCACCGATGCGAGCGCGGTGATTGGCGGCAACGAGCGCGTCGTACGCCCGCGCCTGGCCGATGCCAAATTCTTCTTCGACCAGGACCGCAAGAAAACGCTGGCCTCGCGCGTGGACGGGCTGGGCAAGGTGGTTTATCACAACAAGCTGGGTTCGCAGGGCGAGCGTATGGAGCGGGTCCGCGCCATTGCCCGGGCAATCGCCGAAAAGCTGGGCGACGCGACATTGGTGCAACAAGCCGATCAGGCTGCGCAATTGGCCAAGACCGACCTGGTGACCGACATGGTCGGCGAGTTCCCGGAATTGCAAGGCACCATGGGTCGCTATTACGCGCTCAATGATGGCCTGGCCGTGGACGTGGCCGATGCGATTGAAGACCACTACAAGCCGCGTTTTGCGGGCGACGACTTGCCGCGCGGCAATGTTGGCGTGATCGTGTCGTTGGCCGACAAACTGGAAACCCTGGTCGGCATGTTTGGCATTGGCAACCTACCCACGGGCGACAAGGACCCGTTCGCGCTGCGCCGCCATGCGCTGGGCGTGATTCGCATGCTGGTTGAGAAGGATCTGCCGCTTTCACTTCATCGCTTGCTTGCAGTGGCGACTCGTCCGTTTGTAGAGCAGTTCTGCGGAGGAACGCTTGTACCCATCCAATTGATGCCACCAGACGCGGATGAGAATCTCCTGCAGTCGTTGAATAAACACTTTGGAGTGGCTAATTCAACGGGGCAGGAACTTGCAAGCTTCATCTACGACCGCCTCGCCGGCTCCCTGCGCGAGCAGGGCTACAGCGCGCAAGAAGTCGATGCCGTGCTGGCGCTCAAGCCCCAGCGCCTGGGCGATGTCGCCAAACGCCTGGCTGCCGTGCGCGCCTTCGCGGCATTGCCCGAGGCGCCGGCACTCGCCGCGGCCAACAAGCGTGTCGGCAACATCCTGAAGAAAGCCGATGGCGCGGTGGAGGCCAGCATCAGGCCGGAACTCCTGCAGGAAGCGGCGGAACAGGCACTGGCCGAAGCGCTGCAGTCCGTCGGGCCGAAAGCCGATGCGGCTTTCACCGCCGGTGACTACGCGGCGTCCCTGCAGGGGCTGGCCGCCCTGAAAGCACCCGTCGACGCGTTCTTTGATGGCGTGATGGTCAATGCCGAAGACCCGGCTCTGCGCGCCAACCGCCTCGGCCTGCTGGCCACGCTGCACCAGGCCATGAACCGCGTGGCCGACCTGTCCAAGCTGGCAACATGAGCCCCCTCGCTGGCTGACCCTTCAATGCAAAGCACCATGAAACTCGTCATCCTCGACCGCGACGGCACCATCAACAGCGACAGCGACGACTTCGTCAAGACGCCGGAGGAGTGGATGCCGCTGCCCGGTGCGCTGGAGGCGATTGCCCGGCTCAACCATGCCGGATGGCATGTCGTCATTGCGTCCAACCAGTCGGGCCTGGGGCGGGGCTTGTTTGATGTGGCCTCGCTCAATGCGATGCACGCCAAAATGAACCAGATGCTGGCCGCCCTGGGCGGGCGTGTCGACGCCGTGTTTTATTGTCCTCACAGCCCCGAGGAGGCTTGCCAATGCCGCAAGCCCTTGCCGGGCCTGTTCGAGCAGATCGGTGCGCGTTTTGGCGTGCCGCTCAAGGGGGTGCCGACCGCCGGTGATTCCCTGCGTGATCTGCTGGCGGGTGCCGCGRCCGGTTGCGAGCCGCACCTGGTGCTCACCGGCAAGTCGGCGCAGTACCGCGGCGGCCCGCCGCCCGAAGGCTTGCCGCCGGGCACTGTGGTGCACCAGGACCTGTCGGCGTTTGCCGACTTCCTCCTGGAGCGCAACGCCCGGCCTTTGCCGACGTCGCTGTGAACAGTATGGCTTGCTGTTCTTGCTGCGCCCGGTGGAGCAGGCGTCAAGTGCTTGCAGAACTTCAAAAGATTTTCAAATTCATCCCGAATGCCGGAACACTGACATGCCCCTGATCCGATCCATCCTGCACATGCTGTGGATGGCCCTGACGGTGATTCCGTGGGCCATTTTTGTGATCATCGCCTCGCTGTTTGTCAGCAGCACCACCATGTACTGGATGTGCGCGGGCTGGCTGCGCGTGGCGGTCAGCGGCGGCACGGTCATCCTGGGCATCAAAAACCGGGTGACCGGCATGGAAAACCTGCCCACGGGACAGACCAGCGCCGCAGTGCTGCTGCTCAAGCACCAGAGCACCTGGGAGACCCTGTGCATGCCAACGCTGATGCCGCATCCGCTGGCCTACGTGTTCAAGAAAGAGTTGCTCTACGTGCCATTTTTTGGCTGGGCCATGGCGCGCATGGACATGATCCATATCGACCGCAGCCAGCGGGCGCAGGCCTTCAACAAGGTCGTCGCGCAGGGCAAGCGGCTGATGAGCCAGGGGACCTGGGTGATCATGTTTCCCGAGGGAACGCGGATTCCACGCGGGCAAAAAGGGGTTTACAAATCCGGCGGCACACGGCTGGCCATTGAAACCGGCGCGCCGGTGATTCCGATTGCCGTGACGTCGGCCAAGTGCTGGCCGCGCAAGGCCTTCATCAAAAGGCCGGGCGTGGTGGACATCTCGATTGGCAAGCCGATTGACAGCACCGGCCGAAAACCCGATGAGCTGATGCGGGAAGTGGAGCGGTGGATTGAAGCCGAGATGCACCGGCTCGACCCGGAGGCTTACACCACCGTCAGTGACGCGGTGCCAAACGCGCCCTCTGCCTGAGCCATTCAGGCGGACAAGTGGCTTACAAGCCGAGATCGGTCTGGTGCCCGGCCGCCGCGCCCGCTAAACTGCCATGATGCAAAGGCTTGTACAGCTCACTCTCGACCTCTTTGAGCGGGAGCCGGCACCTCCTGCGAACGCCGCAGGTCCTGAAGCCGCGCCGGCTTCAAACGACATACCGCCGCAAGTCCCCGAAAGTAACGCGCATTCTGCTATTGAAAAAATAGCAAGCGCCAGCCCGTCCACGGATGATCTTCCCCCTCAGACCCTGCAGCAGGCGCTGGGGCCGGCCACTTTTCGCCATCCACGCGCCAAGCGCGAGGCCCTGCTCGATGGCGTGTTGGTGGCTTATGAATTCAGACGGGGTAAACGCCGCACCATCGGGTTTTCCGTGGGCACCGACGGACTCGCGGTCAGTGCGCCCAAATGGGTGCCGCTGTATGAAATTGACAAGGCCGTGCTGGAGAAGTCGGGCTGGATCCTCAAGAAGCTGCAGGAAAGCCGCGAGCGCCATCACCGGCTCGAGTCTGCGCGCATCGACTGGAAAGACGGCGTCACCCTTCCTTTTCTGGGTGAGCCGGTCATGGTGGCGATCGATTCGCGCCATGCGTTTGGCGGCGTGGGCGCCGAGCTCAAGACCCGCGCCGCCGAGGTTTTGCTGCACGCTGACAATGAGCCGCATAACGACACGCGGTCCGGCGTGGCACAGCTGAGCCTGCATGTGGGCCTGCCCAACAGCGCCACGCCCGAGCAGATCCGCGATACCGTGCAGGCCTGGCTGATGCGCCAGGCCAAGCGCATTTTCACCGAGCGGCTGAATCATTTTGCCCCGCATCTGGGGGTACAGTGGCGCAAGCTGAGCCTGAGCAGTGCTGGCACGCGTTGGGGCAGCGCCAGCGCTGATGGCTCCATCCGCCTGAACTGGCGGCTGATTCATTTCAAGCAGTCGGTGATTGACTACGTGGTGGTTCACGAGTTGAGCCACTTGCGGGTGATGGATCACAGCCCGCGTTTCTGGGACACTGTGCGGGCGGTCGTACCCGATTATGCTGAGTTGCGCGGGCAATTGAAGGATGAAGCCATTCCCCGCTGGTGACTCAGGGCCCGGAGTGTGCTGGTCCGCGGCAAAGATTTGGTGCTTCCATGAGGTAAGTCACGAAAGTAAGGAATCGTAACAATGGAGTTTAACCCCTTAATCTGACTAAAACCATAAAATCACAGGGAAGTTGATAGTCGTAATCGGGAAAACTCATGAACCACAAGCTGATACTGGTCGTTGAAGACAATCCCGACCACCTTGAGCTGACTGTACTGACGCTGGAAGAGCAGGGCGTGTCCGCCGAGATTGCGGTCGCGCGCGATGGCGCCCAGGCGCTGGATTACCTGTTTGGGCAGGGCAGCCATGCCGGCCGTGACACCCAAAAGCAGCCTTCGCTGATCCTGCTGGACATGAAGCTGCCCAAGCTGTCCGGACTGGACGTGCTGCGCAGTGTCCGCAGCAATCCCCTGACGGCCCTGGTGCCGGTGGTGATGCTGACGTCGTCCAGCGAACAGTCTGACATCGTGGCCTGCTACCAGAGTGGGGCCAACGGTTTTGTGCGCAAACCGGTCGACTTTGGGGACTTCACCGAAAAACTCAATTGCCTGCAGGCCTATTGGCTGAACGTCAATGAGTCAACCGCGACGGGATGACGGTCCGCGCGTCATCCCACATTCAGGCTCCACCGCTTGATGCGGGCTGTGCCTGCGTTGGCCGGCGTGCCAATTCCTGCACGGCAGTCGCCATTTGAAAGGCTGATGCGATGATGGGTCGGATGACGCTGCGGACGCGCCTGGTGATGCTGGTGGTTGCGGCGATTGTCCCGCTGTTTGGCCTGTCCATTTTCAAGGCTTGGGTCGACTCGGATGCGGCCATCAAACGCGCCACCGCCAACCTGCAGTTTGCCGTTTCACTGGTCGCTGCCAACCAGGCCCGGGTAGCCGAATCTGCGCACCAGATCCTGATTTCGATTGCCAGCATGCCCGGCCTGACCAGCGAGAAATCACTGGACTGCCAACGGTATTTCAAAACCTTGCGGGAGAAGTTCTCCATCTACGCCAACCTGGGCATCATTGGCGTTGACGGTTATGCACGTTGCCACGGAATCGACAGCCGGCCGGCTTACCTGGGGGATCGCGACTATTTTCGCGCCGCAGTGGCTCGCCGCAGTTTTGTCGCCGGCGAGTACATCCTGGGGCGCCTGTCGGGAAAACCCAGCATCACATTTGCGTTGCCGGTGCTTGGCGAGGACGGGCAGGTCCTGCGCGTTGTCTATGTTGCGGTCGATTTGACCGAGATGGCGAAGTCGGTTGCCGCCATTCAGGTGCCGCCCGGTGCCGCGGTGGGCATCCACGATCGCCATGGCGTGTTGCTGGCGAGCAAACCCGAGCTCCCCATCAAGGTTGGGCAAAAGGCTGCCAGCCAGGTTTTGCAGGACGCCGTGAAGACGATGAGCACCGGCGTGCGCGAAGGCGTGGACGCCGCGGGTCAGCAGCGGCTCTGGGCCTTCATGCCCAGCAGTCCCCTGGCAGACACAGCCTTTTTCGTCGCGATCAGCATCAACCGTGAACTCGTCGTGGGGCCCGGTCAGCGTCAGCTGTGGATTGAGTTGGCCGTCCTCGCGCTGGTGGCGTTTCTCGGGGCCTGGATTGCCTGGATGATGGGAGGGCGCACCATCGTGAAGCCCACCCGGGAAATTCTTGACGCGACCCGCTTGCTTCAGAACGGCCGGCGGGATGTACGCATCCCGATGCCCGCGGTTGAGGATGCGGGTGAGTTCACCAAAATTGCCGGCGGTTTCAACGTCATGGCCGAGGCGCTTCAGCAGCGCGAGCAGGACCTTGAAGCCGAACTGGCGCGAAGCCAGCAGGCACGGGCCACGCTGGACCTGACGATCAACAGCATGCAGGAGGGCCTGGTCGCCGTAGACGCCTCTGGCCGCCCGCTGCTGGTCAACGAAGCGGCCTCCTCGCGGCTGTTTGCCGCGGATGTGCTGGCGCAGGCCCCCACGGTGTTGTCCGCCGAATGGCCGCAGCACCTCGGGCTGTATGTGCCCGGCACCGACACTTTGTACGCCTTTGACCAATTGCCGCTGTACAAGGCTCTTCAGGGGCAAAGCGGTGGGCCGCAGCACATCCTGATGCGCAACGCCGCCGTGCCTGCGGGACGCCTGATCAGCTGCACTTACCGGCCCCTGCACGGCAGCGCCGGGCAGGTGGGCGCGTTGATGGTGTTTGCTGACATCACAAAGCTGGAGCAGTTGCAGCTGGCGCAGGCACGCAGCTATGACAAGCTGCGCGCGGTCCAGCACAAGCTGCTGGATTCCCAGCGTCTGGGCCGCATGGGCAGCTGGGAGCTTGATCCGGTGACCCAGCGCATCTGGTGGTCGGACGAGGTCTACGAGCTGACCGGCTTCACGCCTGAGTCGTTTGACGGGCGTTACGAAACCTTCCTGCAGCTGATTCATCCGGACGACAGGGCCGATTACGTGCTGAGCCGTGAACAGTCCCTGCAGCGGGGTTCCGATTTTGTGGCCGAGTACCGCATCATGACACCGGCGATGAATGTCCTGTGGTTTTACCAGTTGGGCAAGTACCACGTGGGCGAAAAAGGGCAGGCGGCCCACTTCTCCGGCATGGTGCAGGACATCACGGCGCGCAAACAGTCCGAGCTGGCGCTCGTCGCCAGTTCCGATCTGCTGCGTCGCACCGGTGAAATGGCCAAGGTGGGTGGATGGGAACTGGTGGTGGAGGGCCTGCACCTGACCTACTCTGAACAGCTGTACCGGCTGCTTGACCTGAGGCCGGGCACCGCGCTGAATGTGGAAGATGTCAAAAATGCCTACCCCCCGGGCGCGCGCGAGGTGTTCCTGGCGACGGTGCAGGCGGCGATCGACCATGGGACGCCCTGGGACCTGGAGTCACCCCTGACCACGCGGACGGGCCGGCGCATCTGGGTGCGGACGCAGGGCCAGGCGTTCATGCAGGATGGCAAGGTGGTGCGGCTTGCCGGCGCCTTACAGGACATCACTGCGCAGCATGAGTCAAGGGAGCACCTGCGCCTGCTGGAGGCCAGCATTTCACGCCTCAATGACATGGTGGTCATCACCGAAGCGGAGCCCTTTGACGAGCCCGGGCCCCGCATTGTCTTTGTCAATGACGCGTTCGTGCGCCGCACGGGCTACAGCCGTGAAGAGGTGCTGGGCAAGACCCCGCGCATTTTGCAGGGACCCCAGACCCAGCTCGCCGAGCTTGATCGCATCGGTGCGGCGCTACGGAAGTGGCAGCCGGTCCAGGCTGAGCTGATCAATTACACCAAGAGCGGCGAGCCGTTCTGGCTCGACCTCGACATTGTTCCCGTTGCCGACGCCCAGGGCGGGTTCAGGCATTGGGTGGCGGTCGAGCGGGACATCACCCAGCGCAAGCTGGCCCGGCAGGCGCTCATCGACAGCGAGCAGCGTTATGCCGCGCTGTTCGAGGCCGCACCGGTGCCGATGTGGATCGTTGATGGACAGACCAATGCCTTTTTGGCGGTCAATGGCGCGTGCACCGAGCGCTACGGTTACACGCGCGAAGAATTGCTGGGCATGACGATTTTTGATATCCGTTCGGAGGATGAGGCCCAGCGCTTGAAGGCTGAAATCGCCAGCGGAGTCCACAAGCCCGTCAACCGCCGCGTGCACCGTGCCAGGGACGGCGCCGACTGGCATGTCGAGACGGTTTCCCGCAAGATCCAGTACGAAGGCAGACCGGCGCGGCTGGTGGTTGCGTTCGATGTGAGCTCGCAGGTGAAGGCCGAAAAGGATGCCCAGGAATACCTGTTCACCCTGCAGCGCGCCGCCGACGCCGCCGCGGCCATCACTTGGCACCAGACGCTGGATGGCACCATGCAGGAAGTTGCCGAGCAGGCCCGGGGGGTGATTGGCGCCCACCAGTCCGCGGTGAGCCTGACCATGAACAGCGACTGGGCGCAGGCCATCAACGCGCTGTCCCTGTCCGAGAAATATGCGGCATACCGTGATCGGATGAAGCCACCGGACGGCACCGGCATCTACGCCGCCATCTGCGAGAACAACCGGTCCATGCGGCTGACCCAGGCCGAGCTGGAAGCGCACCCGCGCTGGCGCGGCTTTGGCAGCCATGCCGACAAGCACCCCGCGATGCGCGGCTGGCTGGCGGTACCCCTGGTGGCCCGGAGCGGACAAAACATGGGCGTGCTCCAGCTCTCGGACAAATACGAGGGCGAGTTCACCCAGCAGGATGAATATGTGGCGATGGAGCTTGCGCAGCTCGCCTCCATCGCCATAGAAAATGTCCAGTTGCTGGAAGAAGTGGGTCGGCTCAATGCGGGGCTCGAGCAAAAAGTTGCGGAGCGCACCGCCGCGCTGACCCGGCAGGAGGCTTTGTTCCGCGCCCTGGCCGAGCGGGCGCCGCAGGTGGTGTGGACCGCCGACCCGGGCGGCGCCGCAACGTATTACAACCAGGCCTGGTTTGACCTGGTGGGAGGCCGGTTCAGGGACTGGGCCGGGGCGCGATGGCTGACTGCGATCCATCCGGAAGACCTGCCCGAGGTCAAGGCGAGCTGGCAATTGGCCAGCGCCAGCAAGTCGCAGTATGAGAACATCCGCCGCCTGCGCGCCAGGGACGGCAGCTACCACACCATGTCCTCCCGGGCCACGCCGGTGCTTGACGAGCGGGGCGAACTGGCCTTTTGGGTGGGCATTGATGCGGACATCACCGAAATCAAGGCCATCGAGGCCGCCTTGCGCCTGTCAAACCACGAGCTCGAGGCCTTCTCGTATTCTGTCTCCCACGACCTGCGCTCACCGCTCAACACCATTGACGGGTTCAGCCGCCTGCTGTCCAAGCAGCTTCCCGGCAATGTCAACGAGAAGAGCCGGCACTACCTGTCGCGCATCCAGGCGGGCGTGGCGCAGATGGGGCAATTGATTGAAGACCTGCTTTCGCTGGCACAGGTATCGCGCGCGCAGCTGCGGATGGAAGCGGTGGACCTTTCTGCGCTGTCCCGGCGGATTCTGGGTGAGTGGCAGGCGCGCGATCCCGAACGCCGGGTCGCGGTCCATATTGAACGTGGCCTGCAGGCGCATGGCGACTCGCGCCTCCTGGGCGTGGTGATGGAAAACCTGCTGAGCAATGCCTGGAAGTTCACCTCGCGTAAAGCCGAGGCGAGCATCAGCGTCAGCCAGCAACCCGACGCAGCAGGGCTGCCGGTCTTCATGGTCCGGGATAACGGTGCCGGTTTCGACATGGCGTATGTCGACAAACTGTTCAACCCTTTTCAGCGTTTGCATGCGGCGTCGGAGTTTGCCGGCACCGGCATCGGGCTGGCCTCGGCCAGCCGTGTGATTGGCAGGCACGGCGGCCGGCTGTGGGCGCAATCCGAGCCCGGCGGCGGGGCCACTTTTTTCTTTACCCTGCCCAGGACCGCTATTTCGGTCTGAGCAGATCAGCCCGATCCACCCCACTCTCGCCAACTTTTCTCGCTTTCCTCACGCATTCCCCGCCGGACGCCACACCTCGCCCCGGTCTTTATTTGCGTTGCCCCGGTTTTCGCCGCCTGTTTTAAATTGCTGAAGTAATTAAAATGCTGAAAATGACAAGTCCCATCTCTGTTACAACAGGCCACCATGCCGCGTGAACCCAAATCCTTTGAAGATGCCATCAGTGCGACGGACTTCTCCAGTGAAGATTACTGTGGCACCAGCTATGCTGCCAAGCTGCTCGGGCTATCGGTCGCCACGGTGCAGTCGTTGGTCGAAAAAGGAGAAATAGACGCCTGGAAGACCCTGGGAGGCCATCGCCGGATTGCCCTGCAGTCCATCAATGCCTATCTGGCCAAAAACAACCCGCAAACCACCAAGGTCGACACCGACCCGAAGAACCGTTTGCGCGTGCTGCTGGTCGAGGACGACGAGGCCACCCGGGAGCTGTACCAGCTCCAGTTTGAGGACTGGGACCTGCCGGTCGATTGCACCTGGATGCCATCCGCACTCGAGGCCTTGATGGACATTGCCAGCATGCGTCCGGACTTGCTGATTACCGACCTGTCCATGCCCGGCGTCGATGGCATTGAAATGCTCAAGGCCCTCAAGCGCAACCAGCAGCTGGCGGACATGCAGATTATTGTGATCAGTGGCTTGCCGCCCGAGGCCATTGAAGAGCGGGGCGGTCTGCCGCCGGATGCCCACCGGTTGCAGAAGCCGGTGAATTTCGACTGGCTGCACGGGTATGTCACGGCACTGGTGACCGCCAACCGCAAGTGGCATTAACAGGCTGCACCGAAACCTGAAGCAAGCGAGCCCGAAGCAAACAATCCTCATGAGCCGATTCCTCAACCTGTTCGGGATGAAGCTGGCAGACAAGATGCCCGGCCCGGGTGCGCAGAACGGGGATCGTTCGGCGGCGCCGGCGGAACTGGGCTGGGGGCCTCTGGAGCAGGCCGGCGACGGTACGGTATTGCTCGACGACCAGGGCCGGATCACCGAGGCGAATTCCCGCGCGCTGGAACTCCTGCATTGCGCGCTGCCGGCCCTGTCCGGCCTCGATTTTTGGGACGCCGTGCCCGAAGAAATCACCGAGCAGCATCAGAGCGCCACGGGCCAGGCCCTGACCTTTGCCGCGCGGCACGCCTTCGTTGCCCACGACAAGTTTGAAGACAAGTGGGTCCGGTATGCGTTCACGAGGCAGCCCCCCGGCTACGTCGTCAGCCTCAGGGATGTCTCGTCCACGCAAAGGTTGCTGGATGTGCTGGAAGACAGCGAGCGCTACAACCAGCTGATTTTTGAGGCGAATCCCAATCCGATGTGGATCTTTGACGACAGCTCCATGCGCATCCTCGCTGTCAACCAGGCGGCCGTCGAGTTTTATGGCATTGAGCGCAAGAAGTTCCTGGCGCTGGGCATGGAGGCGCTATTTCCCGAGGGAGAAGGCGCCGCGTTGCTCGGTTCGCTGGCGTTGGACAAAGGCGTCGCGGAGGGCCAGCTCGAGTTGCGCCTGTGCCAACAGCAAAAGGCGGATGGGCAGCAGGTGCTGGTGGAATTGGCATGCGGCCCGCTCAGCTGGAACGGCCAGCAGGCTGTTTTCGTGAGCCTGGCGGATGTCTCGCAGCGCCACCTGGCCGATGGCGCCTTGCGGCGGGTCAATGCAGAACTGGAGCAGGAGCTGGCCAAGTGCCAGAGCGAACTGGGAAAAGCCAGGCGCGATGTGGCCGCTTTCACCCGTGCGGTGTCCCACGACTTGCAGGGGCCGCTGCATGCCGTCAACGGGTTCGCGAAAATGCTGGCAAAAAACTATTCGACGGCGCTCGATGCGTCCGGGCTGCACTATGTGAACCGCATTCAGGCCAGCACCCGTCAGCTGGCCAAGCTGGTGGATGACCTGCGAACCCTGGTCCAGCTGCCGGAGCTCTCCGGCAATCCTGAGAAGTTCGACCTTGTACCCGTCTGCCGCGCACTGGTCGACGATTTGCGCAAACGCGAGCCGGGCCGCAACGTGGCGATCGAGATGGATGCCAGCCTGCTGCTGGTCGGCGACAAGGGGCTGCTGGCGACGGCCTTGGCCTGCCTGCTGGAAAACGCCTGGAAATTCACCTCGAAAAAAGCCGAGGGCTGGATCAAGGTGGGGCTGACGCCCGGCCGCAGGCGCGGCGAACTGGTCCTGCTGGTGTCCGACAATGGTGCGGGCTTTGATATGGCCTACAGCGGCAAGCTTTTCACCGCTTTCCAGCGCCTGCACTCTTCAGCCGACTTCCCGGGCAACGGCCTGGGTCTGGCGATCGTCAAGGGGGTTGCGGCCCTGCACGGCGGCAAGGTCTGGGCTGAAACCGCTGACCAGGCCGGGGCCAGTTTTTTCATGGCGCTGCCGCACGCTGCGGACAGCGCCTGATGGCCGCCTGAAAGCCCGACGCATCACACACCAAACACCACACATCACGCACCGCGGTACCGCAGCACCGCCCGCGGCATGTCAGGCTGCGCTGAAGCGGTAAACCCCGTCAGGGTCCAGCGAGCGCCTGAGCTGCCCGCCAAACCACAGCAAATGCAGGTGCGCGATCGACTCGCCGATCGCGAAGGTCGTCTGGTGCAAATCCAGCTTGCGTTTGAACATGACGGGCAGGATGTCCGCAGCGCTGCAGGGGCTTGCCTTGCAGGCCTGCATCACCTCTTCGAGCCGGTCCCGGTGGTGGTCATGAAGCTGCTGGATGCGTGTGTGCAGGCCGCGGAACGGTTTGCCGTGCGAAGGCAGGGTGAGCGTGGCCTCATCCAGCGGCGCGAATTTGTCGATGGACGCGAGAAACTGGCTGAGCGCATTGGATTCGGGCTCCATGTCGTAAACGCTCACATTGGTGGAAATGCGCGGCAGCACCATGTCGCCGGAAATCAGCACCGGCGCCGGTTTCGGGGAGGAGGTGAACGGGGCGGACAAGGTGGACGAGGAGACATCGGCGCAGTACAGCGCCATGTGCTCCGGCGCATGGCCATAGCCGCTGATACACCGCCAGTCCCGCCCGCCAATGCGGATCACCTGTCCGTCGGCCAGGCGGCAAAAACTGTCCGGCACCTCGGGCACCATGCTGGCGTAGTAGCCGGTCCGGCCCCTGATTTTCTCGACGGATTCCGGATCGGTCAGGCCGTGGGAGGCGAAAAAGAGGGCGGCGCTGTCTCCGCCAAAGCCGGTGGTGCTCTGAGCGCCGAGGCGGGCGCTATGGTAGTCGGTGGCGCTCATCCACAGGCGGCAAACATGGCTTGCCGTCGTCCAGTGCCGGCACAGCCAGTGCGCCAGGCCCATGTGGTCCGGGTGCATGTGGGTCACGATGACACGCAGGATCGGCAGGCCCTCCAGCTGGGTCGAAAAAATGCTTTCCCACTGCGCTCTGGACTCCTCCCTGCTGATGCAGCAGTCCACCACACTCCAGCCCTGGATTGTTGCGCCGGCGTTGTGCGGATCATCGAGCTCATCGCGCAGCAGCCACAGGTTGATGTGGTCCAGCGCGAACGGCAGCGCCATGCGTATCCACTTGACGCCTGGTGCGACCTCGAGCGCCGTGCCGGCCTCGGGCAGGGTGTCGGCAAACGGGTACTCGAGCTGCTGTTCAAGGTGGTTCATGTAATATTCGCGCTATATTTGACGTTTACGTAAACGTCATGTTGAATCATTGTAGTGACGACGCCGGCCGCGCGCTGTGCCTGTGCCGCCCTGCTTCCCTGCTTCCCTGCTTTTTGCCGGCTTTTGTCCTGTTGATCCCTGTTCAGTACCCACCCAATTCATCATGGCCACGACTTACACCATCAGCGACCTTGCCAAAGAGTTTGACCTGACCACCCGCGCCATGCGGTTTTACGAAGACATGGGCCTGCTGCAGCCCCAGCGCATCGGGCCGGGCGGGCGCAACCGCGTGTACACGGCGCGGGACCGCACCCGGCTCAAGCTCACCTTGCGCGCCAAGCGGCTGGGGCTGTCGCTGGTGGAGGCCAAGGAAATCATCGATTCCTACGACAGCCCGCGCGACACCGCCCCGCAACTGAAAAAATTCCTGGCCGTGCTGACCGAGCACCGCAAGAAGCTGGAAGCGCAAATGCTCGACCTGCAGGCCAATCTGGACGAGATCCGCACCCACGAGAAAGAGGCCAAGGCGCTGCTCGACAAGGCGGCCAAAGCCAAAGACAACACCAAAACCAAAAACAGCCACGCTTGAATCCCTGTTTCTGCGCCTGGCTGGTTCAACTGTTTTCAACCATTTCAACCATCTCAGCGGTATCAACAATTGCCGGAGGCTTGCTGCGCCCGGGTCAAATGGTTCATAATTGACGTTTACGTAAACGTCAATTAAGGCGTGACCCCATTTGCTCCCGACAGCACTCTCGACAGAAGGCCCTCCCCATGGATGCACTTTCCGCGCCGTCAGCGCTTTTTCAGCGCATTGAAGCGAGTTTTTTACGCCAGGGCATGATGCAGCACCTCGGCGCGCGGCTGCTGCGGGTGGAGACCGGCTTGTGCGAAATTGCGCTGCCGTATTCAGAGCGCGTCACCCAGCAACAGGGCGGTTTCCATGGCGGCGCCATGGGTGCGCTGGCGGACATTGCCGGGGGCTATGCCGCCCTGACGGTGGCACCGCTCGAGGCTGAAGTCACCACGGTCGAATACAAGATCAATTTCATGGCCGCCTTCAAGGATGGTGAACTCCGGGCGACCGGCCGTGTCGTCAGGGCCGGCAAGCGAATCATCGTGACCACTGCCGACGTGGTGCATGTCGGTGCCAACGGGAAGGAAAGCGCTTGCGCGCTGATGCAGCAGACGCTTGTTCCCGTCCCCAAGACCTATTGACGGCTCTTTGACCGCTCACTGATAACTCACAGAAAAACCGCCCAGAAGCTGCCGAGCCGCCACAAGCTGCCCCAAGGCGCCTGGCTATAACCTGCAACCTACCCAGAAAGCCCATCATGACCAACCTGCCAGGACTTGACTTCCAGCTCGGCGAAGAGACCGATGCCCTGCGTGACGCCGTGCGTGAATTTGCGCAAGCCGAAATCGCGCCGCGTGCGGCCGAACTTGACCGCAACGACCAGTTCCCGATGGACCTGTGGCAAAAAATGGGCGCGCTCGGCGTGCTCGGCATCACCGTCGGCGAGGAGTATGGCGGCGCCGGCATGGGTTACCTGGCCCACATGGTGGCCATGGAAGAGATCAGCCGGGCCAGCGCCTCCGTGGGGCTGTCCTATGGGGCGCACAGCAACCTGTGTGTCAACCAGATCAAGCGCAACGGCACCGATGCGCAGCGCCAGAAATACCTGCCCAAGCTCATTTCTGGTGAGCATGTCGGCGCGTTGGCCATGAGCGAGCCCGGCGCCGGCAGCGACGTGATTTCGATGAAGCTCAAGGCCGAAGACAAGGGCGGCTATTACCTGCTCAACGGCAGCAAGATGTGGATCACCAACGGCCCCGACGCCGATACCCTGGTGGTCTATGCGAAAACCGAGCCCGAGCTGGGCGCCCGCGGCGTGACCGCCTTCCTGATCGAAAAGGGCATGAAGGGTTTTTCGGTGGCGCAAAAGCTTGACAAGCTTGGCATGCGCGGCAGCCACACCGGCGAGTTGGTGTTCAACAACGTCGAAGTTCCGGCGCAAAACATTCTGGGCGGCCTGAACAGCGGCGCCAAGGTGCTGATGAGCGGCCTCGACTACGAACGCGCCGTGCTCACCGGCGGGCCGCTGGGCATCATGCAGTCGGTGATGGACAACGTGGTGCCCTACATCCACGACCGCAAGCAGTTTGGCCAGAGCATCGGCGAATTCCAGCTGATCCAGGGCAAGGTCGCCGACATGTACACCGTGCTGCAGGCCGGCCGCTCCTTTGCCTATACCGTGGCTAAAAACCTGGACATGCGTGGCGTGGAGCATGCGCGCCAGGTCCGCAAGGACTGCGCTTCCGTCATTCTCTGGTGCGCCGAAAAGGCCACCTGGATGGCCGGCGAGGGCGTGCAGATTTTTGGCGGCAACGGCTACATCAACGACTACCCGCTCGGACGCCTCTGGCGCGACGCCAAACTCTACGAGATCGGCGCCGGCACCAGCGAAATCCGCCGCATGCTGATAGGCCGTGAGCTGTTTGCCGAAACCTGCTGAGGCCCGTACCCTGGCGCAACGAATGGCCAAGGGATGACCCTGTGAGGCCGCCCGGCCTGCAACTGATTAAGATCGTTCCCATGACAGCATCACTTGAAAACCTTTTCAGCCACAACCGCGCCTGGGCGGCACAAATGGAAGCCGAACGGCCAGGATTTTTCACCAGCCTGGTCAAGCAGCAAACCCCCAAGTACATGTGGATTGGCTGCTCCGACAGCCGCGTGCCGGCCAACCAGATCACCGGGCTGGAGCCGGGCGAGGTGTTTGTTCACCGGAACGTGGCCAACATCGTGGTGCATTCCGACCTCAACGCCCTGTCCGCGATCCAGTTCGCGGTGGAGCGGCTCAAGGTCAAGGACATCATGGTGGTCGGGCACTACGGCTGCTCGGGCGTGCAGGCCGCGCTGGAAGGTGCGCGCATTGGCCTGGCCGACAACTGGATACGCCACATCCAGGACGTGCGCCACCGGCACCGCCAACTGCTCGACAGCCTGCGCGAAGACGTGCGGGCCAATGCCCTGTGCGACATCAACGTGATCGAGCAGGTGGTGAACGTCTCGGTCAGCACCGTGATGGTGGACGCCTGGGCTCGCAACCAGGACGTCACCGTGCACGGCTGGGCCTTTGGCGTGCATGACGGCCTGCTGCAGGACCTGCAGATGAGTGTTTCAGACCCCGAGGAGCTGGATGCCCGCTACCGCCAGGCGGTGGACCGCGTCTGGGACCTCTGGAACAGCCGTTAACACCAGATAACGCCAGACAGCGCCAAAACCAGGACTCGCCGTGTTTCCCCAGCGCCTTGACTCCACCATTGCCTACGACATTGCGAAAGCGATGATGGACGGGTTCAACCGCCACTACCAGCTGTTTCGCACCGAGTCGGCGCGCGCCAAGCACCGTTTCGAAACCGCCGATTGGCACGGCCAGCAACGCGCCCAGCGCGAACGCATCGAGTTTTACGACCTGCGCGTGCGCGAGGCGTCGATGCGGCTGGAGCGTGAGTTCAAGGCGGGCGAGCAGTCCATGGATGTCTGGCACCAGGTCAAGCTGCATTACATCGGGCTGCTGGTCAATCACCACCAGCCCGAACTGGCCGAGACCTTTTTCAACTCGGTCACCACCAAGATACTGCATCGCAGCTATTTCCAGAACGACTTCATCTTTGTCCGGCCGGCCGTCAGCACCGAGTACATCGAAAACGAGGAGCCGACGGCGCGGCCGACTTACCGCGCGTACTACCCGACCCGCGACAACCTGCGCGAGATCATCATCAGGCTGGTGCGCGACTTTGACCTGCGCCTGGATTTTGAAGACCTGGAGCGCGATGCCGGCTATGTGCTGGAGGCCATGAGCGAGCGGCTCAGCGACGTAAAGCTGCGTGCCAATTTCCAGATCCAGGTGCTGTCGGGCCTGTTTTTCCGCAACAAGGGCGCTTACGTCGTCGGCAAGATCATCAACGGCTTCAACGAAGTGCCGTTTGCCCTGCCGATATTGCACAGCAAGTGCGGCAAGCTGGTGATCGATGCCGCGTTGTTTGGCGAGGATGACCTGCTCATCCTGTTCAGCTTTGCGCGCGCCTACTTCATGGTGGACATGGGCATTCCGTCGGCATACGTGCAGTTTCTGCGCAGCATGATGCCGCACATGCCGCGTGCGGAAATCTACAACGCACTGGGCCTGGCCAAGCAGGGCAAGACGCTTTTTTACCGCGACTTCCTCCATCACCTGCGGCACTCCACCGACAAGTTCCGCATTGCGCCAGGTATCAAGGGCATGGTGATGCTGGTGTTCGACCTGCCCTCGTTCCCTTATGTCTTCAAGGTCATCAAGGACTACTATCCGCCGCAAAAAGACACCAGTCGCGAGCAGATCAAGGGCAAATACCTGCTCGTCAAGCAGCATGACCGCGTGGGCCGCATGGCCGATACCCAGGAGTACAGTGAAGTGGCCTTTCCGCGCGCGCGGTTTGATGACGAACTGATTGCCGAACTTCAAAAGTTTGCGCCCAGCCAGCTCGAGATCAGCGACCGCGACGGCGACGGCAACACCGAAGTGATCATCAAGCACGTTTATATCGAGCGGCGCATGATTCCGCTGAACATTTACCTGCAGGAAGCATTTGACGCCGGCGTCGGCGAGCCCGCCGCCAAAGACCAGATCGAGCGCGCCGTGGTCGAATACGGCAACGCCATCAAGGACCTGGTGGCGGCCAACATCTTTCCGGGTGACATGCTGTGGAAGAACTTCGGCATCACGCGCCACGGCAAGGTTGTTTTCTACGACTACGACGAGATCGAATACATCACCGACTGCAATTTCCGCCGCGTGCCGGCGCCGCACAATGACGAAGAAGAAATGAGCGGTGAAGTCTGGTATTCCGTCGGACCCAAGGACGTGTTTCCCGAAACCTTCGCGCCCTTCCTGCTGGGCAACGATGCCGTGCGCGAAGTCTTTATGAAGCACCACGGTGATTTGCTGGATGCCGATTTCTGGCAAAGCCACCAGGCGCGCATACAGGCCGGCCATGTGCACGACGTCTTTCCCTATGAACGGGAAAAGCGCTTCACGCGGCGCCATGCATCCGACCGCCATGACAACCAATTGTTGACCCACCTTCCGCCTGAGCCGGTGTTGACCGGCCTCAGCGGCATGACACCCTGAGCGCGGCAAGAGCCTGGCAAGCGCGCAAGAACAGCACCACAGTTTTCATTCAACCCTGAAAGGACACACATCATGTCGGATTCCATCGTTATTCTCGGCGCCGCCCGCACGCCCATGGGCGGCTTCCAGGGCGACTTCAGTGCGCTCGCCGCGCACGACCTCGGCGGCGCCGCCATCAAGGCCGCCATTGAGCGCGCCGGCATCGCGCCTGAAAAGGTCGACGAAGTCCTGTTTGGCAACTGCCTGATGGCGGGCCAGGGCCAGGCGCCGGCGCGGCAAGCCGGCTTCAAGGGCGGCTTGCCTGCCAGCGCAGGCGCCGTGACGCTTTCGAAGATGTGCGGCTCCGGCATGGAAGCCACCATGCTGGCGCACGACCAGCTGATGGTGGGCAGCCGCGACGTGGTGGTGGCCGGCGGCATGGAAAGCATGACCAACGCACCGCATCTGCTGCTCAAGGGCCGCAGCGGTGTGCGCATTGGCCACGACCGCATCTTTGACCACATGATGCTCGACGGCCTGGAAGACGCCTACGAACCCGGCCGCGCCATGGGCACCTTTGGTGAGCAGTGCGCTGAAAAATACCAGTTCACCCGTGAAGCGCAGGACGCTTTCGCGGTGGCCAGCGTGCAGCGCGCCAAGGCGGCCACGGAGTCCGGTGCCTTCAAGGCCGAGATCACGCCCGTCACGGTCAAGGGCCGCGCCGGCGACACCGTGATCTCCATCGACGAAGGCCCGGGCAAGGTCAAGCTCGACAAGATCGCGACGCTGCGGCCCGCCTTCAAGAAAGACGGCACCATCACCGCCGCATCCAGCTCGTCGATCAACGACGGCGCGGCCGCGCTGGTGCTGACCCGCGAATCCACCGCCAAAGAGCTGGGCGCCACACCCATCGCCCGCATCGTCGGCCACGCCACCTTTGCCCAGGCGCCCGAGTGGTTCACCACCGCACCGGTGGGCGCGGTGCAAAAGCTGCTCAAGAAGATCGGCTGGAGCGTCAAGGACGTGGACCTGTGGGAAGTCAACGAAGCCTTTGCCGTGGTGCCCATGGCCGCCATGAAAGAGCTCGGCATCAGCCACGACATCGTGAATGTGAATGGCGGCGCCTGCGCGCTGGGCCATCCGATTGGCGCCAGCGGCGCCCGCATCATCGTGACGCTGATCCATGCGCTGAAAGCCCGCGGCCTGAAAAAAGGCGTGGCGACGCTGTGCATCGGCGGCGGAGAAGGCACGGCGCTGGCGGTTGAGCTGATGTAATGTCTTGTCATCAGGGCCGCTGGCCGCATCCGCGCGAGGTGGCCCGGACTGGCTTTTACGTGAGATCTTTCGCATGAGCACGGTGTTGGTCATTGGCGCTTCCCGCGGGATTGGCCTGGAACTGGTCCGCCAGTACCGTGAGGCCGGCGATCGCGTGATCGCCACGGCGCGCGACGATGCCGGCCTGCAGCGGCTGCGCGCGCTCGGTGCCCACACCTTGAAGGTGGACGTGGCCGACCCGGCCAGCGTCAGCGGCCTGGCCTGGCTGCTGGACGGCGAGCAGATCGACGTGGCCTTCTACGTGGCCGGCGTTTACACCACGGCAGATGCCACCATGCCGCCCACATGCGAGGAATTTGACCGCACCCTGCACACCAATGTGCTGGGCGCGATGCAGGTCATCCCGCAGGTCGCGCCGCTGGTGGAGGCGGCGGGCGGCAAGTTTGCCTTCATCACCAGCGGCATGGGGCGGATCGGCGGGGTGGGCTCCAGCTTTGGCTGGACTTACCGCGTCAGCAAAGCTGCACTCAACATGGCCGTGGTTGCGGCCCAGCACGACTACCCCCAAGCCATCCTGGTGGCGCTGTCGCCCGGCTGGGTGCGGACCGACATGGGCGGCCCGGGCGCGCCGCTGGCGGTCAGCGACAGCGTGGCCGCCCTGCGCAAAACCGTTGCCTCTCTGAAGGCCCAACACAAAGGCGCGTTCCTCGACTACGACGGGCGCCCATTCGAATCATGGTGACCACATGCTGTTGACACAAGACCAGGAAATGATCCGTGACGCCGTGCGTGCCTTTGCGCAGGAGGAGCTCTGGCCCCACGCCGCCCGCTGGGACAAGGAGCATCATTTCCCGAAGGACGCGCACAAGGGCCTGGCCGAACTCGGCGCCTACGGCATCTGTGTGCCGGAAGAGTTTGGCGGCGCCCACCTCGACTATGTGACGCTGGCGCTGGTGCTGGAAGAAATCGCCGCGGGCGACGGCGGCACCAGCACGGCCATCAGCGTGACCAACTGCCCGGTCAATGCCATCCTGATGCGCTACGGCAATGCCGCCCAGAAAAAGCAGTGGCTGACCCCGCTGGCACAGGGCCAGATGCTGGGCGTGTTCTGCCTGACCGAGCCGCATGTCGGCAGCGATGCCTCATCGCTCAAAACCACCGCCGTGAAAGACGGCGACAGCTACGTGATCAACGGCGTCAAGCAGTTCATCACCAGCGGCAAGAACGGCCACGCGGCCATCGTCATTGCCGTCACTGACAAGGGCGCCGGCAAGAAAGGCATGAGCGCCTTCATCGTGCCCACCGATGCACCGGGCTACGTGGTGGCCCGGCTGGAAGACAAGCTGGGCCAGCATTCCAGTGACACCGCGCAAATCAACTTCGACAGCTGCCGCATTCCGGCCGAAAACCTGATTGGCGCCGAAGGCGAGGGCTACAGGATTGCCCTGGGCGCGCTCGAAGGCGGGCGCATCGGTATCGCCGCGCAAAGCGTGGGCATGGCCCGCAGCGCGTTTGAATTTGCGCTGGGCTACGCCAAGGAGCGTCAGAGCTTCGGTACCGCCATCTTCAACCACCAGGCGGTCGGCTTCCGGCTGGCGGAGTGCGCCACCAAACTGGAGGCCGCGCGCCAGCTGATCTGGCACGCCGCCAGCCTGCGCGATGCCGGCCGGCCCTGCCTGAAGGAAGCCGCCATGGCCAAGCTGTTCGCCAGCGAGATGGCCGAAGAAGTCTGCAGCGCCGCCATCCAGACGCTGGGCGGCTATGGTTATGTCAGCGACTTTCCGGTGGAGCGCATTTACCGTGACGTGCGGGTTTGCCAGATCTACGAAGGCACCTCTGACGTGCAGAAAATCATCATCCAGAGAGCACTTTAGGCCCCCACGGTCGTTCACTGCGTGTAACTCCCTGCCCCCCGAGGGGGCCGCTGCGCCTGCGGCCCGGCAAAGCCGGTTCCGCGGCCCCTGCTGGTTTGGGTATGGGCCTTGCCTTAGCCGCGTGGAAAGCACGCCGTAAACTTGCCGATTCAGTCCGCAATCCACAGCAGGAGACAAAACATGCCGATTACCAAAGGATTCCGTGCCCTGGTCGATGAAGCCATGGCGCAGGTCAAGAGCTACTCGGTGGACGAGGTGAAAGCCAAACTCGCTGACCCCCACGTGCAGGTCGTCGACATCCGCGATGTGCGCGAGCTGGCGGGCGGCACGGTGGTGGGCGCCTACCATGCGCCCCGGGGCATGCTCGAGTTCTGGGTGGACCCCGCCTCGCCTTATCACAAGCCCGTGTTTGCTGACGAGGGTAAGGAGTTCATCCTGTTCTGCGGCGCCGGCTGGCGCAGTGCGCTGGCCACCAAGACGCTGCAGGACATGGGCATGACCAACGTCGCGCACATGGACGGCGGGTATGCCGAATGGCTCAAGCAGGGCGGGCCGACCGAGACACTGGAAGACCGGGAAAAGCGCAAGGCCGGCAAAAGCTGATACTGCTGATGCCCCAGCCCCCGTTGCTGCCGTCGCAGCCTTGCCCCTGCGGCCGCCTGGCCGCCTCCGGAAAGCCCCTCGCTTTTTCACCATGCTGCGGCCGCTACCTGGATGACTTTGCGGGTTCGCCCGCGCCCGACGCCGAGTCGCTGATGCGCTCGCGTTACACCGCTTTTGTGCGGGAACGGGCCGACTACTTGCTGGCTACCTGGCACGCCAGTCACCGGCCGCCATCGATTGATTTTGATCCGGGCGTCAAATGGCTGGGCCTGGAAGTGCGGCAACACCGCGCGCTGGATGCTACCCATGCCGAAGTTGAATTTGTCGCCCGACAGAAAAGCCCCGGCAGCCCGGCTGTGCGTCTGCACGAGCGCAGCCGCTTCGTGCACGAGGCAGGCCGTTGGTACTATGTGGACGGCGATACGTGGTGATTGAGGTAACCACACCGGTCACAGCACATGGCGCTGAGCCGTTCCCTCTGTGCCCTTCTTGCTCCTTCCCGCCTTTGGGGGAAGGCTGGGATGGGGGCCATGCGACCCATGAGAAACGCTGTTTGGTTCATGGCAGCTTGCACCGCTTTAATGGGGCTGGAGACGGTTTGCTCGATTAGTCAGGGCCGTCCGGGTAGTTTTGTCTCTAACCACAAGAGGAGTCAAGTCCAGGGCGCGCTCACCCACATGCGGTGAGCCCCCATCCCGGCCTTCCCCCAAAGGCGGGAAGGGGTAACGCGGGGGGACTCAATCCGAACCATGTCTGGCGGGTGTAGTGCGCATACTGAATGCGTAGTATTGAAAGGTTTTTGCTTTGAAATTTGATGCGGTGTTGTTTGACTGTGATGGCGTGCTGGTCGACAGCGAAACGATCACCAACGATGTGTTGCGCGACATGCTGGAAGAGCGGGGCTGGAAGCTCACGCGCGAGGAATGCATGCGCATCTTCGTCGGCAAGGCCGTCAAGGACGAGGCCGCCACCATCGAAGCCCACACCGGCCGGCCGCTGACCGAGGACTGGATGGTGCGTTTTCGCGAGCGCCGCAATCAGGGGCTGATGGAGGGCGTCAAGCCCATTCGCGGCGCAGTGGAGGCTGTGGCGAAGATTCATGAGCTGTACCAGGGCCGCATCGCCTGCGCGTCGGGAGCCGACCGCTTCAAGGTGGAGCTGCAACTGGAGAAATGCGGGCTGATGCCCTACTTCAAGGGGCGCATTTTCAGCGGGCATGAAATGCCTCGCTCCAAGCCGGCGCCGGATGTTTACCTGGCGGCTGCTGCGGCGCTGGGTATCGACCCCAAGCGGTGTGCGGTGGTGGAGGACACGGTGACCGGCGTCACTGCGGGTGTGGCGGCCGGGGCGACGGTGTTTGGCTATAGCCCGCCGGAAGCGGGGCATGACGCGCCGGGTGCGTTGACGAAGACGGGCGCCGTCCGGGTCTTTGTGGCCATGAGCGGGTTGCCGGCGCTGCTGAACTGAGCTGGCGCGGCCCCATTCAGTTTAGGTCAGCGCCATGTGTTTGGCCAGATGGCTGAACACCGTGGAGACCCGCCGCAGGTGCCGCGATTCGGTATGCGTCAGAAGCCAGAGTTCGGTCTGACACTCATCCAGCGCGCCGGTCAAGGCCACCAGGTCGGCCCGGCCTTGCGCAAGAAACAGAGGCAACAAGCCGATGCCCATGCCTTGCGCCACCATTTCCGCGACGGTGAGTATGCTGCTGACCCGATAGCGCGGCGACACCCTGGGAAAATGCTTCTTGCGCCAGACGACCGACGGGTGCTCCGGCAAGGCGTCATCCGGGGCGATCCAGTCGACTTTCCCGGCCACATCGGCATCGAAGCGCCTGGGGCCGCCTTTTTTGGCGGCAAACAGCGCCACCCGGATCGGACCGACATGCTTGCCCACCAGGTGCTGCGGCGGCCGCTTGGTGGCGCGCACGGCAATGTCGGCATCACGCCGCGTGAGGCTGGCCAATTCGTTCCCTGTGTGCAGCTCGTAGACCAGCAGCGGGTGGGTTGACTGCAGCAACTTGAGCGCCGGCGCGACCAGGCCATGCAACACGGTATCGGTGGTGGTGAGGCGCACGCTGCCGGAGACCTGTTCGGGACTGGCCTGCGCGGCCGAGCGGGCCGACTCCAACTGCACCTCCAGTTGCTCCCCGTGGCTTGCCAGCACCTGCGCCAGTTCCAGCGGCTGGTAGCCAGTCCTTGAGCGTTCAAACAGACGCTGGCCCAAACCCTTCTCGATGCGCTGCAGCGAGCGGAAAACCGTTGATGCATCCACCGCAAGCCGCTCGCCCGCTTCTGCCAGGGTGTTGGTCCGCACCAGCGCGAGCACGACCTCGATATCGGGGGCGCTGAGTTTGTATTGCGTTGCTGCATTCATGGCTTGCACCTGTGCCTATTTTCATTGTCTGTTTGCAATCCTACATTACCCCCATCAATCAACTCAATGGAGCAATGCAATGCGGCAACCGGAAGCCAACAACACCGCCCCTTACGGCGTGGCCCTGCTTCGTATCAGCCTGGGCGTGATGTGGATGGCCCACGCCCTGTTGAAATGGCTGGTTTTCACCTTGCCGGGAACGGCGCAGTTTTTTGCGGGCGTGGGCTTCCCCGGCGTGCTGGCCTACCCCGTGTTCGCTGCGGAACTGCTGGGCGGCCTGGCCATCCTGCTCGGGCTGTATGCCCGCCAGGTGTCGCTGGCGCTGGCGCCCATCATGGCCGTGGCCGCGTCGGTGCATTTTGGCAACGGCTGGGTCCACACCAGCCAGGGGGGCGGCTGGGAGTATCCCGTGTTCCTGACCGTGGCCTCCGTGGCGCTTTGGCTGGCCGGCGACGGCGCCTTCGCCCTGCGCCGCAGCCCGCGTTTTGTGCCCGCCTGGTGAAGGAGTACACCATGGCCTCCCAACTTACATTGATCAGCCACACGCTGTGCCCTTACGTCCAGCGCGCGGCGATTGTCCTGGCCGAGAAGGGCATTGGTTTTGAGCGGCAGGACATTGACCTGGCCCACAAGCCCGACTGGTTCCTCAAGATCTCGCCGCTGGGCAAGACGCCCGTCCTGCGGGTGGACGGCGAAGCGATTTTTGAATCCGCCGTCATCTGTGAATACCTCGACGAAACGGCCGCACCCCGCCTGCACCCCGAAGACGCGCTGCAACGTGCCCGGCACCGCAGCTGGATGGAGTTCGGTTCGGCGATCCTCAACACCATCGGTGCCTTCTATAACGCGCCCAATGAAGAAGTCCTGGTGGCCCGCGCCGCCGAGCTACGCGCAAAGTTCCGGCAGGTCGAAGCGGCCCTGGGAAGCGGCCCCTACTTCGCTGGCGAACAGTTCAGCATGGTGGATGCGGTCTTTGGCCCGGTCTTTCGGTACTTCGACGTGTTCGACGAGATCGGTGATTTTGGCGATTTCGGTGTTTTCGCCGGCTTCACCGATATGCCCAAGGTGAACGCCTGGCGGCGTGCGCTGGCACAACGCGAATCGGTTCGCAACGCGGTTTGCCCCGACTACCCTGAATTGCTGCGCGCCTTTCTGCGGCAACGCGAGTCGGCGCTGTCCAGGCGCATAACTGTCGCGCTGCCAACTTGAGAGCCGGACATTTGCAAGGGAGAGAACTCTTTTTTCAAGGTTTGCGGATCGGGTGTCGAAATGCAGGTTTGTCGATCGTCGTAGGGGTGTAAGGTTCAAAATCTGAAAGGACTTCCCCATGAAATACCTCTGCCTCGCCTACTACAACCCCGAAAAATTCGCCGCACTGCCCCCTGGCGAGGTCCAAGCCCTGGTGAGCCAGTGCCCAGCCAAAGACGCCGAGTTGAAGAAGACCGGCCGCCTGGTGGTGAGCGCCTCGCTCGAGGGCCCGCAGGCCGCCTTTGCCTTGCGCCCGCGCGATGGTAAACCACAGGTGACCGACGGCCCCTATGCCGAGGCCAAAGAAATGGTTGGCGGCTTTTTCATCATTGAGGCGGCTGACCGGGACGAGGCGGTGCGGGTGGCTTCTCTGCATCCGGCTGCCACCTTGGGCGAAAACGTCGGCTGGGCGATCGAGCTGCACCCTATTGGGTTTTTTGAGCAGGCATTTAACCAGTAGGTCGTTGCGAAAAGGCGGTGGCTAAGAAGGTACGGTCACCGGGGTGACGGCGGGGATGGCTGCAGGTTGCGCGGTGTTTGGCTGTAGGCCGCCGGAGGCCGGGCATGATGCGCCGGCGGCGCTGCGCAAAACCTCGGGAGCCAAAAAAACGGCCTGGCATGCTAAGCTGCCAAGTCGTTTTTTTCAAACTACCCCGAGAAAACCCTATGCCCGGACTGCTGCCCAACGTTGACCCTGATGGCTTGCTTGAATTTTCGGTGGTGTACACCGACCGCGCGCTGAATCACATGTCGCGCAGCTTCCAGGGCGTGATGACCGACATCTCCAGCATCCTGAAGGAGGTGTACAACGCGCCCTCTGCTGTGCTGGTGCCCGGCAGCGGCACTTACGGCATGGAGGCCGTGGCGCGCCAGTTTGCCACGGGCAAACAGGTGCTGGTCATTCGCAACGGCTGGTTCAGCTACCGCTGGACGCAGATATTCGATATGGGGAGCATTCCCGCCTCGTCCAACGTTCTCAAGGCCCGCCAAACCGGCCCGGGTGCTCAGGCACCCTGGGCGCCCGCATCCATCGCCGAAGTGCAGGCCGCCATTGCAAAAGAAAAACCTGCCGCCGTCTTCGCACCGCACGTGGAGACCGCTTCCGGCATGATCCTGCCCGACAGCTACCTGCGCGCCGTGGCCGATGCCGTGCATGCCGTGGGCGGCCTGTTCGTGCTCGACTGCATCGCCTCGGGCGCCATGTGGGTAGACATGAAAGCCACGGGCGTGGACGTGCTGATTTCCGCGCCGCAAAAAGGCTGGAGTAGCTCACCCTGCTGCGCCATGGTCATGCTCAGCGAGCGCGCCCGCGCGGCCATTGAAGGCACCACCAGCACCAGCTTTGCCTGCGATTTGAAGAAGTGGCTGCAGATCATGGAGACCTATGAAAAAGGTGGCCACGCCTACCACGCCACCCTGCCGACCGACGCCCTCACGCGCCTGCGCGCCGCCATGAAGGAAACGCAAGCCTACGGTTTTGCCAAAGTGCGCGCCGAGCAGGAAGCACTGGGCGGCAAGGTGCGCGCGCTGTTTGAAAGCCGCGGCCTGCCCAGTGTCGCCGCCGAAGGCTTCAAGGCGCCCGGCGTGGTGGTCAGCTACACCACCGACCCCGAGATCCAGTCCGGCAAAAAATTCATGGACCAGGGGCTGCAGACGGCCGCCGGTGTGCCGCTGCAATGCGACGAAGGCGCCGACTTCATGACCTTCCGCGTCGGGCTGTTCGGGCTCGAGAAATGGCACCAGTCGGATCGCACGGTGGGGCAATTGGCGGCGGCGCTGGATCGCATTGGGTTGACAGCGCCGGTTGCCGAGACCGTTACCGGTTGAAGACCGGCTGAAGACCGGCCGGCTCCGGCGGTCCCCTTTTTTCTTTTCTCCCCTTTCAGATGAATGAAGAGATGTGTCTATGAAATGCGCATTGGTGGGCTCCCGTTTCTTCGCCGCCTCGGTCTTCGAGGCGCTGCGCAAGGAAGAGGGGATCGAGTTCACAAGCATCGTCGCTCCCGCTGCGGATGACCGGCTGGCGCTGGCTGCACAAGCGGCCGGCATCGCGGTGCATGTGCTCGAGAACCCCAGGTTCGTTCCGGGCAACGCGATTGCCGAGGGCACCGACCTCATCATCGCCGCGCACACGCACGCACGGGTGAGCGACGAGGCACTCGCGCGTTCGCGCCTGGGCGGCATCGGTTATCACCCTTCGCTGTTGCCCCGGCATCGTGGCATTGCGGCTGTCGAATGGACGATTCTGGAGGGCGATCCGATCGCTGGGGGCTCGATCTATCACCTGGCCGACGGATGGGATGCGGGCGCCATCGCCGCCCAGGACTGGTGCTTTGTCGCCAGGGGCGAGACGGCGCGCGAATTATGGGAGCGCGCCCTGGCGCCGATGGGCCTGGCCCTGCTGCGCAAGGTGGTTCATCACGCCCGGTTGCAGGGTTCCGTTCCCGCCTACCCGCAGGATCCGGGCTTCGCCACCAAGGCCCCCATGATCCGCAAGTCTGTCGTGTTGACCGAGGAAGTCTCTTCGGTGAACACATCGCTCGTGGTTTCAATCGTGGGTGCCGACCGCCACGGCATCGTGAGCTCGCTGGCCGAGCGGGCAGAGCGCTTCGGTGCCAACTGGGCGGCGAGCCGCATGACAAAACTGGCCAATGAATTTGCCGGTACGGTTCACTTCGAGGTGCCGCGCGGGAACGCGGACGCACTGGTGGCCGCGCTGCGCGGACTCGAGTCCAGCGGCTTGCAGGTGGTCATCGCCAGGAGCGACGGCGCCCACACGCCCACCTCGCTTCGTGTGGTTGAGCTTGAACTGGTCGGCGAGGATCAGGTCGGGATCGTCAGCAAACTGACCAGGATATTGGCCGAGCGCGCCATCAGCATCGAGAGCATTCATACCGAGATCGTCCGCAGCGGCGTGTCCGGCAAGCAGACCTTCAAGATCGAAGCGCACTTGCTGGTGCCTGCCGCCCTGTCCGTCGATGCGCTGCGACAGGAACTCGGCACCTTGGCCCGCGAAATGATGGTCGACATCGCTTTGGGAGAGCGGCAGAATCCCGGCCCTTGAGTTGAATGCCGGGCGGTTGCCTGTCAGCGTATCAACGTATCAATGCTGGGCGCCAGACCAACCCTCCCGTGCGCTCAACCCAACAGGCGCACCAAGCCGTAGAGCGCAAGTATTGCGGATACCAGCAGGAGTGCGGTCTTTGCGGAGCGAGCGCCGACCAGTGTTCCGGTTACGTTGCAGGCCAAAATGGCGCCAAGGATGTAGGTTGTTTTCATGCCCCAATGGTAAGGCCTCGCCTGCCGGCAGACGCCCTGTGTGTCGCAAGGAAACCACTCCGGCATCGGACGCCGTGGTTCAGCGGTCGCGGCAAATTGGCGGGAGCCGCCACCCGGCCGGCGATGTAGTAAGCCCATCCGGACCGCGGCGATTTGGCATGGTGTCTTGCGGCGCTATGCCGGCAGATCCGGCACCAGGGCGGCCAGTTTTTCATGGTCGAGTTCAAGGCTGCCGGGCTGCAGCAACGCCCGCATCTGGACTCTGATGGGTTCGGCCAAGGCGTCGGCTGCGGCGGATGGGGTGCGACCCTGCGCGCTCAATAGAAAAATCTCACGAACCACGCCCGGTGGAGTGAGCGGCTTGATCGCAATCTGGCTGCTCATGAAATGAAAAAGGGTGAGGCTGGGGACCAGGCTGATTCCCACCCCGCTCTCCACCAGCCCCTTGACCGCTTCGACCCTTTCGACTTCCAGGACGGTGTTGAGCTTGTGTGGCCGCAATGCCGCGTCGATCTGGTGGCGAAGGCGGGTCGGGCGGGTGAAGTGAATAAACGGAAACCGGGCGAGCTCTTCGAGGTCTATCGTCGCCTTGCCGGCGAGTGCGTGGTTCTGCCCGCAGACGACGTAAAAGCGGTCAAGACAGAGCAATTCCTTGTGAACGTCAGCGTCTTTCGCATCAACGGTCGACAGCGCCAGATCGACCTTTCCGTCACGAACCAGATCCACGCATTGCGGCGGGAGCGCATCGACGATCTCGATGTCGATAGCCGGATGCCTGCGCCGGAAGCCGGCCACGACAACGGGCAGGAAGCGGGCGCAGAGCGAGGGGATACCCGCTACCGCGACGCGATCAACAATGCTCAGATCGCGGCAGACGCCGCCCATCACCTCGTCAAAGTGTGAAATCACCTCACGCGCGGCGCGGTCAAAGCGCCGGCCGGCGGCCGTGAGGTCGACTTTCCGGGTGTCCCTGTCAAACAGCTTCGCCGCCAGCGTGTCTTCCAGCGAACGGATCAGGGAGCTGAAGGCCGGCTGCGATAAATGCATCTGCTCTGCAGCGCGCGTGAAGCTGCGAAGGTCAGAAAGTGCCAGGAAGGCACGGAGTTGACGTGTGGACAGGTTCATCCGTGACGATGATAGCCACGGATGCCGGATACGGGAACCCGCGGGCAGTCGCGCCCTTGTCCTTGGGATGGGGAGTCATTCGATTTTCCTTTGAGTCCCATTCAAAGTTTCGAATTTACAGGGGCCCTTGCCTCATCCATAGTTCGTCTGGTGCGACGCTGTTACGTACGTTGTCACGCTGTGACGCTGTCACGTTGTACTTTGAAACAGAGATACCCGCTGAAAGACCATTCCATGAAAACCATCCGCATTGGCGCCGGCGCCGGCTACTCGGGGGACCGCATTCCCCCCGCCATCGAGTTGGCGGAGAAGGGCGATCTGGACTACCTGGTGTTCGAGTGCCTGGCGGAGCGCACGATTGCCCTGGCCCAGCTGGAGCGGAGCAGGGATGCCCGCCTGGGCTTTGACCCCCTGCTCAGGGACCGCATGGAGGCGGTGCTGCTGTCATGCGTCAGCCGGGGGGTGAAGATCATCACCAACATGGGGGCCGCCAACCCCCAGGCGGCGGGACAGGAAATCATCAACATCGCGCGGGAGCTGGGATTGGACAGCCTGAAGGTGGCGGTGGTCCAGGGCGACGACGTGTTGCCGCGCCTCCATGACCACGAGCTGACCCTTCTCGAGAGCGGCGCGCCGCTGCGCTCTCTCGGGAGCTCCGTGCTTTCAGCGAATGCCTATATCGGCGCCGAGGCGCTGGTGAGGGCGCTGCGCCTGGGCGCCGATGTGGTCGTCACCGGGCGCGTCGCCGATCCGGCCCTGTTTCTCGCCCCGCTCATCCACGAGTTCGACTGGTCCATGTCGGACTGGAAGATGATGGGTCAGGGCACGGTGGTCGGGCATCTTCTGGAGTGCGCCGGGCAAATCACCGGCGGGTATTTCGCCGATCCGGGTTATCGCGATGTGCCCGATCTGGCCAGACTGGGCTTTCCCCTGGCCGAAGTGTCTGCAGATGGACGCGCCATCATCACCAAAGTGCAGGGTTCGGGCGGTTGCGTCACGACTGCCACCTGCGCGGCGCAGCTCTTGTATGAGGTCGAAAACCCCGCGAGATACCTGCAGCCGGATGTCGTCGCGGACTTTTCGGGTGTCACGCTGACCCAGGTCGGGCCCGATCGGGTACGCATAGCAGGTGCCAATGGACATCCGCGCCCGGCGACCTTGAAGGTGACCGTGGGACACCGTGACGGCTTCATCGGCGAAGGCCAGATTTCCTACGCGGGCCTGGGGGCCGAGGCGCGAGGCCGGCTGGCCCTGGACGTGCTGCGGCAGCGCCTGGAGAGCTCAGGCATCCAGGCGCTCGATAGCCGCTATGAACTCATCGGGGTGGATTCCATCCATGGCCAAACCCTGGCCCGCGGCTATCAGCCCTATGAAGTCCGGGCACGCGTGGCCATGCGCGTGGGAAGCAAAAAAGACGCCGAACGGGTGGCCAATGAGGTGGAGGCCATGTACCTCAACGGGCCTGCCGGTGGCGGAGGTGTCACCAAGTCGGTCCGCGAGGTGATTGCAGCGGCTTCCACGCTGGTCCCGCGCGACCTTGTCCAGCCAACTGTCACCACGATGGAGCTTTAAATGCTATTGCGAGAAATTGCCCATTCCCGTACCGGAGACAAGGGAAACCGGTCGACCATATCCGTCATTGCCTACGATCTCAGGGACTTCCCGGCGATTGAGCGTTCCGTGACGGCGGAACGTGTGCGTGCGCTGTACGCGGACGTCGTCAAAGGCGAGGTGGACCGCTATGTCGTGCCGCACCTGGGGGCCTTGAATTTCGTTCTGCACGACTCACTGGGTGGGGGTGTCACCCGGTCTCTCGCGCTGGACGCGCATGGCAAGTGCCTGAGCTCCGCCATCCTCGGCCTGTCCATCGAATAAGCTCGGCGTATTCAACAAAATTTTATTTTTAATTTTTAACAGGAGACATACACATGAAGTGCAAATCGATTCTTTTCCTGGCGGTGGCGAGCTTATCTTTCGCCGCCTTCGGCCAAGCCTACCCGAACAAGCCCATCAAGGCCATCGTGCCGTTTGCCGCGGGTAGCGCCACGGACCAGATTGGACGCGCTTTCGCGGCCAAGATGTCGGAAACGCTGGGGCAGGTCATCGTGGTGGACAACAGGGCCGGCGTCAACGGCATGCTGGGGGCCGATGCCGTCGCCAAGGCTGCTCCCGACGGCTACACCATCCTGATCGGAACCAACAGCACCAACGCGGCGCTCAAGAGCCTGATGAAAAAGCTGCCCTACGACCAGGACACGGCCTTCGCGCCTTTGGGGTACATGGGCTCGGTGCCGCTCATCGTGGCTGTCAACAACGATGTGCCTGCCAAGACCCTGCGCGAGCTGGTCAACCTGGGCAAGAGCAAGCCCGGCCATGTCACCTTTGCCAGCGCCAGCACCTCGCAGCTGGTTTCCTCCGAGATGTTGGCCAACATGGCGGGCGTCGAAATGACCAACGTGCCGTACAAGAGCGGCCCTGCGGCCATGACCGACCTCCTCGGCGGGCAAGTGATGATGTTCACCGCTGATTTCGCGGTGACCCTGCCGCAGGTCAAGGCGGGCAAGATCCGCGGCCTGGCGGTGACGTCGACCAAGCGCTCGCCCGCGATTCCGGAACTGCCAACGGTCAATGAGGCGCTGGGGCTCAAGGACTACGAACTGATCGCCTACTTCGCCATGTTTGCGCCCGCCGGAACGCCACCCGAGATCATTGCCAAGCTCAACCAGGCCATCAATGCCGCGGCACAGAGCAAGGACCTGCAGGAAAAATTTGCGCCGATTGGCTTCGTGGTTGAGCCCGGAACGCCTGAAGCCCTGGCCCAGCGCAGCCGCCTGGAAACCGCCAAGTGGGCCAAGGCCATCCGCGATGCCAAGATCGAGCCGCAATAAATAGCCGAACCAGGGCCGCAAGGCCTGGGCGGCGTGCATGGCTCGCGCGCATGAGCGCGGTCGCCCGGGTTTTGGGGATGTGCTCGAGCCTTCCTGCCTCACCTCGCCACGCCTCATTGCCGGGGCGATGGGGCGATGGGGCGATGGGGCGGTAGCGGCCCGTGGAGGACAGGCCTTACCTATCGATAAAACGCTTCGACCTTGCCCTTCAACTTGATCATCAGCGGATTGCCCTTGCGATCCAGCGTCTTGCCGGCCGGCACCTTGACCCAGCCCTCGCTGATGCAGTACTCGCCGACATCCAGGCGCTCCTTGTCATTCAATCGAATGCCCACGTCATGTTCGAACACGGCCGCGACGTGATGGGGGCTGCGCGGGTCAATCGACAGGCGGTCGGGCAGCGGGGGCAATGAAGTGGGAGTGGGGGTGGGGGTGGGAGTGGCTTCGTTCATGGGTGTCTCTTGTCAGTTAACGCGAATCTACATCCATTTTCCAGCATTTGATTCTTGACTGGTCTGGATGGGGACGCAACCGGGTTTTTCAACAGAATAGACCCATTGCGGTCCGACCGGAATTCACCATGGATCACTGCACAGCGTCGTTTGCGGTTGCCCGTTCTGGGAAATAATGATCTTATGAATGATCCCATGCCGATCACCCCCTCTATCTGGAGTCCCCTGCGCCAGCCCGCCTTTCGCGGGCTTTGGTTTTGCGGCGGCGTCTTTTTCATTGGCAACGGCATGCAGTCCATGGTGGCCGCCTGGCTCATGGTCGAGCTGACCGGTTCGTCCTTCCTCGCCGCGCTCGTGCAGACAGCGGTTTTCCTGCCCATGTTCCTGCTGGCGCTGCCTGCGGGCGTGCTGGCCGACACCAGCGATCGCCGGCGCCTGATCTCCAGCGCGCTGCTGGCGCAGGTGGCCGCATGCGCGCTGCTGGCCTTGCTGGTGCTGGGCGGCTGGGGTGGGGCGGCATCGGTACTTTTCCTGGTGTTTGTGTGCGGCTGCTGCACGGCGGTGCTGACGCCGGCCTGGAACTCGTCCGTGGTGGACCCGGTTCCCCGGGCCGAATGGCCGCAGGCCATCACCGCCGTCAGCATTGCCTACAACGTGGCGCGCGCCGTAGGCCCCACGCTCGCCGGTGTGCTGTTTGCACGCCTGGGTGCGGGCTGGGTGTTTGCGGTCACGGTATTCACGACGCTGGTCATGTGGGAATCGATTCGTCGCTGGCCGCCACGCGCTCACCCGCCGTCGCGCCTGCCGGCCGAGCGCCTGTGGAGCGGCACGCTCAGCGGGCTGCGCTTTGCCTGGCACTCGCGCATGATCCTGGCGCAACTGGTGCGGGCCATGGCCTTTGGCGCGGCCGGCTCGGCCCTGTGGGCGCTGCTGCCTGTGATTGCACAGCGCCAGCTGGGCGCCGGCGCGCAAGGCTTCGGCCTGTTGATGGGTTGCATGGGTATGGGTGCGGTGGTCACCGGTCTGGTCATCGGTCGTATGCGTGTGCGTTTCGGACTCGACGCTGTCGTTGGCGCCAGCTGCGTGGCGTTTTCTGCGGTCATGCTGCTCACCGCATGGGTCCGCGTGCCGCTGCTGATCTATGGCGCCATGGCGGTGGGCGGCGCTGCGTGGATGTCGGCCATGTCGACCTTCAACACCGCCACGCAGTCCAGCGCGCCGCCGTGGGTGCGCTCGCGCGCGGTGGCGCTGCATATCGTGGCCGCGCTGGGCGCCTTCGCCTTCGGCTCGGCGTTCTGGGGCGCGGTGTCCGACATCGCCGGCCTGACAGCCGCGCTGGTCGCGGCCGGCCTGCTGATGGCCGCCGGCTTGCTGCTGGCGCGCCCGTTCCCATTGCGCGTGGGCGCGGACCACGAAGTGACACAGGGCACGCCCTGGGAAGAGTTGTTCGTGGCGGCCGAACCCAGCCCCGAGGCCGGCCCGGTGGCGGTGGAGGTGGCCTACCGCATTCGCCCCGGGGAAGACCACGCCTTTCTCGACACCATTGGCCAGATGAAGGCGCCGCGCCGGCGCGATGGTGCCACCTTCTGGCGCGTCTACAAGGACCTGGGCGAACCGTCCCGTTATGTCGAGCGTTTCCTGGTGACCTCATGGGCCGACTACCTGCACCAGCGCGCTCGCGCTACCGTGGCCGATCACACGCTTGAAGTCGAGGTGCGCGCCTTCCTGGCGCACGGCGAAAGCGTGCGCATGTCGCACTACATTGCAGAGCGCTGAGGCGACGGCTGCCGGACGGTTATGGAGGAGCAGTTGCCGCCTTCATTCCTGCGCTCTGTGCCGAAACTCCCCAAGTGACAGCAGGGCGGCGCCATCACGTCAAAGTAGCTGGAGGTTTTGGCGGCCCAGGCCATCCGCCGTAATTCATACGAATTTTCAGCGGTCATGAGCTGCCCCACTCCAAGCCCGCGTCCGATGTCTACCTGGCAGCGGCCAGCGCACTGGGTGTGAATCCCCGTGCGCTGCGCCGGGCCGGCCTGAGCGCGGGCGGGAGCGATGGTCACGCCGGGCGTGTGTCCGGCGCCGCGACGGTGGACACGCCCTGGTCCACGGCCGCCTGCCACTGGGCTTTCATCGCGCGCTGGAAGGCCTCGCGGTTTTTCAGCCGCAGCCAGTAGTCGCGCACCGCGGGCGAGAAGCGCGGCTCCAGCGCCAGATGTTCCGCGAGCATGAGCGCATAGCCCACCGAGACGTCGGCGGCAGTGAAGCGCCCCGCGCAGAGAAACAGCTGCTGTGCCAGCGCGCCATCCAGCACGCGCAGCCGGGCCAGGAACCAGCGCGTGTAGTCGTCCGCGACCGCCTGCAGCGAACGCGCGGGCTCGAAGCGCGAGTAGCGCAGGACCAGGGTTTGCGGAAAGGTCAGGGTGGCCTCGCCGAAATGCAGCCAGTTCAGCCAGTTGCCGAAGCCGGGCTCGGTCACCGCCACGTTCAGTGGCGTGGGGGCCTGTTGGGCCTGCCGCGCCACGAGGTACTGGCAGATGGCAACCGACTCGCTCATGCGCAACTCCCCGTCTTCAAGCAGCGGCACCGTGCCCAGGGGATTGATGGCCAGATAGTCCCGCGCCAAGGCCCGGGGCGGGAAGGGCAGCATCTTCAGTGTGTAGGGCAGGCCGAGTTCTTCCAGCACCCACAGGGGGCGGAACGAGCGGGCGCTCATGCAGTGGTGAAGTGTGATCATGTGGGCATTCCGTTCATTTGCAGTCTAGTGTGGTGTTGCATGCTTGATGGCACAAATAAAAATGATGGATTTTTGGTCAAGGCAAGGCGCAAACCGCAGCAATAGTTCCACTATTGCGAGGATTTGCAACGCCGCCATGGCCGAAAAGACGCATTTTTATGTGCCAGATAGCGTGCAACACCACACTAGGGTGGACGAGGGTGCATGTGTGGCCAGCGAAGGGTCTGATTCTGCCAAATCGAACCCCTCTACACTCTGATTCATGAAGCCCGTATCAGCCACACCGCTCGCGTTTGTCAGGACGCTGCTGCTGGCGTATGCGCGTTATGGCCTTGATCCGGCCGGCGCCCTGGCCAAGGCACAAATCGCGCCAGCAGCCTTGCAGCAGCCGGGCGGCGCCATCACGTCCAAGCAGCTGGAGGTTCTGGCGGCCCAGGCCATGCGCGAACTCGACGACGAAGCCCTGGGCTGGTTCTCGCGCAAGCTGCCCTGGGGCAGCTACGGCATGCTGCTCAGGGCTTCGCTGAGCGCGCCCGACCTGGGCGTGGCGCTCAAGCGCTGGTGCCGTCACCATGGCCTGCTGACGGGCGATGTGGTCCTGAGTTTGTCGGTGGCCAATGAGGTGGCCAGCCTGACACTGCTGGACCAGGGGGTGAACCCCGCCATGCGCGAATTTTGCCTGGTGACCCTGCTGCGCAACCTGCATGGCGTGGCCTGCTGGCTGATTGACTCGCGCATTCCGCTGCAGGCGGCGTGCTTTCCGTTTGCCGCCCCGGCGCATGCGGCGGTGTACCCGGTGCTGTTTCCCGGGCCGGTGCAGTTTGACGCGCCGCAGGCGTGCCTGCGCTTTGACGCGCGTTACCTCGCCATGCCGCTGCGCCGGGATGAAAAAGCCCTGACCGCCATGCTGCCGCAGGCGCTCGCTCTGGTGGTGCGGCCCTACCGCCGTGACCGGCTGCTGGTGCAGCGCGTGCGCCTGTTGCTGCAAAGCCAGGCCGCCCCCGCCAATGCCGCGGCACTGGCCGACGCCTTGAATGTGTCGCCCCGCACGCTGCACCGCCAGCTGCAGGAAGAGGACGCGTCACTGCAGGCGCTGAAAGACGAGGTGCGGCAGGCGCAGGCCATGGACGCGCTGCGCCGCACCACGCGCCCCATCAAGCAGGTCGCGCTGGCGGTCGGATTTCGCAACGAGAAAAGCTTTGCGCGCGCCTTCCGGCAATGGACGGGCGACTCGCCGGCGGAGTACCGGCGCAAGGCTGCGCTGGGGCCTGGTCTGGATCAGGCGCTGGACGATGGCCGCGCGCGTCGCAAGCTCTTGTGACACCGCTTGCGAAGCCCGCAGGCCGCTTTCATCGTTCGGCTCGGACAACCTGTCTGCCAAGGCCTGGTTCATTGGGTGCCGTAGGCTATAAAAACATAGCAACCTGCATCGGGCCTCATGCCGCAGTGCATCCAGCGGGCTGGCGGTACTACCAGCCGCGACCTTGAGCACGTGGGTGTAAATCATGGTGGTGCTCACATCCGAGTGGCCCAGCAACACCTGCACCGTGCGAATGTCGGTGCCCGCCTGAAGCAAATGCGTGGCGAAGCTATGCCGTAGGGTGTGCACGCTCAAGACTTATGAATGCCTGCCTGTATCACCGCCTTCTTCAGGGCGCGCTGCAGGCGCTCCATAGTGTTTGTAACGAATTCGCTTACGGACCTGATCCAGCAACCGTGTGGCGCGCAAGGCAGGAGAGGATTTGCACAGTCTATCGAGCGCAAAGCCTTGCGGCGCGGCAGATAAACGCTTATTGTTGGGCGTCACATGTCTGAGCCCCCAAGCGCCACGGGGCAACCGAGTGGCGCATCTCTTCTTGAGGAGCATCGATGCGACCCTTCCTACGCCGTTCTCTTATCGCACTTGGCTGCACAGTTGTTCTTGGAGCTATCGCCTACGGAACCACATACGCGCCCGCACAAGCTCAAGCTCCATTGACGGCGCCCGCACAGTGCCAATGCTCACAGGACACACGGTTCCTTGTCGACGGGCACATCCTAAATTGCCAGTGCGGCGCGCTCCAGTGTGTAGCAGTTGTCTGGCCCAAGCCGGGTGTCCCACATGCCCCGGCGCTGGCATGCGTCAAATAGTCTGAGAAACACAGGAGAGAGATCTGCAAGTCAAAACGGAACTCATCGAAGGCGGCGTCGAGATCGAAGCCGCCGGCTTCACGACCGGCTTCATCACTAACAACGGTGTTGACATCAAGCATGACGTTTGCATCACGGCCCGAATAGAGGTGAATGGTCAACTTCAACGTTTCCCTCTAGCCAATGTGCTTGCTACAGGCCGGGGGGTCGGTTTTCGTTCGAAGCAGACGGTGGGCGAGTTATTGACTACTCATTTCAGTGGCGAGATGACGCAGGAAGGGTTCGTTATTCAACTGAATCAAGAGGCGCGTCTAGCGGCCAGTTCTTTTCGTCAGTTGGCAGATGGTGGTTAACCGATTCAGACGCTCCTAGAGCGCAGTCCTTTGCACCCATTTGGAAACTCGCGAAGGACGCTTGACGCGGTGATGCCCAACCCTTCCATCGAGCGGACGTCTTCCAGCGAGCATCGCCCGCCTCCAGCCGCCGCTCATGTCAAACGTCTAGGCATACAGAATGAACGGATTTGAGCAAAGGAAGAAGGATGTCCTTCAGCCGATATTTTTTGAAGCTGGGGCGGCTCTATTCGACTGCCAATCGTTCGAGTACGGAATAGCCTATCTGCTGTACCTATTCTCTCGTCTTGGTGTGAAGGACTTGGACACCCGGCGAGCAATATCAATTCTCGATGACGAAGAAAGAAAGACAGCCGGTCAATTAATCGGAATGCTCAAGAAACATTTGGCAGTGAGTGACGGGATTGAGGACGGTCTAACCGCCGCGCTCCAAGCTAGGAACCAATTGGTTCATCGTTATCTCGTCGAGAATGTGGAACGCATGGCTGATCCGAAGGAGCATGAGGATCTCGCGAGCGAAATACGAGCACTTCGTTCTCAGGTCAGGAAGGCGCACAAACAGCTTGAGCCATTTGTGAAGGCAGTCGCGGAGATTCTGGATGGGGTTGCCATCGATGAGTTGGCGGCTGAGGCCAAAGCCAAATTCATGTCTGATACACGGCAGCACTAAGATGCCCAACAAGCCTATATGGACTTCCCCACAACGGCAAGAAACTGACCAATAGTTTTGGTTTGAGGGATGCGCCTGCGGTCGTATACGCGATAGCTTTTCCTTGATAACGGTATTTCCATCGCTGGCGCGAAGTGAAGCGGCGCTGAAACGAGGAGCAGGCGCACATCTACTACTGCCCTGACCTGGCAGGATTTGCAACCTCTGTGGCCGGTATGAATCCGGCCCTCCGTCTATGCTCGAAGGCCTAAGGGCTCGTTCGGAAATAACTTGCACATTTGGCCTGCCAGCTTCGGGCGCGCTGCGTTGTTGTGAATCGCTTGTGTGGCTGGGCCACACGGCGCGCTTCACGCCTAGCATCGCATCCCGAATCCGGCGGCCAAATGCACAACTTATTCCGGAACGAGCCCTAATCCCGGTTTCTCAAACCACCGGCCTGCATGGAGACAGACATGACGCAACCCCCCTCGGCCCCAACCGGCCTGAGCCTGGCCTGCGGCGCCACCGAGGTGCCGCTGATAGCGCAGACCCTAGGCGACTTTTTTGATGCCATGGTGGAGCGCCAGCCCGACCTTGAGGCGCTGGTCAGCGCTCACCAGGGCCTGCGTTACAGCTACCGCGCACTGCAAACCGAAGCCAACCGGCTGGCCAGCGCGCTGCTCGGGCTGGGTCTGCTGCCCGGCGACCGTGTAGGCATCTGGTCGCACAACAATGCACAGTGGCTGTTGATGCAGCTGGCCACGGCCAAGGTCGGGCTGATCCTGGTCAACATCAACCCGGCTTACCGCGTGGCCGAGCTGGAATATGCGCTGAATAAGGTGGGCTGCAAGGCGCTGGTGACCATGGCGCGCTTCAAGACCAGCGACTACCTCGGCATGCTGCGCGAGCTGGCGCCGGAGTGGGCGCACGCGCAGCCGGGTCGGCTGGAGTCGGCCCGCCTGCCCCATTTGCACACCGTGGCCTGGATCGACGAGCCGGGGCAGGGCGCCGAGCTCGATGAAGACCAGCCCGGCCTGCTGCGCTTTTCCGCGCTGCTGGCCAGCGGCAAACCTCAGGACCCGCGGCTGGCCGAGGTGGCCCGCAGGCTCAAGGCCGGCGACCCGATCAACATTCAGTTCACCAGCGGCACCACGGGGTTCCCGAAGGGCGCGACGCTGACGCACCGCAACATCCTGAACAACGGCTTTTTCATCGGCGAGGCCATGAAGCTCACGCCGGCTGACCGCCTGTGCATTCCGGTGCCGCTGTACCACTGCTTCGGCATGGTGCTGGGCAACCTGGCCTGCCTCACGCATGGCGCGACCATCGTCTACCCCAACGACGGCTTCGATGCGCTGAGCGTGCTGCAAACCGTGCAGGACGAGAAATGCACGGGCCTGCACGGCGTGCCCACCATGTTCATCGCCGAGCTCGACCATCCGCGCTTCAAGGAGTTCGACCTGTCGACGCTGCGCACCGGCATCATGGCCGGCTCGCCCTGCCCGATCGAGGTCATGAAGCGCGTGGTCGGCGAGATGAATCTGCGCGAAATCACGATCGCCTACGGCATGACCGAGACCAGCCCGGTCAGCTGCCAGAGCTCGACCGACACGCCGCTGGAAAAGCGCGTGGCGACCGTGGGCCTGGTGCAGCCGCACCTGGAGGTCAAGATCATCGACCCCGAGAGCGGCGAGATCGTCGCGCCAGGGGTCTCGGGCGAGCTGTGCACGCGCGGCTATTCGGTCATGCACGGCTACTGGGGCGACGAGGCCAGGACGGCCGAGGCCATCGATGCCGAAGGCTGGATGCACACCGGCGACCTGGCCACCATGGATGCCGAAGGCTATGTCAACATCGTCGGCCGCATCAAGGACATGGTGATACGCGGCGGCGAAAACATCTACCCGCGCGAGATCGAGGAATTCCTCTACCGCCACCCCAAAGTGCAGGACGTGCAGGTGGTTGGCGTGCCCGACCCGAAATACGGCGAGGAGCTCTGCGCCTGGATCATCGTCAAGCCCGGCCAGTCTGTGAACGAGGAAGAGATTCGCGCCTTTTGCAAGGGCCAGATTGCGCACTACAAGGTACCGCGCTACATTCGTTTTGTGTCGGGCTTTCCCATGACGGTGACCGGCAAAATCCAGAAGTTCAAGATTCGCGACGAAATGAAGCACCAGCTGGGGCTGGAAGAAGACAAAACCGCTTGAAAGAGACAGTCTGAATGACCATCCTCGACACCAAATTGAACGCCCGCTCGGCCGATTTCCAGGCCAACGCCGACGCCATGCGCGCGCTGGTGGACGACCTCCATGTGCAGATCGCCAAGGCGGCGGCCGGTGGCGGCGACGCCGCGCGCGCCAAGCACACGGCGCGTGGCAAGCTGTTGCCGCGCGAGCGCGTGCAGATGCTGCTGGACCCGGGCACGCCATTCCTTGAATTGGCGCCGCTGGCCGCGCACGGCATGTACCACGGCGATGCGCCCTGTGCCGGCCTCATTGCGGGCATAGGCCGCGTCAGCGGTGTCGACTGCATGATCGTCTGCAACGACGCCACCGTCAAAGGCGGCACCTACTACCCGCTCACGGTCAAAAAACATTTGCGGGCCCAGGAAATCGCGCAGCAGAACCGCTTGCCCTGTGTTTACCTGGTGGACTCGGGCGGTGCCAATTTGCCGAACCAGGACGAGGTGTTTCCCGACCGCGACCACTTCGGCCGCATCTTTTACAACCAGGCCAATATGAGCGCGCAGGGCATCGCACAGATTGCCGTGGTCATGGGCTCCTGCACGGCGGGCGGCGCCTATGTGCCTGCCATGAGCGACGAAAGCATCATCGTCAAGAACCAGGGCACGATTTTTCTGGGCGGGCCGCCGCTGGTCAAGGCGGCGACGGGCGAAGTCGTCAGCGCAGAGGACCTGGGCGGTGGCGATGTGCATACCCGCCTGTCGGGCGTGGCCGATCATCTGGCGCAAAACGACATGCATGCGCTGGCGCTGGCCCGTGCCTCCGTCAAGAATTTGAATAAAAACAAGGCCCCGGATCAGACGGTACAGGCGTCAATAGCGCCTAAATTCATGGCAAAAGAGCTGTACGGCGTGATTCCCGTGGACACGCGCAAACCTTTCGATGTGCGCGAGATCATCGCCCGCATCGTCGATGGCAGCGAGTTCGACGAGTTCAAGGCGCGTTACGGCGCCACGCTGGTCTGCGGCTTCGCGCAGATCGAGGGCATGCCAGTCGGCATCATTGCCAACAATGGCATTTTGTTCAGCGAGTCGGCGCTCAAGGCCACGCATTTCATCGAACTCTGCTGCCAGCGCAAGATTCCGCTGGTGTTCCTGCAGAACATCACCGGCTTCATGGTGGGCCGCAAGTACGAGAACGAAGGCATCGCCCGCAACGGCGCCAAGATGGTGACGGCCGTGGCCACGGCCGCGGTGCCCAAATTCACCATCATCATCGGCGGCAGCTTTGGCGCCGGCAACTACGGCATGTGCGGCCGTGCTTATTCGCCGCGCTTCCTCTGGATGTGGCCGAACGCGCGCATCAGCGTGATGGGCGGCGACCAGGCCGCCGGCGTGCTGGCAACGGTCAAGCGCGACGGCATTGAAGCCAAGGGCGGCGCCTGGTCGCCTGAGGAAGAAGAGGCCTTCAAGGCGCCGATACGCCAGCAGTATGAACACCAGGGCCACCCCTACTACGCGACGGCGCGGCTGTGGGACGACGGCGTGATCGACCCGGCCGATACGCGCCGCGTGCTGGCGCTGGGCTTGAGTGCTGCGCGCAATGCGCCGATTCCGGAGACGAAGTTTGGTTTGTTCAGGATGTAGTTGTAGCAAAAAATGTCATGAACTGTGTAGCATCCGGCTACGCCCGCTGTGGGCGGACTGGAGGAGAAATGATGTATCGATGGATCGTGAAAAGCCTGGCCGTGCTTCTGGTGCTGTTTCTTGCGGGATGCGCGGGAACCATTCAGCGTGAGTCTTTGAGTGGGGCCAAAAAGATCGAGGGAGGCACTTACCACAACGTGGAGGTTGTGCTGACCGATGCGGCACGTCGCATGCAGGGCGAGAATCCGCAGTTCAGCGTGCGTGAACTGAGCGATTATGTGCGCCGTCGGCTGGAAGCTCAGGAGCTGCTGCAAGCGGACGGCCGCTACCGGGTTGAGGTCACGATCGAGAGTTTCCGCGTGCGTTCGGCCGTCGCAGCCGTCCTGCTTGGCATCATGGCCGGCACCGATTCGATTGACGGCTATGTTCGCGTCTACGACAGTGGCGGACGGCAGGTTCATGGCTACAAGGTCAACGCCTCCTATGGTTTGGGCGGCTGGGGCGGAGGGCAGGACGGCACCCGCATGAACTGGATGTACGACAAGTTCTCGGAGCTGGCAGTCGCCGAACTCGGCGGCAAGTCAGACGCGGCCAACGTTGCCAAGGGGCGGGCCGTGTCGGTGAAGCCAACGTCCGGGCCCACCGCCGTGTCAATCGCGCCTGCGGGCAACACGTCCACCCGGCTGGAGCCGGCGGCTACCGCTGCGCCCGCGGTTACCTTGTCGCCATCTCCCGCCGCGCCGACTCCGCGCACGGTGCCCGTCCCGGCGGCAGCTGCGCAACCTGCGATGCTGGCCTCCGGTTTTGCGGCCATCAATGATGTGGATGCCATTCCGTATCTCAGTGACAAGGGGCGCGACAACTACCGGGAATGGGTCGCCCGACCCACGCCCAAGGCGTTCGCCATCTCGTCTGCTGGTCACTGGTTCGGGGCCTGGAGTCTCAAGCCGGCCGATCCCACCCATCCCACGGATCCCGCCGAGCGCGCGTTGCACGTCTGTGGCCAGCGCGCGCAGGGCGCCGCGACTTGCAAGCTCTATGCGATCAACAACTCGGTGGTCTGGGTCAAGGAGCCGTCGGCTGCGGCCGCGTCAGCGCCGGCCATGGCGACCGTGCAGCCCGTCAGCTACACGCCGGCCGCGCCGGCATCCCCGTTGGGAGTGAAGTAATGCAGGCGTTGCGCACACAGCAAGCCGAGGCCATTGCCACGATCACGCTCGACCGGCCGCAGGTTCGCAACGCCTTCAATGACGAGGTGATTGCCGAACTTGCGCAGGCCTTCCGCGAGCTGGGCCAACGCGACGATGTGCGCTGCATCGTGCTGGCCGCCAGCGGCCCGGCCTTTTGCGCCGGCGCCGACCTCAACTGGATGCGGCGCATGGCGGACTACACGCGCGAGGAAAACCTGGCCGATGCGGGCGCGCTGGCCGAGATGCTGCGCGTCATGTACGAGTGCCCCAAGCCCACCATTGCCCGCATCCAGGGCGATGTCTATGCGGGCGGTATGGGGCTGGTGGCGGCCTGCGACATCGCGGTCTCGGTGGACACGGCGAACTACTGCCTCAGCGAGGTCAAGCTGGGCCTGATACCGGCCACCATCAGCCCTTATGTGATTCGCGCCATGGGCGCGCGCGCGGCCCACCGCTATTTTTTGACGGCCGAGCGGTTTGATGCCCAAGAGGCGCATCGGGTCGGTTTTATCCATGAAGTGGTCAAGGCGGAGGCGCTGGATGCCAGGGTGGCCGAGATCACGCAGGCGCTGGTCAATGCCAGCCCGCAGGCGGTCAAAGCCTGCAAGCGGCTGGTGCAGGATGTGGCGCAGCAGGACATCACGCTCGCCCTGATCGCGCAGACCGTGCAGGGCATTGCCGATATTCGTTCCAGCGAACAGGGCAAGGAAGGCGTGCAGTCTTTCCTGCAAAAGCGTAAACCGTCCTGGATCATCTGATGCTCCCCCCCTTTGCTTGCTCACCTCGTGTAGCCGCCTCCCCCCTCAAGGGGGCAACACCAGCGGTCCGGCAAAGCCGGTCCCGCGGTGTTCGCTGGGTTTCGAGTTGTGCCTCGCCTGATCTTCGGGTGTTCTGCTGATGCAGCCGATGGACACCGCACAACTGATTGCCTTGGCCGGTGTCCTGGGCTGGGCCAGTGGCGTGCGCCTGTACCTGGTGGTTTTCCTCACGGGCCTGGCTGGTTTCATGGGCTGGGTCACGCTGCCGCCAGGGTTGCAGATGCTGGCCCATCCGGTGGTGCTGGGTGTCAGCGGCTTCATGGTGTTCATGGAATTTTTCGCCGACAAGATTCCCGGCGTTGATTCGCTGTGGGACGTGGTGCATACCGTGATCCGGATTCCTGCCGGTGCGGCGCTTGCCGCCGGTGTCTTTGGCGCCGACAGCGGCATGATGGCGCTGATCGCGGCCCTGCTGGGCGGCACGCTGGCGGCCACCAGCCATGCAGCCAAGGCCACTACGCGCGCTGCCATCAATACCTCCCCCGAGCCTTTCACCAACGTCGGCGCGTCGCTGCTCGAAGACGGTCTTGTGCCGTTGGGTTTGTGGTTGGCCATTGCCCACCCGCTGGTGTTTGCGTTGATGCTCGCGCTGGTGCTGGTGGCCAGTGTCTGGTTGATTCGCATTTGCTGGCGCTTTTTAATGCAGCTGTTTACCCGCGTCGCCCGCATTTTCAGCGGCAAGCCGGATCCGGGCCTGTCGCCTGCTTTTACCTTGAAGTCACCCTTTTCAAAGAACGACCCACATGTTTAAAAAAATACTGATTGCAAACCGGGGCGAGATAGCGTGCCGGGTGGCGGCCACCGCCAGGCGCATGGCCATCAAAACCGTTGCGGTGTATTCGGATGCCGATGCGAACGCCAAGCATGTCGGCGTTTGTGACGAAGCCATTCACATTGGCGGCAGCGCACCCAAAGACAGCTACCTGCGCTGGGAGCGAATTATTGAAGCGGCCAAAGCCACGGGGGCGCAGGCGATTCATCCGGGCTATGGCTTTCTGAGCGAGAACGAGGAGTTTGCCCAGGCCTGTGCCAGCGCGGGCCTGGTCTTCATCGGCCCGCCGGCGTCGGCCATCAAGGCCATGGGCCTCAAAGCCGAGTCCAAGCAGCTCATGGAAAAGGCTGGCGTGCCGCTGGTGCCTGGCTACCATGGCAGCGACCAGGACCCGGTGATGCTCAAGCACGAGGCCGACCGCATCGGCTACCCGGTGCTGATCAAGGCCAGCGCGGGTGGCGGCGGCAAGGGCATGCGTGCGGTGGACAAGGCCGAAGACTTTGACGCGGCGCTGGCCTCCTGCAAACGCGAGGCCATCAACAGCTTTGGCGATGATGCCGTGCTGGTGGAAAAATACGCGCAGCGGCCCCGGCATATTGAGATTCAGGTGTTCGGCGACACGCACGGCAACTACGTCTACCTGTTCGAACGCGACTGCTCGGTGCAGCGCCGCCACCAGAAGGTGCTGGAAGAGGCCCCCGCGCCCGGCATGACGCCCGAGATGCGCCAGCAGATGGGGCTGGCCGCCGTGGCCGCCGCACGGGCCGTCAATTACGTCGGGGCGGGCACGGTGGAGTTCATCGTCGAGCAGCGCGCCGATGGCAGCATGAATTTTTTCTTTATGGAGATGAACACAAGGCTGCAGGTTGAGCACCCGGTGACCGAAGCCATTACCGGGTTGGACCTGGTGGAGTGGCAGTTGCGCGTGGCCTCGGGCGAGAAGCTGCCGCTGGCGCAAGAGCAGCTGCGCATCAACGGCCACGCCATCGAGGCGCGCATCTGCGCCGAAAACCCGGACAACAACTTTTTGCCCGCCACCGGCACCTTGCATGTGTACCAGAAGCCGGCATGCACCAGCTTCGAGCGTGGCCCGGTTCGCGTGGACGACGGGGTGCGCGAAGGCGATGCGATTTCACCGTTTTATGACTCGATGGTGGCCAAGTTGATCGTGCATGGCCAGACGCGTGAAGAAGCGCTGGCCCGGCTCGACGAGGCGCTGGCGCAAACCCATATCGTGGGCCTGAACACCAATATGCAGTTTTTGCGCTACGTGCTGCGCAGCCCCTCGTTTGCCCAAGCCAACCTGGACACGGCCTTGATCCCGCGCGAAGAGGCCGTGCTCTTCAAGCAGGAACCCGTCGGGCTGGCGATGGCCGCAGCCTGTGCGATTGCCCAGACGCTGCTGCATGAAAAAGCCAGTGAAGACAATGACCCCTTCAGCCGCCGTGACGGCTGGCAAACCCATGGCGTGACACAGCGGCCTTTCGAGTTCGACTTCCACGGCGAGCACTCCAAAGCGGCATTGACCTATCTGCATGACGGCGCCTTGCAATTAAAGGTGGGCGACGTGTCAGGGCCGCTGGTGTTTGCCGAAAGCGCTCAAGGCATCGACATCCAGTTTGCGGGCCAGCGCCTGACGGCGGCGGTCTATACCCAGGGCGAGGTGGATTACGTCTTTACCGCAAGGGGCGCAACCCAGATCACGGCCATCGATCTGCTGGCCCATGCGGGCGAGAGTCACACGGAAGGCGGACGCCTGACCGCGCCCATGCCGGGCAAGGTCGTGTCCTTCGCCGTCAAAACGGGCGACAAGGTCAGCAAAGGCCAGGCGCTCGCGGTGATGGAAGCCATGAAAATGGAGCATACGATTGCGGCGCCGGCCGACGGCGTGGTGCAGGAGGTGCTCTATGCGCCCGGTGACCAGGTGGCTGAAGGCGCGGAACTGCTTAAGATCGGGAGTTGATCTTTCCTGGAAGCACCATGCGCATCAGTTTTTGCTGTACCGACACCAAAACCCAGCCCTGGCTTGAAGGCCTGCGCGCCGCCCTGCCCGATGCGGAGGTGGAGCTGTGGTCCGCGGGCGCGGCGCCGGCGGACTACGCAGTCGTCTGGGCGCCGCCGCAACAATTTATGGATGAGCAGACCCGGCTCAAAGGCATCTTCAATATTGGCGCCGGCGTGGATGCGCTGATGAAGCTGCGCCTGCCCGCCGGCACACCGGTCGTCCGGCTGGACGATGCCGGCATGTCGGTGCAGATGGCCGAATATGTCTGCCATGCCGTGATCCGTCATTTCCGTGAGTTCGACGGCTATGAGGCCGATGCGGTGCAGGGCAAATGGTCGTACCGAAAAACCCGGCTGCGCAAGGACTTTCCGGTCGGCGTGATGGGGTTGGGGGTGCTGGGCGAGCGCGTGGGCCAGGCCCTGGTGCAGTTTGACTTTCCGGTGATGGGCTGGAGCCGCTCGGCAAAAACCGTGGTCGGCATGCAATGCTTTGCCGGCGAGGCGGGGTTTCCGGAATTCCTGGCGGCCACCCGTATTTTGGTGTGCCTGCTGCCACTGACGCCGGACACCGAAGGCATCATGCGGCGCGACACGCTGGCCAGGCTGCAGCCCGGCGCCTATGTGATCAACGTGGCACGGGGTGGCCATCTGGTCGACGAAGACCTGATCGCCCTGATTGACAGCGGCCACATCGCGGGCGCCATGCTGGATGTGTTCCGCACGGAGCCGCTGCCCGCATCGCATCCATTCTGGGCGCACCCGAAAATCACCGTCACGCCGCACACCTCGGCCCGAACGCTGCGCGAAGAGAGCATTGCGCAGATTGCGGGGAAGATACGCGCGCTGCACAGTGGCACGCCGATTGCCAGCCTTGCCGGTGTGGTTGACCCAAAAAAAGGATACTGATGTTGCCCCCACGGTCGTTCGCTTCGCGTAACTCCCTGCCCCCCGAGGGGGCCGCTGCGCCTGCGGCCCGGCTAAGCCGGTTCCGCGGCCCCTGCTTGCTTGAGAACCGGTCTCCGGCTTGCGACCACAGTTGCGCCCCACGGTCGTTCGCTTCGCGTAACTCCCTGGACGTGCCCACGCCTGAGGCGTTGGCCCTTCCTCCCGTCCAAACCTGCGCAGGCAGGTTGGGAGCCGCGGTCGTCAGCCCCGAGGGGGCCGCTGCGCCTGCGGCCCGGCTAAGCCGGTTCCGCGGCCCCTGCTTGCTTGAGAGCCGGTCCCCGGCTCGCGACCACCCTATCTCCTGAAGGAGCCCCATGAAACTTCCATCCAAAGTCAAAATCGTCGATGTCGGCCCGCGGGACGGCCTGCAGAACGAAAAGGCACCGGTGCCTGCTGCCGTGAAGATCGAGCTGGTGCACCGCCTGCAGGACGCCGGCCTCAATGAAATCGAAGTCACCAGTTTTGTGTCGCCCAAATGGGTGCCGCAGATGGCCGACAACGCGGAGGTGATGGCCGGCATACGGCGCAAGCCCGGCGTGCGCTACTCCGTGCTGACGCCAAACATGCAGGGGTTTGAGGCGGCGCTCGCGCCGGCACGTGAGTTGTGGCCCGACGAGATCGTGGTATTTGCCGCGGCCAGCGAAGCCTTCAGCCAGCGCAACATCAATTGCTCCATCGCCGAGAGCATCGAACGTTTTCGCCCGGTGGTGGAAGCGGCCAAAGCCAACAACATTTATGTTCGCGGCGCCATCTCCTGCACCGTCGGATGCCCCTACGAGGGCGAGATCGCACCGCAACGGGTCGAGCTGGTGGCGCGCCTCATGAAGGACATTGGCGTGCAGCACATCGGCGTGGCCGACACCATTGGCGTGGGCACACCCCTGAAGGTGCAGCGTGCCCTGGAGGCCGCGCTCAAGCACTATGCCCTCGACGACGTGTCGGGCCACTTCCACGATACCTACGGGCAGGCGCTGAGCAACACGCTGGCGTCCCTGCAGATGGGCATCTGGCAATTCGATACCTCGTCGGCCGGCCTCGGCGGCTGTCCGTTTGCCAAAGGCGCCACCGGCAACGTGGCAACCGAAGACGTCGTGTATCTGCTGCACGGCATGGGCATCGAGACGGGCATTGACATGGACAAGCTGATCGACGCCGGGAAATTCATCAGCGATTTCCTGGAGCGCAAGCCCAATTCCCGCGCGGCGACGGCCTTGCTTAACAAGAGGATGGGTTGATGTGTGGCGCTGAACTGAAGGCCTTGCCGGAAGGGGTGCAGAGAGTGGCTGCTGTGCTGCAGGAGAGCGGCCACCCGCATTTGCCGGTCATGCTCGACGACGCTGCACGCACGGCGCAACAGGCCGCCGATGCACTGGGCGTGAAGCTGGGGCAGATTGCCAAGAGCATCATTTTTCGCCGCAAGTCGGATGACGCTGCGGTGCTGGTGGTCACCTCCGGCGACAGGCGGGTCGACGAAAGAAAAGTCGAAGCCCTGGTGTGCAGTGACGGCAGGCGCATCGGCCGGGCCGACGCCGAGTTTGTGAAAGCCAAAACCGGATTCTCCATCGGCGGCGTGTCGCCGTTGGCGCATGCCGCAGACGTGATCACCCTGGTGGACTTGAGCCTGCTGCGCTTTGAGGAGGTGTGGGCCGCCGCCGGGCATCCGCATGCGGTGTTCAAACTCATGCCGCAAGAGCTCGAGCTGCTGACGGGCGCGCCGGTGGTCGATGTCGCGGTCGACCTGGACGAAGAAACGATGGCCCGCCAGAACGCCATTGATTTGGTGACCGAGCGTGCGCGCACGGTCAGCGCAGCCGGCGATGTGGTTCCTTCACCCTGCATCTCTGTTTGCCGCATCAATGCGGACACCGGTTGGTGCGAAGGCTGTTTTCGCACGCTCGGCGAGATTTCGGCCTGGGGCCGCTCCGGCCCCGAGGCCCAGCGCGCCCTCTGGCAGACCATAGGGCAGCGCATCACGGGGCTGCAGCGCTGAACGAAGAACGCTTGTCGCCGTCATTTCACCGCAGCAACCGAAGCGCAGCATTGCCCGGCGCAACGCAAACGCAAACGCAAACGCAAACGCAAGAGACACAAGAGGGACGACCATGAAGCACATCACGTTTTATCTGGACTTTCTCTCGCCCTATGCATACCTGGCGTTTGAACACCTGCCCGAAGCCTTGAAGGGCGTGAGCTACAGCGTCAGCTACACACCCGTGCTTTTTGCCGGCATGCTCAAGCAGCATGGCCAACTGGGCCCGGCGGAGATCGCCCCGAAGCGCGAGTGGACGTACCGGCATGTGCTGTGGATGGCCCACAACCGGGGCATTCCCATGCAGATGCCGGCCAACCATCCGTTCAACCCCTTGCCCCTGTTGCGGCTCGCCCTGGCCTGCGCGCCCGAAGCAGAGCCGGGCGCGCCCAATCGCTATGTGTGTGAAACCGTTTTTCGCCACATCTGGCGTGGTGGCGCTGACGCCGCTGATGCGCAGCGCCTTGCATCCCTCGTGCAGCAACTGGCCCCGCGGCGCGACATGCAGGGCGAAGAGGTCAAGGCGCAACTGAAAACCAATACCGACGACGCGATTGCGCAAGGCGTTTTCGGCGTGCCTGCTTTCAGGGTCGATGACAAACTGTTCTGGGGCCTGGACTCGCTGCCGATGCTGCGGGACTGCCTGCTGGATGAGCCGTGGTTTGCCGGGCCCGACTGGACCGCCGTCAGCCAGCTGCCTTCAGGGGTGACGCGCCGCCGCTAAGCGTTTTCCCTAGGGCTATTCGCATGCTGAAAATTCCTTCAAGGGTTTCCCCTTGACTTGTCAGCCCCGTATAAGTTTGGTGCAAGCTCCTGTTAGTTTCACGTCAGAGCTAGGTCAGGGACACCCAAAATAATGAGCACAGCTTCCACTTCGGAAGCACTACTATTTTGGAGACAACCATCATGTCAACAGCAGTCGACAACCGACCCATGACAGCTGAGCAGAAGAAAGTGATCTTCGCCTCATCGCTGGGCACCGTATTCGAGTGGTATGACTTTTACCTCTACGGTTCACTCGCAGCCATTATTGCCAAGCAGTTCTTCAGCGGACTGGACGCCGGTTCGGCGTTTATTTTCGCACTGCTGGCTTTTGCCGCCGGTTTCATCGTGCGTCCTTTCGGCGCGCTGGTGTTCGGACGCCTGGGTGACATGATTGGCCGCAAGTACACCTTCCTGATCACCATCGTGATCATGGGCTTGTCGACCTTCATCGTGGGCTTGCTGCCCAGCTATGCCTCCATCGGCGTTGCCGCTCCGGTGATCCTGATCGCACTGCGCATGTTGCAGGGCCTGGCACTCGGTGGCGAGTACGGTGGCGCAGCGGTGTATGTGGCCGAGCATGCGCCGGCACACAAGCGCGGTGCTTACACCTCGTGGATTCAGACCACGGCAACGCTGGGTCTCTTCCTGTCGCTGATGGTGATCCTGGGCACGCGCACCGCCATTGGCGAGGCTGCCTTTGCCGACTGGGGCTGGCGTGTTCCCTTCATCGTCTCGATCCTGTTGCTGGCCGTGTCTGTGTACATCCGCCTGTCCATGAACGAGTCGCCTGCTTTCCAGAAAATGAAGGCAGAGGGCAAGACCTCCAAGGCGCCGCTGTCCGAATCTTTCGGCCAGTGGAAAAACCTGAAGATCGTGATCCTGGCGCTGATCGGTCTGACCGCCGGCCAGGCTGTGGTGTGGTATTCCGGCCAGTTCTACGCGCTGTTCTTCCTGACCCAGGCGCTCAAGGTTGACGGTCCTACCGCCAACATTCTGGTGGCTTATTCGCTGATCCTGGGCACGCCATTTTTCGTCGTGTTCGGCGCCCTGTCCGACAAGATTGGCCGCAAGCCCATCATCATGGCAGGCTGCCTGCTCGCCGTGGTGACCTACTTCCCGGTGTTCGGTGCGCTGACGAAAGCCGCCAACCCCGACCTGGCTGCAGCGCAAGCCAAGAACAAGGTGGTGGTGACGGCTGATCCAAAAGAGTGCTCATTCCAGTTCAACCCGACCGGCACGGCCAAGTTCACCAGCTCCTGCGACATTGCCAAGCAGGTGCTGGCCGGTGCATCGGTGAGCTACGACAACGTTGAAGCGCCTGCAGGTACGGTGGCCACCATCAAGATTGGCGAGACCGCCATTTCCAGCTACGCCGCCAAGGGCCTGAGCGCTGACGATGCCAAGAAGAAGGATGCTGAATTCAAGAAGGCGGTTGCGGATGACCTGAAGGCTGCCGGCTACCCCAGCAAGGCAGACCCCGCCAAGGTGGACAAGGTCATGGTCACGGCCATCCTGTTCTATCTGGTGGTGCTGGTGACCATGGTGTACGGACCGATTGCCGCCATGCTGGTGGAGCTGTTCCCCACCCGTATTCGCTACACGTCCATGAGCCTGCCTTATCACATCGGCAATGGCTGGTTTGGCGGCTTGCTGCCGACCACCGCCTTCGCCATCGTGGCCCAGACCGGCAACATGTACAACGGCCTGTGGTACCCGATCATCATTGCCGGCGCTACCTTTGTGATTGGCACCCTGTTCATCAGGGAAACCAAGAACGTTGACATCTACGCCAACGACTGACCGGTCTCGAGGCAGCGCGAGGGCCCCTGGCCGCCCGTGCTGACCGAAACGATCCCTTGAAACTCAAGGGCCCTCGTCATCATCTGCCGAGGGCTTTTTTTTTGGAGAAAGAAGATGTGGAAAATTGTGGTCGGATTTATCGTGTTTGCATTGCTCGCCCTGTTCCTGCTGAACAAGGGCGGCGATATAGACATCAGTGGTGAAAAGCATGGCGCTGCGCCAGCTTTCGCGCCGGTCTTCATGGCGGCTGGCGAAGGCGCCCGGTTTGCCGCCTGAAGCCCGGTGCGCACTCGCGGGCAGGGTGCCAGGAGCGACGGGCATGTGGAGGGGCATGTGGAATATGGTTGGGATGCCTGCATGATGATTTGACCTGCTCATTTGAACTGCTCAATGGCCCGCAAATCGGTTAAATTCCACTCACGAATGGCGAAACAGCCAGGCACAACCAGCGCTTCCAGCAACCGGCACCGCGCGGTGTCGGGCAGGGAGCGCATCCAGTGGAGACAAGCTGATGATTTACACAAAGACCGAGTTGGGTCAGTCTGCCCTGCAGAACCGTTCGCTTACGCTCCTCCCCCGGCAGCGCTCGGCATTCATCATGTTCGATGGCAAGCGCAGTACCGAAGAGGTTCTCAAGGCAACGGCCGGTCTGGGTGTGACGCTCGAGGATGTCAATCAGCTGGTGGCACTGGGGCTGCTGGCGGCCACTGCGGCCGCACCGTCTGCCGTGGTGGAACCACAGGGCGCGGTGTCTCCCGCCGCCTCGCAAAATCCGGACGGAACACCGACGCAGAGCGCGCAGGAGCACTATTCAAGGGCCTATCCGGTGGCCACGCGGCTCACTGCAGGCCTGGGCTTGCGGGGCTTCCGGCTCAACCTGGCAGTAGAGGCTGCCGGCGACCTGGAGAAGCTGAAGGAACTGGCACCCAGGATCCAGGAAGCCGTGGGCGCCGAGAAATTCAGAGAGCTCGAGCGTGCCCTGTATGGCTGAGGCTGTGAGGGCGGGGTGCACGGCCGGCGTTGGCGCGTGATACGGCGCCGTCTCGGCCGCAAATAAAGAGAAAAAAAGAGAGAAAGAAAAGAGAAGAAAAAGAGAAGAAAAAGAGAAAGAGGGAGGTCTTCCCTTCAGCGCTTGAATTTCCCGTCGGTCCCGATGATGGACAGGTCGGCGAAATCAAGCCCGGTGTGGTCTTCCGTGCTGTAGTTCACTTCCAGCCCGCCAATGTCCAGTTTGCGAAGACCTTCCAGGGCCGCCTGGATTTTTTCGCGGGTGGGTTTGGCACCGGCCCGGCGCAGGCCTTCCACCAGCACCTTGGCCGCGGCAAAGCCCTCCAGCATGGCGGGCGTGACTTCGCTCTGCCCCTTGGCCTTGGCCATCTCCTGGGCTTCCCTGACCATGGGGTAGGCAATGGAGCGCTCGTAGGGAAAGACCTGCGTGACGATCACGCCCCGCGCGTTCTCGCCCAGGCTCTTCACAAAACCGCTGGAGGCATTGTTGGACAGCGTCACAATCTGTGCCGCAGAGCCCGCCGCGCGGAAGGCCTTGACGCCATCAACCACCGCCTGGCCGGAGGCCACCATCATGACGGCCTGCGCATTGGACTGAAAAACCTTGGGAGCAATCGGTGCGAAGTCGGGCTTGGCGCGGTTGAATTTTTCCAGCACGACGGGCTGCAGCTTGGCCGTCGTCAGGCCTTTTTGCGCGCCGGCCACGCCGTCGGCGCCGAAGCTGTCGTCCGCGTACACAATGCCGATCCGCGTGATGCCCATGGAATGCAGGTGGGTGATGGCCTTTTCAGCTTCGCGCTGGTAGGTGGCGCGCACATTGAAGACGTGCTTTTTGACGGGCTGGTGCAGCACCATGGCGCCGGTGGACGGGCCGATCAGCGGCACGCCATTTTTTTCAAGGATGGGAATGATGCCTTCCGTGTGGGGTGTACCGCGCGTCAGGAACATCGCCACCACGTTCTGCTCTTCAATCAGCTGGCGTGCATTCTCGGCCGCCAGCTTGGGGTCGAACTTGTCGTCGAGCGAGACCAGCTCAATCTTCTGGCCGTTGACGCCGCCCTTGGCGTTGATGGCGTCAATGTAAAGCTTGGCGCCTTCTGTGGTTTCCTTGACACCCGCGCCCACCGCGCCGGTAAATCCGGCGGTCTGTCCGATCAGGATTTGCGCCTGGCTGGCGTGGCTCAAGGCCATCAGCACAATGGCGCCGCACCACAAATTCAGTTTTTTCATGTTTTGCTCCTGGTGGCGTTCAGTTTACGCATCCCCGCTGAATAAGGAAGTGGGGAAATCACGAACAGGAACCACGAGCAGGAAATCATGGGCAGGCGCACCAGCGCGGCGAGGCCGAAGCGGGGCAGGCGTAATGCTTTAACCCTACGCGCCGCACCCGCGGAAGCTCTGTCTAGAATGTTTGACCTCTTCAGGAAAGACCCAGCAATGTCTCAGGGAACCATCCGCATTCGCGGCGCGCGCCAGCACAACCTCAAAAACCTCGATCTGGATATCCGTACCGGGGAGTTGACGGTGGTCACCGGCCCCAGCGGCTCGGGAAAGTCCTCGCTGGTGTTTGACACCCTGTTCGCCGAAGGCCAGCGCCGCTATGTCGAGACGTTCTCGGCCTACGCCCGGCAGTTTCTGGACCGCATGGACAAGCCCGCCGTCGACAAGGTGGAGGGCRTGCCGCCGGCCATTGCAATCGACCAGAGCAACCCGGTGCGCAGTTCACGCTCCACCGTGGGCACCATGACCGAGCTCAATGACCACCTTAAGCTGTTGTACGCCCGCTCCGCCCAATTGTTTGACAAACAGACGGCGCAGCTGGTGCGCCATGATTCGCCGGAATCGATTTACGCGGAGCTGATGGCGCGCACGGCAGTTCTGGAGCAAGCCCAACTTTCGGCAGCGCCACCCCAACGAGAATTAGCCTCTCTTCATGATGAAAGGGGCAGCGCTGCACCGGCGGTGCGCGAAGCGGCAAGCGTGGGGGTCCAATTCTCCGCAGGGCCGCCCCAAGGAGAATTAGCCCCTCTTCATGATGAAAGGGGCAGCGCAACGCCGGAGGCACGCGAAGCGACAAGCGTGGGGGTCCGTCTCGTGATGACCTTCCCGGTCGAATTGCCCGGCAACACCAGCGCGGAAGAGGTGACGCAATGGCTGTCCGCCAGCGGCTTCACGCGGGTGCATGCCGAGCGGCAGATCAGCACGCCGGCGGGCCCGCACAAGCTGCTCGACGTGGTGGCTGACCGTTTTCGCATCCAGACCACCGAAAAAGTCCGGGCGATTGAAGCCATCGAGATGGCGCTGAAGCGCGGCGGCGGCCGGCTCAATGTGTATGTGATGGGCTCGGGCCCCGCATCGTCCTCTTCCGCCACGCCCGAAGAGATGTGGCGCTTTTCCACGGGCCTGCACTGCCCCGACAGCGACACGCGCTACACCGACCCGACACCGTCGCTGTTTTCCTTCAATTCGGCCATGGGCGCCTGCGAGACCTGCCGCGGCTTTGGCCGGGTCATCGGCGTCGACTACGGGCTGGTGATACCCAACGACAAACTCACGCTGCGCGCCGGCGCCATCAAGGTCATGCAGACGCCGGCGTGGCAGGAAGCGCAGGACGATTTGATGCGCCACGCCGAAACGGCCGGCATTCCGCGTGACACGCCCTGGTACAAGCTCACACCCGAGCAACAGGCCTGGGTGATCAACGGCTCGCCGAGCTGGAACGGCAAATGGAACCAGCACTGGTTCGGCATCAAGCGTTTCTTTGCCTACCTGGAAAGCAAGGCCTACAAAATGCACATCCGTGTGCTGCTGTCCAAGTACCGCAGCTACACCCAGTGCGACACCTGCGGCGGCGCGCGCCTCAAGCTGGAATCCCTGCTCTGGCGGCTTGGCTCCAAAGAGGCTGCCGATGCGGTGCTGCCGCCTGGCCAGCGCTTCATGCCGGTGGGCGTGCAGTGGAGCCGCCAGCAGCTCGAAGCCTTGCCGGGCCTGTGCCTGCATGATTTGATGCGCCTGCCGATTGACAGGTTAAAAACCTTTTTTGAGGGCATCGGACTGACTCCCTCCCCTGCAGGGGAAGGCGCCGGGCACGGCGAAGCTCAAGCGCTCAAACTGCTGTTCGAGGAAATCCAGACCCGCGTGAAATACCTGTGCGATGTTGGCATTGGCTACCTCACGCTGGACCGGCAAAGCCGCACGCTGTCGGGTGGCGAGGTGCAGCGCATCAACCTCACCACCGCGCTGGGCACCTCGCTGGTCAACACGCTCTTTGTGCTCGATGAGCCGTCCATCGGCCTGCATCCGCGCGACATGAACCGCATCACCCAGGCCATGCACCGGCTGCGCGATGCCGGCAACACGCTGGTGGTGGTGGAGCATGATCCCGCCGTGATGCTGGCGGCCGACCGCATGATCGACATGGGACCCGGTCCGGGCGAGAAGGGCGGGCAGATCGTGTTTGACGGCACGCCGGAGGACCTCCGGCACGCGGACACGCTGACCGGCGCCTACCTGGGCTCGCGCAAGCGGGTGGGCCTGGGGCTCAAGCGCGCGGTGAGCGACAACACGCCGCGCCTTATCCTCGAAGGCGCCCGCGACCACAACCTGAAAAACCTGACGGTGGAGTTTCCGCTGCAGCGCCTGGTGTGCGTCACCGGTGTCAGCGGCTCCGGCAAGTCCACGCTGATGCAGGACATCCTCGCGCCCGCCTTGCTGCGCCAGTTCGGCAAGGCCACGGAAACACCGGGCCTGCATGACCGGCTCATGGGTGCCGACCACCTGACCGACGTGGTGTTTGTCGACCAGTCGCCCATCGGCAAGACGGCGCGCTCCAACCCCGCGAGCTATGTGGGCGCGTGGGATGCCGTGCGCGAACTGTTCGCCCAGTCGCCGCTGGCCAGGCAGCGCAGCTACACCGCCACCAAATTCAGCTTCAACAACGGCGACGGGCGCTGCCCGACCTGCGGCGGCTCGGGCTTCGAGCATGTGGAGATGCAGTTTTTAAGTGACGTGTACCTGCGCTGCCCCGACTGCGACGGCAAGCGCTACCGGCCGGAAATCCTGGAGGTGACGATTGAGCGCAAGGCCGTCGGCCACCTCAAGCCGGTGCTGATGAATGTGTCCGATGTACTGGAGCTGACGGTCAGCGAGGCCGTGCAGCTGTTCGCGCAGGACCGCGAAGTGCTGCGCGCGCTGCAGCCCATCGTGGATGTGGGCCTGGAGTACGTGAAGCTGGGCCAGCCCGTGCCCACGCTGTCGGGCGGCGAGGCGCAGCGCCTCAAGCTGGCCGGCTTTCTGGCCGAAGCCTCGAGGACGGCCAGCAAGAGCAGCGCGAGCAAGCAGGCGCTGGCGCTCAAGCACCCGGGCCGCGGCACGCTGTTTCTGTTTGACGAGCCGACCACCGGCCTGCACTTTGACGACATCGCCAAACTCATGCGTGCGCTGCGCAAGCTGATGGATGCGGGCCATTCGCTGATCGTCATTGAACACAACCTGGATGTGATCCGCTCGGCCGACTGGCTGATCGACCTTGGACCGGAGGGCGGCGAGGGCGGCGGCCTGCTGGTGGCCCAGGGTACGCCCGAAGAGGTGCGCCAGCACCCGACCTCGCATACCGCCAAGGCGCTGCGCGAGTACGAGCTGGCCATGGGCCAGGTGCATGGCGTGGAAGAGGCCCGGCCCAAGGCCTGGACCACGCGGCCGGCCTTCTCCAACCTGATCCAGATCGTCAACGCCAAGGAAAACAACCTCAAGAGCCTGTCGGTCGATATTCCGCGCGGCAAGTTCAATGTGGTCACCGGCGTGTCCGGCTCGGGCAAGTCCACGCTGGCCTTTGACATCCTGTTCAACGAAGGACAGCGGCGCTATCTCGAGTCGCTCAATGCCTATGCGCGCAGCATCGTGCAGCCGGCCGGGCGTCCTGAAGTCGATGCGGTGTACGGCATTCCGCCCACCGTGGCCATCGAGCAGCGCCTGTCGCGCGGCGGGCGCAAGTCCACCGTGGGCACCACCACCGAGGTCTGGCATTTCCTGCGCCTCTTGTATGTGAAGCTGGGGGTGCAGCACTGCACCAAGGACGGTGCGGCGGTGATGCCGCAGAGCCCGGAGAGCATCGCCGCCCAGCTGCTCAAGACCTACCGCGGCCAGCACATCGGCCTGCTGGCGCCGCTGGTGATCGCGCGCAAGGGCGTCTACACCGAGCTGGCCGACTGGGCCCGTCCGCGCGGCTATACGCATTTGCGCATCGACGGTGAGTTTTTGCCGACCACCGGCTTTCCGCGCATTGACCGCTTCAAGGAGCACACGGTCGAGCTGCCGGTGGCGGACATCCACGTCACGCCCGAGAACGAAGCCGCGCTGCGGGCCGCGCTGGCGACTGCGCTGGAGCATGGCAAGGGCGTGGTGCATGTGCTGGCTCCGCTGGACGGCCTGCGCGGCGCGATGATGGCGGGCGCCTCCACCAAGGGCCTGGGCCGGCTGGAGGCCTTCTCCACCAAGCGCGCCTGTCCGGTCTGCTCGACGTCTTACCCCGAACTCGATCCGCGCCTCTTCAGCTACAACAGCAAGCACGGCTGGTGCCCCGATTGCGTGGGGACGGGCGTCAAGCTCAGCAAGGAGCAGCGCAAGGTGTTTGACGACTCGGTGCGCGACGACGACAACAAAGGCCGCGAGCAGACTTTTGGCGAGCCGGAGGTGGACGACGTGGTCGATGCCGCTTGCCCCACCTGCGAAGGCACGCGCCTGAACAAACAGGCGCGCGCGGTGAAGTTTGCCGGTGTGGGCATTGCCGACATCGCCGGCCTGTCGGTGACGGATGTTCGCCGCTGGGTTGAAAAACTGGCGCTGGCAGGCCGCGAGGCCGGCATTGCCCGCGACCTGGTGCCCGAAATCAGGAGCCGGCTGGAGTTTCTCGAAGACGTGGGCCTGGGCTACCTCACGCTGGACCGCGGCGCGCCCACGTTGTCGGGTGGCGAAGCCCAGCGCATCCGGCTGGCGGCGCAGCTCGGGTCCAATCTGCAGGGCGTCTGCTACGTGCTCGACGAACCCACCATCGGCCTGCATCCGCGCGACAACCAGATTCTGCTGAGCGCGCTGGGCAAGCTCAGCGACCGCGGCAACACGCTGGTGGTGGTGGAGCACGACGAAGACACAATACGCCGCGCCGACAACATCATCGACATCGGCCCCGGCGCGGGCAAGCGCGGCGGCACGCTGGTCGCGCAGGGCACGGCGGCGCAGCTGTCGGCCGTGCCGGAGTCGCTGACCGGCCGCTACCTCGCACACCCGCTGATCCATCCGCTGCATGCGCGCCGCGAAACGGAGAAGCCCCTCACCCCAGCCCTCTCCCCAGAGGGGCGAGGGAGCGAAACGGGCTTACTCCCTCTCCCTCTGGGAGAGGGCGGGGGTGAGGGCTCCCCTGCCAAGCCCCTGAGCAAACAAAAGCAGGCCGCGCTGAAAGCCGCAGCGTTGAAAGCGGCCGCAGCCAGCGCCAGTGCGCTGCACAACGCCGCACCCGCCGCGGCCAGCAAATTTACCTCCTGGCTCACCGTGGTCAATGCCGACCTGCACAATCTCAAGAACGTGTCGGTCACCGTGCCGCTGTACCGGCTGGTGGCGGTCACCGGCGTCTCGGGCTCCGGCAAGTCCACGCTGGCGCGTGATGTGCTGCTGACCAACGTCCATGCGGGCGTGATGCTGCGCTCCACCAAGGCCGGGCGCGATGCCGACGACAAGGGCAAGACGCCTGACTGGGCGGGCTGCGAGCGCATTGAAGGCTATGCGGCGGTGGACCGCGTGCTCGAGGTCGACCAGACGCCGATTGGCAAGACGCCGCGCTCCTGCCCAGCCACCTACATCGGTTTCTGGGACACGGTTCGCAAGCTGTTTGCCGACACGCTGGAAGCGCGGGCGCGCGGCTACGGCGCCGGGCGCTTCAGCTTCAATACCGGCGAGGGGCGCTGCCCGACCTGCGAGGGCGCGGGCGTGCGCACCATCGGCATGAGCTTTCTGCCCGACGTGAAGGTGCTCTGCGAAACCTGCCACGGCGCGCGCTTCAACCCAGAAACGCAGGCTGTGACCTGGCGCGGCAAGAACATCGGTGACGTGCTCAAGATGGAAGTGGACGAGGCGGTGGACTTCTTCGCCTCCATGCCCAACATCAGCCACCCGCTGCAGCTGCTGAAAGACGTGGGCCTGGGCTACCTCACGCTGGGCCAGCCTTCGCCGACGCTGTCGGGCGGCGAAGCCCAGCGCATCAAGCTGGTGACGGAGTTGAGCAAAGTGCGCGACGACATCACGCGGCGCGGCCAGAAGGCGCCGCACACGCTTTACGTGCTGGACGAGCCCACGGTGGGCCTGCACATGGCCGACGTCGAAAAGCTGATCCACGTGCTGCATCGGCTGGTGAACGGCGGCCACAGCGTGGTGGTCATCGAGCACGACCTGGACGTGGTGGCCGAAGCCGACTGGGTGATTGACCTGGGTCCCGACGGCGGTGACGCGGGCGGGCAGGTCGTCGCATCGGCGCCGCCGGAAGCCGTCGTGAAGCTGGGCACGCACACCGGGAAAGCCTTGCAAAGTGTGTTGGAAAGGGGTTGAACACCCCCGTCCAGGCTCACTGCGTGTAGCCTGTTCCCCCCTCAAGGGGGCGGCGCCTGCGGTCTGGCTAAGCCAGTCCCGCGGCCCCTGCTGGTGGAAGGCGGACGTGCGATGTTGCGTGTATGATTGCTATTAAATTTGTAGCTGCTTACGCTCGTTGGCATTGGTGTGTAGCCCTGTTTGATGCCTGAAAAGTGCCTTTTTCAGGCGCTTTCGGGCCCTGCAACGCAGGTGACAGTCCTTCAGGTGTTGCCCTGATGCGCCGGGGGCCTGGCGCACGCATGATGGCGGCAGATAAACCATGCCATCACTTCGGGAGCCCCTTATGCAACGCCGCCAATTACTGCAAACCGCCGCCGCGCTGGCCACGCCCACCCTGGCCGCGCTGGGTGCTGCGCAGGCCCAGGTCTCCAGCTTTCCGGTCCGGCCCATCAAGCTGATCGTCGCCTTCCCGGCGGGCGGGCCGACCGACATCACCATGCGCTCGCTGGCCGACAATGCCTCGAAAATCCTCGGGCAGCCGGTGATCGTGGAAAACAAACCCGGCGCCGGCGGAACCCTGCCGGCCCAGCAGTTGCAAACCTCGGCGCCCGACGGCTACACGCTGGCGCAGATTCCGCTGGGCGTGTTCCGCCTCGGCTACACCACCAAGATCAACTGGGACCCGGTCAAGGACCTCAGCTACGTTATCAATGTGACCGGCTACGCCTTCGGCATCGTGGTGCCGGCAGACAGCCCCTTCAAGACCTGGGCAGACTTTGTCGCTTACGCCAAGGCCAACCCCGGCAAGCTGACCTACGGCTCCACCGGCACGCTGACCAGCCCGCACCTGACGACCGAGCTGATAGCGCAAAAGGCCGGCATCGAACTGCAGCACGTGCCCTACAAAGGCAGCGCCGACCTGATGCTGGCCCTGGTGAGTGGTCAATTGATGGCAGGTGCCGACAGCACCGGTTTTGCGCCGCAGGTCGAGGCCGGCAAGCTGCGCGTGCTCAACACCTGGGGAGAGAAGCGCCTCGACAAATTCCCCAATGCGCCCACGCTGAAGGAGCTGGGCTACGACATCGTGCAGAACTCGCCCTTCGGCATAGGCGCGCCCAAGGGCACGCCGCCCGAGGTGGTCAAGCGCCTGCACGACGCGTTCAAGAAGGCGATGGAGGAACCCAGCTACGTCGCCGCCCTGGGCCGCTACGACATGCTGCCCAACTACATGAGCTCGGCCGAATACACGAAGTTCGCGCAGGACACGGTCGGCCGGGAGAAGGTCTTGATCGACAAGCTCGGGTTGGCCAAGCCCAACTGAACTGGCGCACCTCCTATCGGGACTCACTGCGTGTCGTCCCTGGGACGGTGCCAGTGGCCCGGTCTGATCCAGTGGAGGCCGCGGAACCGGCTTTGCCGGGCCGCAAGCCTCGTCCCCTGCAAGGGGAAAAGAGGCTACACGAAGTGAGCCTCGATAGGGGTGTGTCTAATCCACAAGCGCAAACAGCTCGTCGGCCAGTTGGTCGGCCAACGCCGGCTCGACGCCGGAGCCAAAGATCAGCCGGTAAATGATGGGGGCCATCATGTGGTCCAGCACCTGCTGCACGCTGGGTGTGGCGTCGCCGCGCGCCTGGGCCCGGTTCACCAGCACGGTGGCTTCGGCGCGGCGGTTTTTCAGGCAGTTGGTCTCTTCCGATCCGGCCAGCGCGGCCGCCGCCTTCAGCATCGAGGTGTTGCCGGGCTTGTTGAGGTGGGTGATCAGCCCCCGGGCCCAGGCCGCGAGTTCGGCTTTCAGGTTGCCCGTCTCGGGCAGCGGGCGGTTCGGGTCCAGCCGCTCGGTCGCGGTTTCGCCCAGCAGGCCGTTCACGTCGCCCCAGCGCCTGTAAATGCTGGAGGCGCTGACGCCGGCGCGCTCGGCCACGGCCGGCACGGTGACCTTGTCGCGGCCTTCCTGGGCAATCAGTTCTTCCAGCGCCTTGCGCACCACGGACTGCACCTGCGCGCTGCGGCCGCCGGGGCGTTTGGTCTGGGGCGTCGTGGGGGTATTCATGCGGTGATTCTAGCTTAAAGCAACGATGTTTGCGTTAATTTTAAACTCGGCGTAGAATTCACAAACGCAAATAAATTTGCTTTAAGAAAGTTGAGCGTTTCCCATGACCGCACCCGCCGCCCCCTCTTTGCAACCCTCTTCATCCTCCGCCGCTCGCTGGCAACTGCCGCCGGCAGCCGCCTTCCCGCTGCTGGCGATCCTCCTGTTCGCGTTTTTTGTGGCGGGTAGCGCGCCGTCGCCGCTGTTTGTCGTGTTCCAGCAGCAGTGGGGCTTTTCGCCGGCGCTGCTGACGGTGGCGTTCGCGATTTATGCGATTGCGCTGCTGGCCTCGCTGCTGGTGGCCGGCTCGCTGTCCGACCACATCGGCCGGCGCCCCGTGGTGTTTGTCGCCCTGCTGCTGCAGGCCGGCGCGATGCTGACCTTTTTGCTGGCCGAGGGCATAGGCGGCATCATCGCGGCGCGCGTCGTCCAGGGCATTGCGACCGGCATGGTCAGCGGCGCACTGACGGCGGCGGTGGTGGAAGCGGCCCCGGCGTCGCAAAAACGGCTGGGCGCGATGATAGGCAGCGTCTCGCCGCTGGCGGGGCTGGCCGTGGGCGCCTTGCTGACAGGCATCGCCGTCAAGCTCGCGCTGCATCCGGTGCCGCTGGTGTTCGGCGTGCTGGCCGCCATCTGCGTGACGGGTGCGGTGGCCACGCTGTTCCTCCCTGAAAGCGTCACGCCGCGCCCCGGCGCGCTGGCCTCGCTGGTGCCGCGCATTTCGGTGCCGGTGCAGGCGCGTGCCGAGTTTGTGCGCGGGGTGCCGACCATGCTGGCGGTATGGTCGCTCGCGGGCCTGTACCTGTCGCTGGTGCCTTCGGTGCTGCAGCAAATCTTCGGCATCCACAACGGCATCGTCAACGGCTTGGCCATTGCCACATTCTTCGGCCTGGGCGCCGTTTCACCCACGCTGTTGAGGCGCCTGGCTCCCGCGCGCATGAGCGCCGTCGGTATGAGCTGGCTCGCCCTGGGCGCCGGCCTGGTGGCCGTGTCGCTGGCCGTCCATTCGGTGGGCCTGTTTTTTGCGGGAACGGCGCTGGCCGGTTTCGGCGGCGGCTCGGCTTTCTCCGCGCAGGTGCAGACGCTGGCGCCGCTGGCGCAGCCGCAGCAGCGGGCGGAGTTGTTTGCCGCGCTCTATGCCACCAGCTATCTCGCCTTCAGCGTGCCCGCCATGCTGGCCGGCCGGCTGATCGCGCCGCTGGGCCTGCCGGCCACGGTCGAGGGTTACGCCGCGCTGGTGTTGGCGGTGGCCGGCCTGGGCGCGTGGCTGCGCTGGGCGTCGCTGCGCCGCGCGGCCGCCCTCCGCTAATCCGGCAGGGGCCGCGGATCGGGCTTTGCCCGGCCGCAGGCGCCGTCCCCTGCAAGGGGAGGGGACGCTACACGAAGTGAGCGTCAGCAGGGGTGAGCAAAATCTTTACCACTTCGGCAAAGCCCGCGCCACGCTCGCCGCGCGTCACATAGCGCGGCAGGTGCGTCAACTGCGGCACAAAGCGCGCGATGTTGGCCACGCCCACGCTGTTGGCGAACGTCTTGAACATCAGCTGGTCGTTGGTCGAATCGCCCACATAGACCCATTGACCCATCTCGGCGTCCAGGTCGCGCTGCCAGAGTTCACGAACAATCCAGCGCGCGCCTTCAAGCTTGTTGTGGCCGCCATACCAGCCGTTGATGTGGATGCTGCTCACGGTGGCGTGCATGCCTTCGCTCTTCATCAGCGCCACGACGGTGGCGATCTGCGCGTCGCTGAGCTGCGTGAACTCGCTGTGGTCGATGGCGATGTCGGTTTCCCGGCCTGGCGAGTCGGTGGCGCGGTGGATGCCGGGCAGCTCCCGCTCAATGCGCGCCAGCACGGCCTGCATGCGGGTGAAGTTGGCTGCACGCGTGGCCGCATTCTGCTGGTAGATTTTTGAGAGCGGCCGCGGCGCGGCGCTTTGGGCATCCGGCAGCAGCGCCACTGCCCCGTTTTCCGCCACGATGGCATCGACCGGCCAGCTTGCCGCGAAAGGCTCGCTCCAGCCCACTGGCCGTCCGGTGATCGCCACCACCTTGAGCCCGGCGGCTTTCAATTGAGCCAAGCCCTCCAGCGCATCAAGGGTAATCGCCCCTTCGGTGGTCAGGGTGTCATCGATGTCGGTGAAAACGCCGGAGATCAGGCGGCGCTCGTCTGCGGGCCAGTTGTCGAGTTCTTGCATCGTGAAATTTTCGCATGCCGATTCCAGGCGCTGGTGCGGTGCGGCCGGCTTCGGTACAATGGCGGATTCCTGAGGAGCGTTGCAACCCACACCACGTGGACCAGGCTCAGGACTTCATTGCAACCACGCTCACCCGCAAGTGCTCTCTCAAGCCGGGTGAATGACTGAATTCCCCCACTGCTTCGAAAGCGCCTTGCCCGTGGCGATTTTGCCCAGTTGACGTTTGAATTTGGAGAACCGTATGAGCGCTGTCCTGAAACCTTCCACCGACTACACCATTGCCGATATCTCGCTTGCCGCCTGGGGCCGCAAGGAACTGAACATCGCGCAGACCGAAATGCCCGGCCTGATGGCCATCCGCGAAGAATTCGCCAAAGCCCAGCCTTTGAAGGGCGCGCGCATCACCGGTTCACTGCACATGACCATCCAGACCGGCGTGCTGATCGAAACGCTGCAGGCTCTGGGCGCCGAAGTGCGCTGGGCTTCGTGCAACATCTTCTCGACGCAAGACCACGCCGCCGCCGCGATTGCCGCCGCCGGCACGCCGGTGTTCGCCATCAAGGGCGAAACCCTGGCCGACTACTGGGACTACACCCACAAGATCTTCGAATTCAACGGCGCCAAGGGCACGCCTGAAGAAGGCCCGAACATGATCCTGGACGACGGCGGCGACGCCACGCTCCTGATGCACCTGGGCACCAAGGCCGAAAAAGACGCCAGCTTGATTTCCAAGCCTACGAGCGAAGAAGAAATCTGCCTGTTCAACTCGATCAAGGCCAAGCTCGCGCAAGACCCGACCTGGTACAGCCGCCGCCTGAAAAACATCATCGGCGTGACCGAAGAAACCACCACCGGCGTGCTGCGCCTCAATGAAATGTCTGCCAAGGGCACGCTGGCCCTGCGCGCCATCAATGTCAACGACTCGGTCACCAAGTCCAAGTTCGACAACCTCTACGGTTGCCGCGAGTCCTTGGTCGACGCCATCAAGCGCGCCACCGACGTGATGGTGGCCGGCAAGGTGGCTTGCGTGGCCGGTTACGGCGACGTGGGCAAGGGCTCGGCCCAGGCCCTGCGTGCCCTGAGCGCCCAGGTCTGGGTGACCGAGATCGATCCCATCAACGCCCTGCAGGCCGCGATGGAAGGCTACAAGGTCGTGACCATGGAATACGCCGCCGACAAGGCCGACATTTTTGTGTCGGCCACCGGCAACAAGAACGTCATCACCTACGACCACATGGCGAAGATGAAAGACCAGGCCATCGTCTGCAACATCGGCCACTTCGACAACGAAATCGACGTCGCCTCGCTGGAAAAATGCACCTGGGAAGAGATCAAGCCGCAAGTCGACCACGTGATCTTCCCCGACGGCAAGCGCATCATCCTGCTGGCCAAGGGCCGCCTGGTGAACCTGGGCTGCGGCACCGGCCACCCCAGCTTCGTGATGTCGTCCAGCTTCGCCAACCAAACCATTGCGCAGATCGAGCTGTTCACCAAGCAGGCCGACTACGAAGTGGGCAAGGTCTATGTGCTGCCCAAGCACCTCGATGAAAAAGTGGCGCGCCTGCACCTGAAGAAAGTCGGCGCGATGCTGACCGAGTTGAGCGACGAGCAGGCGGCTTACATCGGCGTGTCGAAGGCCGGCCCGTACAAGGCCAACACCTACCGTTATTAAGCGACAGCATTACTCCCTCTCCCCCTGGGAGAGGGCAGGGGTGAGGGCTGGCGGCGCCAGTCGTCAAGCGAGTCTTTTTAAGGCCGCCGGCCCTCACCCCAACCCTCTCCCAAAGGGAGAGGGGGCAAGACAGGGCCCTCTGGGCAAGACAAGGCCTCCGCCTGAATGTTTTCGGGCGTGGGGTTCACTCCATGGAGCTACATGCGCGCTGACTTATTTCTCGTCGAACACGGCTTTGCCACCACCCGCTCTCAGGCCCAGCGCCTGATTGCTTCGGGCGTGCAGTGGCGCGCAGAAGAAGACGGCGCGTGGAAAAAGGTTGCCAAAAACGGCGATGAAGTGCCGGACGGCGCCGAGCTGCAGGTGCTCGACAACACCGAGGCCAAATACATCTCGCGCGGCGGCCTGAAGCTTGAAGGGGCGCTGAAAAGCACCGGTGTTGATGTCGCCGGTCTGCGCTGCCTGGACATCGGCCAGTCGACCGGCGGCTTTACCGACTGCCTGCTGCAGCACGGTGCGGCGCAGGTGGTGGGCGTGGACGTGGGCCATGGCCAGCTGCACGCCAGCATGCGCGCTGACCCGCGGGTCGTCTGCATCGAAGGCGTCAATGCCCGCTCCATGACGGTGATGGACCTGATCGCTGGTCCTGCCCATGAAGCGGGGGCTGATGAGGGCGAATTTGATGATGATGATGATGATGATGATGAAGCCGGGCTGGAGGCGGAGACCCCCGTCGAGGCGGACTTTGACTTCCTGACGGGTGACTTGTCCTTCATTTCGCTCACGCTGGTGCTGCCCGCCGTGGTGCGCCTGCTCAAGCCCGGCGGCGATGTGCTGATGCTGGTCAAGCCGCAGTTTGAGTTGCAGCCCGGCCAGATTGGCAAGGGTGGCATTGTGCGCGAAGCGGCGCTGTTCGAGTTTGTGGAAAAGCGCCTGCGCGATGCTTGCGTTGCGCTGGGGCTGGACGTCAAGGCCTGGCTGGCATCGCCGATTGACGGCGGTGACGGCAACCGCGAGTTTTTCATCCATGCGGTCAAAGGCCACGACAACGCCGGCGAGAGCCAGCCGCTGCCCGCTGCCCCGCAACGCAAGGCGCCCAAGCGCCTTCCGCGCGCTGCCTCGCGCGAACCGCATGAAGACCCGGAAGCCGCCCATGCGGGCCAGCCGGGACCGGCGCGCGGCAAGCGGCGCGACAAGAAAACCGACAACGATTGAGATCTTGCGATGAACCTTCCCATCAGTTTTGAATTCTTTCCTCCCAAGACGCCTGAGGGCGCAGACAAGCTGCGCGTGACCCGCCAGGCCCTGTACGCGCACAAGCCGGAGTTCTGCTCCGTGACCTTTGGCGCCGGCGGCTCCACGCAAGACGGCACCTTTGGCACCGTCAAGGAAATCCTGGACGAAGGCGTGATCGCAGCCTGTCATTTCTCGTGCATTGGCGCGACCAAGGGCACGGTGCGCCAGCAACTGGCGACCCTGCGGGCCATGGGCGTGAAGCACCTGGTCGCCCTGCGCGGTGACATGCCCAGCGGCTACGGCATCGGCGGCGAGTTTCATTACGCCAGCGACCTGGTGACTTTCATCCGTGAAGAAACCGGAGACGCTTTTCACATTGAAGTGGCGGCTTACCCCGAGGTCCACCCGCAGGCCAAGTCGGCCGATGCCGACCTGCAGGCTTTTGGCACCAAAGTCAGGGCCGGCGCCAATTCGTCCATCACCCAGTACTTTTTCAACGCGGACGCCTACTTTCGGTTTGTGGACGATGTGCGCAAACTTGGCCTTGATGTGCCGGTGGTGCCCGGCATCATGCCCATCACCAGCTCCACGCAGCTCATGCGCTTTTCCGATGCCTGCGGCGCGGAAATCCCCCGCTGGATCCGCCTGCGGCTGCAGGGCTTCGGCGACGACACGGCGTCCATCAAGAGCTTTGGCCTCGACGTGGTCACCGAACTGTGCGACCAGCTCTGCACGGCTGGCGTGCCCGGCATTCATTTTTATACGATGAACCAGGCCGCTGCGACGACGGAGATCCTTCGGCGTTTGCAGTACAAGGCCTGATGGCTAGTGCAGTGTTGCATGCTTGATGGGACCAATAAAAGCGATGGATTTTGGGTCAGGGCAAGGCGCAAACCACAGCGATACCCGCAGGTATCGCGCGGATTTGTAACGCTGCCATGGCGCAAAAGACGCGGTTTTATGTTCCAGATAGCGTGCAACACTGCACTAGGTAAGCCTGTGCACCAGAGCGCTATCAGGGTCTGGATTGTTGCAAGCCTGCTGGCCGTGCTGGCGGGCTGTGCGACAGCCCCGCCGGCACAGCCGCCTGCGAGCGTTCCACCCGGCCCGGCCGCCAGGCCTGCCGTCACTGCTCCGACGGCACCGGCAGACCCGATGGGGGGGCCTGGGCCGGTCAACATGTCCGTGGCACCCGAGCCGGAGTTGCTGGGCGGCGAGGTGCCCCGCGAACTCGAGCGCGGCCAGGCATCGTGGTACGGGCCGCGCTTTCATGGCCGCCGCACGGCCAGCGGCGAACGCTACGACATGCATGCGCTGACGGCAGCCCACAAGACCTTGCCCTTCGGCACGCTGGTGCGTGTGCGCAGCCTGGTGACCGGGCGCGAGGTCGAGGTGCGCATCAACGACCGCGGCCCCTTCGGCGCGGGCCGGGTCATCGATGTGAGCCGCGCCGCGGCCGAGGCCCTGGGCATGATGGGGCTGGGCGTGAAAGACGTGCTGCTGCTGGTGCCGGAATCCACGCCGATGGCCGAGGCGCCAGTGCCACCGGTGGCCAAAAAGCGCCGCGCGCGCAAGATGCGCCAGGGCCGGTCAGCGGGCAACGCCCTGTAGCGGGGCTTTTGGGCTCCTGGCTGCCGCGTCCCGCAGCGCGCGAGTGCGCTACATTTTGAACATGACGAGCAAAGCAAAAGAAGCCAGACCCCGGCCCACGCGCAACGACGCGCAGCGCCAGTCCATCCTGGACGCGGCGTCCCTGCTGTTTATCGAAAAAGGTTTCGGCGGGACCAACATCAATGACATCGCGGACGCGGTCGGTGTCAGCCGAACGGCGCTTTATTACTACTTCCCCAGCAAGGAGTCGATGCTGGAAGCGCTGACCGAAGAAGTCACCGAAAAAGCCAGCCTGCTCGCCGCCAGTGTTTCGGAGCGCGATCTCCTGCCGCCGCGGGATGCGCTGCGGCAGCTGATCCTGCAGCATGCGGGCCTCATTCTTTCGCATCCGCTGCAGTTCCGGGTGGTGGAGCGCAGCGAGAGCAACCTGCCCGAGCCGCACCGGGCGGCGGCCGAGGCGGCCCGCCGCGCGGTGCTGGAGCACTTTGTGCGCGTGATCCAGCGCGGGATCGACGAAGGCCAGTTTCGCGACACCAACGCCCACATCGCCGCGTTTTCGATCATCGGCATGTGCAACTGGTGCGCCTGGTGGTTCGACGCCAAAGGCAATGTGCCGGCCAGCGGCGTGGCCGAGTCCATCGCCGACTTCAGCCTGCGTGCGCTGTTGCCCGACCACGCGCAACGCGCACGTGCAGGGTCGGTGGAAGAGGCGGTCAGCCAGATGCGCGATGCGCTGACCGCTTTCGACAACCACCTGAAAAAGAAGCCGTTCCGGCATTCGGGTTAACACTAACGTCAAATAATTGACACTACTGTCAAATATCCCTATCATTGGTTCAAATCAATGACGGGGGCCGCGCTGCGGCTTGACAGATGACAGCAACCGATCCAGGCAAAACCGCGAGCACCGCGAACACCGCGTCACTGCCCGCCTCACAGGCGACCGCGGGATTTCTGAATACCGACTGGAACCCGCGCGATGTGCCGCAAGGCACGCGCACGACCAATGTGGTGTTGCGCACCGCCGATGGCGCCGCCACCAGCGGCTCGCTGTACCAGCCCGCCACGCCGAGCGACACCGTCGTGTGCGTCATGCACCCGCGGGAATTCATGGCCTGCCATTACCTCATCCCGGACATCGTCGGGGCGGGTTACGCCGCCTGGTCGCAGGCGCCGCGCTCGGTCGGTAACGACCTGCGGCTTGAGCACGAATTTGCATTGCACGACGTGGCCACCGGCCTGGCCTATCTCCGGTCGCGCGGCTTCAGGCGCATCGTGCTGCTGGGCAATTCAGGCGGCGCCGGCCTGTATGCCTTCTATGCGCAGCAGGCCGCATTGCCGCGCGAGTCGCGCATTGCCAAAACCCCCGGCGGCAAGCCCACCCAGCTGGCAGAGCTCAACATGCCCGTGCCCGATGGCATGGTGTTCATCGGTCCGCACCCGGGGCAGGGCGCGCTGCTGATGAACTGCATCGACCCTTCGGTGGCCGACGAAAATGATGCGCTGTCGGTTGACGCCTCGCTCGACCCGCTCAACCCGGCGAACGGCTATGCCGGCCCGAAAGCCACGCGCTATGCACCGGAGTTTGTGGCGCGCTACCGGGCGGCCCAGCGTGAGCGTGTCGCCCGGCTGGACGCGACGGCCCGCGCACTGATCGAGCGACGCCTGGCGGCGCGCCGGCGCGTCAAGGCCGCGGTTGATAGCGCGGGTAAGGGCGCGGATAACGGCGCCAGCGCGGAAGACCGGCGGCTGGCAGGCCACACGCCCATCATCAACGTCTGGCGCACCGATGGCGATTTGCGCTGCCTTGATTTGTCGCTGGACCCGTCGGACCGCAAGTTTGGATCGTTGTGGGGCGCCGAGCCCTTTGCCTCCAACTATGGCGCGGTCGGCTTTGCGCGGCAGTGCACGCCGGAGAGCTGGCTTTCCACCTGGTCGGGTATCTCGTCCAACGCCACGCTGGCCAAGACCGCCGCGGCCATCACGCAGCCGGTGCTGGTGGTCGAGTACACCGGCGATCAGGCCTGCTTTCCGGGCGACGTACGGCAGATTTTCGAATCGCTCGCGAGCGCCGACAAGCGCCATCTGCGCGTGCGCGGCGACCACCACGGCCGTGCGCTGTCGCCCGGTGAAGAGCCCGGGCGGCTGGAGGCCGGCCGGCTGCTCGGCGCCTGGCTCCAGGAGCACTTCCCGCAGTGATGGCCCCGCGCCCTTTCGCACAACCTTTTCACCCTCATGACAGAAAGACCACCATGTCAGCCCGTGACCTGCTTCCCCAACCCGCATTGCGCGGCGTTGACCACACCGCCCGGCCCACCTGGAAGCTGCGCGAAACCATCGAGTTCTACCGCGACAAGCTGGGGCTGCCGCTGGTGCATGTCATCTCGGCCCGCGGCTGGGGCCCGGCCACGCACCCGGACTTTCTGCATTTTTTCTTCGACAGCGGCAACGGCAGCACGATTGCCTTCTTCTATTACCTGGGCTCCGACCTGCCGGCCGCGATGGAAGACCGGGCATCGAAGCCGCCGCTGCCCGACGACCACGTGTTCGACGCAACCCACACCGCATGGATCGTCGAGAGCGCCGAAGAACTCCAGGCCTGGAAGCAGCGCCTTGAATCGCAGGGGCTCAACGTCTCGGTGGAAACCGCCCATGAAGTCATCGAGTCCATCTATGTGCGCGATCCCAACGGCTACTTTGTCGAGTTCACGCGCAAGCTGCGCCCGCTGGACCGGCTCGATGCCGATGACGGTGCGCTGACTCTGCAGGCCGCGCTGGAGGCTGAAGATGCCGCCGTGCAGCGCGGCAGCCGTCTGGCCCGTATTGACGACATCTGGTCCGCCAAGGCCAGACTGCTGGATGAACGCGGCGGCGCTGGCGACCGCGCGGGCCCGGGTGTGGGTATTTACGTGCCCCGGCTGGCGGAGTTTTCGGCACTGGTCCAAGACGCCGCGGCGCGGCCCGAATGCCGCGTGACGGCGGCCGGCGACTACGACCTGATCGAGGCGGGCCAGCCGATGGAATTCCGCCGCAAGGCGCTGGGCCTCAAACCCGCCGTCTGGTATGGGCTTTTCACCGGCGGCGTTCGCGGGCACATTGAAGTGTTTGAGCGGGACCGTGTGGTTATTGCACCGGCCCGGCCCTGAGCACGCGCTGAAGCCCAAGAGACCCCAAGAAAACCGAAGCGAACGAAAGAGACCCCGGAGACAAGCATGCGAGACATTCAAAGCCCTATCGAGGGCGTGACCTACCCTTCCGACCAACGCGCCACTGCCTCGCTGGCGAATGGTTCCTGGGTGGCCTCCACCGTGGGCGACTGCCTGCGCGCCACGGCGGCGCGCTACCCCGACAGGCTGGCCTTTATCAGCGATGAGCGAAGCCTGACGTTTCGCGCGCTGGACGAAACAACGGATCGCCTGGCCGCAGCGCTGCAGGCCATGGGGCTGGCGACGGGCGACCGCGCCATCTTCCAGCTCGGCACGACGGTGGACACCGCCATCGTGCTGCTCGCCTGCTACAAGGCCGGCATTGTGCCGGTGTGCTCGCTGCCGCAGCACCGCGAGGTCGAAATCGGCCAGCTCGCCGCCCAGTCGGGCGCCCGCGGCTATTTTGTGCAGGCCGATTTCGGCAGTTTCGACCTGGTCGGTTTTGCCCGGACCATGGCGGCCCGACACCCGTCACTGGAACACCTTGTCGTGGTGCGCGGCACGGTGGCCGGCCTGCCCGGCATCGACGCATTGATCGCCGACATGCCCCTTGAGCAGGCGCGGCAGCAGTTGGGCAATATTGCGCTCGGCATGGAAGACGTGCTGAGCTTCCAGCTCTCCGGCGGTACCACCGGTGTGCCCAAAATCATTCCGCGCTTTCATGCCGAATACCTCGGGCATTCCGCCGCATGGATGCGGCGCTACCGCATCGACGCCGGCAGCCGCGTGATCTGGTCCTTGCCGTTGCTGCACAACGCCGGCCAGCTGTACACACTGATGCCTGCGGCCCTGATGGGTGTGACCGTGGTGCTGATGCCCAGGGTCGACATCGCCCGCATGCTGGCGCTGATTGAAGAACACCGCATTACGCATGCCCTGTCGATCGGCCCGATTGCGCCGCAGCTGCTGGCGTATACCGACATCGCCAGGCACGACCTGTCGTCGCTGCAGCTCTTTGCCACCATGAGCCGCTCCGACAACCTGGAAAAGCACATTGGCGTGCCTTGCTCCAACCTGTACGGCATCACCGAAGGGCTGCTGCTCGGTTCGCCCGCCGATGCGCCGGCCTTTGCGCGGCACCACACGCAGGGCACTTCGGGCTGCGCGCACGACGAGATCCGTCTGCTGGTGCCCGAAACCGAAGAACCGAGCCCACCCGGGGAGATGGGCGAGATGTGCTTTCGCGGCCCGTCCAGCCTGACCGGCTTCTTCGGCAATCCCGAGGCGAACGCCAAAGCCTTCACCTCCGACGGCTTCTACCGCACCGGCGACATGATGACCGCCTATGTGGTGGACGGCGTCACCTGCTATGCCTTTGAAGGCCGGCTGCGCGACAACGTCAACCGCGGCGGCGAAAAAATCGGCTGCGAAGAGGTCGAAGGCTTCGTCAGCCAGCACCCGGCCGTGGCCGACGCCAAGCTGGTTGCGATGCCCGACCCGTTCTACGGCGAGAAGGCCTGCGTCTTTATTGTTCCGCGCCCCGGCATGATTGCACCCGAGGTGAAGGCGCTCGGCGCCTTCCTCGTCGGCCTGGGCCTGGCCAAATACAAGTGCCCGGAACGAGTCGAGATCGTTGACAGCTACCCGTTGACGCGCGTGGGCAAGGTCGACAAGCCCGCATTGAAGCAGCGCATCGCCGACCAGCTGGCCGCCGAAGCGGCAGGGAGCCCGTCATGATCGCCACCGAGCAAGTGTTGAGCGAGCGGCCGCTGATGATTCGCCGCCGCGTCAAGTGGGGCGATTGCGACCCGGCGGGCGTGGTCTACACGCCGACGTTTTCCGAATACGTGATCTCGGCGGCCGAGCTTTTTTACGGCTCGCTGTTCGGCACCACGCCGCAGCGCGCCAAACACGAGCAGGGTTTTGGCACGCCCAGCCGCGCGCTGGCGTTTGATTTCCGGCGTTCACTGCGGCCCGACGACGAATTCGACATGACGGTCACCGTGGCTGGCATCCACAGCCGCACCTATGTGCTCGACGTGACCGGCCGCACGCTCGCAGGGGAGGTGATTTTTGTCGCCACGCTGACGCCGGTGTGCGTGGCGCGCGACGAGCGCCGTTCGATTGAGATCCCGCCGGCGTTCCGCGCCGCGCTGGAGCGCTACCAGGCGGCCTGCGCAACAGCGCCATCCACCATGCCAGAGAGGATCACACCATGAAGATCGCCGTCATCGGCGCCGGGCCGGCCGGGCTGTATTTCTCGCTGCTCGCCAAAAAGCACAACCCGGCGCATGAGATCAATGTGTATGAGCAAAACCCCGAAGGCGCCACCTACGGCTGGGGCGTGGTGTTTTCCGATGTGGGCCTGGCCTTCCTGAAGGAGGCTGACGCGGAATTTTTTGCCGAGTTCACGGCCCACCATGAAAAGTGCGACTACATGGAGGTGGTGCACCGCGGATGCCATGTGCAGATCCACGGCAACCACTTTTCGCGCACCGCCCGCATCGACATGCTGCAGACGCTGCAGCGGGCCTGCGAGCGCGTGGGTGTGCGCATTCACTACGGGCAGCGCATCGGCGACGTGAGCGCGCTGGCTTCGGAGGTGGATTTGCTGATTGCGGCTGACGGCGGCAACAGCGCCGTGCGCACCCAGTTTGCCGGGCACTTTCGGCCCAGCTTTGAAAAACGCCGCAACAAGTTTGCCTGGTACGGCACGCGCCAGCGCTTTCATCCGGTGTCGCTGATCTTCAAGGAAACCGTGCACGGCGTTTTCATTGCCCACAGTTACCAGTACAGCGCCGAGCTCAGCACCTTCCTCGTGGAGGTTGACCCCGACACCTGGAAGCGCGCCGGGCTGGACACGGCCGGCGAAGACGAGAGCCGCCGCTACTGCACGCAGGTGTTTGGCGCCGAGCTGGGCGCCAACGCGCTGCTGACCAACCGCTCGCTCTGGTTTGAAGCCAACATCGTTAAAAACGAGCAGTGGACGCATCGCAACATCGTGCTGCTGGGCGATGCCTTGCGCACGGTTCACTTCTCGCTCGGCTCCGGCACGCGCATGGCCATGCAGGACGCAATTGCGCTGCACAAGGGGCTGGTGGCGCATCCTGGTGACTTGCATGCTGCTTTTGCCGCGTTTGAGGCGACACGCCGCCCGGCCTCGTCGAGCTTTCAGAACGCCGCCGCCAAAAGCCTGGACTGGTATGAAAACGTGGCCGGCAAACTGCATCTGGACCCGGTCAGTTTTGCCTACGACTACATGCGGCGCACCGGCCAGGTGAGCCATGACGACCTGAAGCAGCGCGACCCGCACTTCACCGCGGCCTTTGAAGCCCTCTGAACTCATTTGAAGTTCATTTCCCCGCCACCCGATTACGCCCCCACCACAAGACCCACGGAGACAACACCATGAAATTTCTGCAGATCAAAACATTGACAGGCGCGGCCGCCGTGCTGCTGGCTTGCGCCTTGCTGCCCGCGGCGGCACAGACCTTTCCGGTCAAGCCGGTACGCGCCGTGCTGCCGTATTCGGCCGGCAGCGGCCCGGACTCGGTGATGCGCAGCGTCGGTGAAAAGCTCGCGCGCGACTGGGGCCAGCAGCTGGTGGTCGACAACAAGCCCGGCGCCAACGGCTGGCTGGCGATCGGCGAGACCAAGCGTGCGCAGCCGGACGGCTACACGCTGATGACCGTGGATTCCACGCACATGACGCTGCAGCCGCACCTCTACAAGCAGCTGCCGTTTGACCCGGCCAAGGATTTTGAACCGGTGGCGCCGCTGTACAAGACAAACTTCTTCATCGTCGTCGGCGCCAACGCCCCGTGGAAAAACGTGACGGAACTGATCGCCGCAGCGAAAGCCAAAGACGGGCACCTGACCTACGGAAGCTGGGGCATAGGCAGCGTGGCCCATGTCGGCACCGCCATGTTTGAGCATTCCACCGGCGCGAAGATGACGCACGTGCCCTTCAAGGAACTCCCCCAGCTTTACACCGCCGTGGCGACTGGCGAGGTGGACTGGGCCTTTGGTACCGCCGCGACCGTCGGCCCCCTGTACAAGGCCAGGAAGGTCAGGCTGCTGGCTTATGCGGGGCACAACCGCATGGCGGGTTATACCGATGTGCCGACGGTGGCTGAGTCCGGTGGCCCGGCCGGTTTCGAGCTGCCGACCTGGGTGGCGATGTATGCCCCGAAAGGAACGCCCAAGCCGGTGGTTGACCGGATCCAGTCCGGCGTGGCCAAGGCGCTGGCGGATGCCGACATCAAGGACAGGCTGGCGAATTTCGGTTTTGAACCCTGGATTGCCCCACCTTCGGACGTGACGAAGGCCGCTGAAGCCGACAAGCTCCGCTTCGCTGAAATCGTCAAGCGCGCCAGAATCTCTCTCGACTGAGCCGAGGCCAGGTCCTTCCTTTCATCCGGAGACAAAAATGACCCCCCAAAATCGCAACATCTTGTTTGCAGCGCGCGCATTGATGGCCCTCATCTTCCTGGTGGCCGGCATGAGAAAGCTGCTGGCCTGGGGCGCCACCGTGGGCTACTTCAACAAGCTCGGCATTCCGCTGCCCGAAATCGCGCTGGCATTGACGGTAGCGCTTGAGATCGGTGGCGGTATCGCGCTTGTGCTGGGTTGGCGGCTGCGGCTTGCAGCTGGTGTCATGGGCGCATTCACCCTGGCGTCGGCATTGATAGCGCACGCCTTTTGGGCCGCTGAACCGCCGCAGTTCAACGCGCAGCTTTTGAGCTTCCTCAAGAACACCGCGATGGCGGGCGGCTTTCTATTGCTGGCGTATGTTGCAGGAAATCAAAAAGAAGCCTGACTTGTGAAAGGTGTTCGGAGCTGGTTCGGGTTGATGCCTTGTGCGGTGGCTATCCCGGGCAGAAAATGCAAATTTTTATCGTTGGTTGTATTTCTGAGTGTCGAGAAAGCCGTGCCTGCTTCGTCGTACAGGTAGGCGGCCTGCAAGGGGCCTGCAAAAAAAGTATTGTCGGCCTGTTTGGCCGTGGTAAATGCCAACCAGCCCAGGAGAATCGCATGACCACCACTTCACACAGCACCGCCACAACTTCCGACCGCGAACTGGTACTGACCCGCCATATCGAGGCTCCGCGTGAAAAGCTCTTCAAGGCCTGGACCACGCCCGAACTCCTGACGCAATGGTTTGCGCCAAAACCCTGGAGCACGCCGCGCGCAGAGCTCGACGTGCGTCCCGGCGGCGCCAACCTGGTGGTCATGCGCGGCCCCGACGGCACGGACTTTCCCAATCGCGGCGTCTACCTTGAAGTGGTCCCCAACGAGCGGCTGGTTTTCACCGATGCCTACACCGAGGCCTGGACGCCGTCCGACAAGCCATTCATGACAGTAGTGCTGACCTTTGAAGAGGTGGCCGGTCTCAACGGTCCTGCCACCCGATACACCGCCCGGGTCATGCACTGGACCGTCGCCGACCGCGAGGCACACGAGAAAATGGGTTTTCACAAAGGCTGGGGCCAATGCACGGACCAGCTGGCTGAATTGGTCGGTGCGCCCAAGCCCACCGCCTGAGCGTTCCCGCGCCCGGGCACCGGCGTTCGTGCGGCTGCGACTGGCTCCTGCAGGATTTTGTCGCCGCCCGATTTCATCTGAAAATAACACGGGAGGCTGCGTCGCCGGCCCTGGGGAGATCAGGATGAGGCTGAAGTTAAGGCTGAAGTTAGGGCTGAGAGAATGGCTGGTCATGGGCGGGTTGGCATTATTTTTGATGCCTGCCGTCGCGCAAGACCGGCAAAACTACTTTGATGACCCTTTCCTGCGGGTGAGCTCCGCCATGGCGGCTTGCCCCGTGCCTGAAGGGCCGTCCTTCACGCAAGAGCAACTCCGCGCGGAGGCGCACGTGCGTGCCCAGCATGGCGGCAGCTGCTTTCGATCCGGGCGCTGCCGTTTGCCCAACTCCTATCTTTACGACAAGGAGATCATTCCAAGGGTGGCGGTCTATCTCCAGCAGGACGGCCGTTTTGGCGACACCAGTGTCTGGGTGCTGGGCGAACGGCGGCTGGTGACATTGATGGGGTGCGTGCAGTCACAAGAGCAGGCCCTGGCGATGGAGCGCGCCGTGATGCTGGTGGACGATGTCATGGGCGTGGTCAACCACTTGATGGTCGGCACCACCGGCACCCCGAAGTACGGAACGGCGCCGGCGGGTGCTGCTGCGGCCAACTAGCCCCTGTACAGGCAAAAAATGGCAGGCTGCTGACCCTTGCCGGGCTCAGGTGCATGGCCGGCGGTCCCGGTCGCCCGTTGAGGGGGCGTCCATATACGTGGTGTTAGGCGGGCGCTCATTGCAACGAATAGACCTCGAGGAGATACGGTTCGGCAATTAACAAGTACTTTTGGCACGGCGAAAATGTTGCGATGAACCAGTCGCCAGACAACGTTCTGAACTGAATGGACTCAGCCTTTTCGGGTGATTCGACAGTGATGTTCTGAAAATTGGAGCGCGAATCAAACTGATAAGACAGCTTGAAAGAACCTGATTCGAGAATTGGTTCTTTGTCCGAGACGCCAAAGTGCTCGGGGTGATTGCTCTCGAATTCATAGGGGTTGTCGCGAAGCGTCTCAACGGAAGGTGGGTCTCCGAGGGTGATACGGAAAACTTCGTCGTAATCGAAAACGAACATGACGCCGTCTTCGGGAGGCGTAAAGCCCCTGATGCGTTCAGAAATACGTGGGAGATTGAGCTTATACATGGGGGAAGCCCTTGTAATGGCACCACACAAAGTTAAGTCATTGTTTTCAAATGTGTTTTCTGCCTTCAAGGCCGATCCCCATCTAGATAAATTGACTGAGAAGCATCGGCAGATGCCCGAGTGTAGATGGGCATCAGCCCACGGCACATCCTCCATTTGGATGACAAATGACGCCAGCGCCGTAGCTGGCAAAGCCTTCGAAGAACAATAAATCGGGCCATAAAGACGCCCCAGAGCAGAAAAATCCCGGACTTACTATAATTTCAGTAATTCCTGAAAATTCAACAAGTCCGCGCATGAACCTTGCCCCCCTGACCCAGCGTTTTGTCCTGCATTTCGGTGAAATGGGCAGCCGCTGGGGCATCAACCGCACCGTGGGGCAGATATATGCGCTCCTTTATGTTTCACCACGAGCCCTGAATGCCGATGAAATTGGCGAGGCGCTGGCGTTTTCGCGCTCCAACGTGAGCATGGGGCTGAAGGAGCTGCAGTCGTGGAACCTGGTGCGGTTGCAGCACTTGCCCAACGACAGGCGCGAGTATTTCAGCGCGCCGGAAGACGTCTGGGCGATCTTCCGCACGCTGGCTGAAGAGCGGCGCAAGCGCGAGATTGACCCGACGCTGTCGATGCTGCGCGATGCGCTGATGGAGCAGCCGGCGAACCAGGACGACATCCATGCCCAGGCGCGCATGAAGCAGATGCACGACCTGATCGAGCTCATGACGGGCTGGCTGGCCGACGTGCAGAAGATGGATTCGGCCACGCTGATAAGCCTGATGAAGATGGGCGCCAAGGTGCAAAAGCTGCTGCAGGTGAAGGACAAGGTGGCCAGCACCGTCAAGGCCGGTTTGACAGGCCGTGCGGCATCAAGCACAGTGGCGGCGAAGTCTGACGGCCCGCCGGGCCCCGCGGTGCAGCCAGCCAACCTTGCCGATAAAAACAGGAGTTGACGATGGATGGACTTGACGCATTTCTTTTGGCCCGGATCCAGTTTGCGGCCAACATCACCTTCCACATCCTGTTCCCTACCATCAGCATTTCGCTGGGCTGGGTGTTGCTGTACTTCAAGCTGCGCTTCGTCAGGACGCAGGACCAGTACTGGATGGATGCCTACCAGTTCTGGGTGAAGATTTTTGCGCTGACGTTTGCGCTGGGCGTGGTGAGCGGCATCACCATGAGCTTCCAGTTCGGCACGAACTGGCCCGGCTACATGCAAAAGGTCGGCAACATCGCCGGGCCGCTGCTGGCCTATGAAGTGCTCACGGCTTTCTTCCTGGAGGCCACCATGCTGGGGGTGATGCTGTTTGCGCGTGAGCGCGTCAGCGAAACCATGCACACCATCGCCACGCTGCTGGTGGCCGGCGGCACCACGCTGTCGGCGTTCTGGATCCTGGCGCTCAACTCGTGGATGCAGACGCCGGCCGGTTTTGAAATGATCAACGGGCAGGCGCATGTGACAAGCTGGCTGCAGGTGATCTTCAACCCGTCTTTTCCGTACCGCCTCACGCACATGCTGCTGGCCTCCGGGCTCACCGTGTCGTTTCTGGTGGCGGGTATTTCTGCCTACCGCTGGCTGTGCAACGAGCGCGGCGCCGAGGTCATGGCCAGCCTGAAGACCGGCGTGTACCTCGCAGCCATCCTGATTCCGCTGCAGATTGTGGCGGGCGACTTCCACGGCCTGAACACGCTGGAACACCAGCCCGCCAAACTCGCCGCGATGGAAGGCATCTGGAAGACGGAGCGGGGCGTGGCCGCGGTGCTGTTTGCCCTGCCTGATGCCCAAGCCCGGGAAAACCGTTATGAAATTGCAATTCCCAAGCTGGCCTCGCTGTACCTGACCCACTCGCTGGACGGCGAAGTCAAGGGGCTCGACCAGTTCGAGGGCAAGCATCCGCCGGTGGCGCCGGTGTTCTGGGCGTTCCGCATCATGGTGTGTGTGGGCATGCTGATGCTGGCCGTGAGCTGGGCGACGGTCTACCAGCTTGCGCCGTGGAAGAAAGACCCGGCGCGCACCCTGACCCCCTGGCATGCACGGGTGCTGGTCGCCATGACCTTCGCCGGCTGGGTGGCGTTGGTGGCCGGCTGGTATGTCACCGAGATCGGCCGGCAGCCCTGGCTGGTCACGGGTGTGCTGACGGCGGCCGATGCCGCGTCCAAGGTGCCGGCGCCCCGGATCGCATTCACCCTGTCGCTTTACCTCGCGCTCTATGCCGCGCTGATCGCGGCCTATATCTCGGTGCTGTTTTACCTGGCGCGCCACAAGACCCACGCCGACCGACCGTCTGGCGCCGGCATGGAAGACACCCTCAATCCCGTGAGCTACCCGCAAAAAGAAGGAGCCGCAAATGCTTGATCTTGCCCCTGACCTGACGCAGGCCGCCGGCTGGATGCCGATTGTTTTTCTGGTGGTGATGGGCCTGGCCATGCTGGCCTATGTGGTCCTGGACGGCTACGACCTGGGCGTGGGCGTGCTGATGCACCGCGCCAGCGACGACGACAAGGACACCATGATCGCCAGCATCGGCCCCTTCTGGGATGCCAATGAAACCTGGCTGGTGCTGGGCGTGGGCATTTTGCTCACGGTGTTCCCGGTGGCGCACGGCGTGATTCTGGGCGCCCTGTATCTGCCGGTGGCGATGATGCTGATCGGCCTGACGCTGCGGGGCGTGGCCTTTGACTTTCGCGTGAAGGCGCACGCGTCCCACAAGCCGCTGTGGAACCGCATGTTTTATACCGGCTCGCTGCTGGCCAGCTGGTCGCAGGGCTACATGCTGGGCTCGCTGATCACCGGCTTTGCCGCCACCGGCTGGGCCATCGCCTTCAATGCGGTGATCGGACTGGCCCTTGTGGCAGCCTATTGCCTGCTGGGCGCGGGCTGGCTCATCATCAAGTCAGAGGGTGACCTGCAGCTGCAGGCGGTGCGCTGGGCGCGCCGCAGCCTGCTGTTCACCGTGGCCGGCATTGCCGCCATCTCGATTGCAACACCGCTGGTCAGCCCGAGCATTTTTGCCAAGTGGTTTTCCTTTCCGAACATCGTGCTGCTGTTGCCCATTCCTGCCGCAACCGCCGTGCTGTTTGGGGTGATTTTTCGCAGCCTGCAGCGGCTGCCGGTGCGGCTCGCCCAGCGCAACGAATACGGCGCCTGGGTGCCGTTTGGCGCGACGGTGGGTGTGTTTCTGCTGGCGTTTTACGGGCTGGCCTACAGCCTGTTTCCGTGGCTGGTGATTGACCAGCTGCATATCTGGCAGGCGGCTGCGGCGCCAGAGGCCATGGGCGTGATCCTGCTGGGCGCCGGCGTGGTGTTGCCGCTGATCATCGGCTACACGGTGTTTGCCTACCGTGTGTTCTGGGGCAAGAGCACCGCGCTGAAGTATTGAGCGCAGGAGGGAGCCGACATGGCTGAGAACGCGAAGGAAACATGGGGTGCCGGCAATGCCTATGAGCAATGGGTCGGACGCTGGAGCCGCCCGGTGGCGAGGGAGTTTCTCGGATGGCTGAATGTTGAACCCGGCCTGACGTGGGGCGACGTGGGCTGTGGGACGGGCGCTCTTTCGGAATGCATCCTCGAAGGTCATGACCCGGCCGCGGTCCTGGCCGTGGACCGCGCCGAGGGCTTTATTCGCGCCGCACGCGAGCGGGTCAAAGACCCGAGGGTGCAGTTTGACCTTGGCGATGCCCTGGCGCTCGCCTGGCCGGCCCAGTCGTGCGACGCCACTGTTTCGGGCCTCGTGCTGAACTTCGTGGCAGACCCCCAAGCCATGGCAGCCGAGATGGTGCGGGTGACGCGCCCTGGAGGCACGGTAGCTGCCTATGTCTGGGACTATCGCGGTGGCATGCAGATGATGCGGCACTTTTGGGATGTGGCGGTGCAGATCAATCCGCAGGACTCCGGCGTTGATCAGGGTCAGCGCTTTCCACTCTGCCAGCCTGAACCCCTGGAGATGCTGTTTCGCGAGGTCGGCCTGAATTCGGTATCAGTGCGCGCCATTGATGTCGCCACAGTTTTTCGGGACTTCGATGACTACTGGACCCCGTTTTTGGGGAAGCAGGGCGCAGCGCCCACCTACCTTGCAGGCCTGGACGCAGGCACCCGTGATCGCATACGCGACACATTAAAGGCGCGGCTTGTTGCGGCCGCCGATGGTTCAATCACTCTGACTGCGCGGGCTTGGGCCGTGAAGGGAACAGTTCCGCCCAACACGCTGTCGCAATAGTCGGCGCTGCGCTGCCTCTGCTCAATTGCGTATTGCGGTCAGCTCAGCCGCCGTGGTCCAGCGTGAAGCCGGCGTTGCGGTCCTGCCCGAGCAGCGCCACCATCTGGGGCAGGGCGGCTTGCAGTTCCGCCTTGAGCGTATGCGGCGGGTTGATCACAAACATGCCGCTGGCGGGCAAGCCCGGTCGTATGACTTCTCCCTCGGTACCGGTGGTTAATTTGCTCGATTTCACCGTCAACGTGGCGTTCAGCCAGCTTCGCCCGGCCTTGACTGCCAGCGTCTTGAGCTTTCGCGGCAAGTCGTGCGCTTCGGGGCGCGGGATGATGGGGTACCAGACCACATAGGTACCCGTGGCGAAGCGCTTGACCGCATCGGCCATGCAGGCGCTCACGCGCGCGTAATCGCTTTTCATCTCATAGCTGGGGTCGCACAGCACCATGGCGCGCCGGGCCGGCGGCGGCAAAAAGGTCTTCAGGGCTTCGAAACCGTCTTCGCGGGCCACGGCCACCTGGCGGCCGACGCCCAGCTGCTCGATGTTGCCTGCCAGCGACTTGTAATCGGTGGGATGCAGCTCAAACAGCTTGAGCTTGTCGCGCCCGCTCAGGAATTGCTGTTCGATAAACGGGGAGCCGGGGTAAATTTTCAGGTGGGCCGGATCGCCGGTCTGGGCAAACTGGGGATTCAGGCCGCGCAGCAGCTCCAGGTAGTCGTGCAGGGCGGGCGCCCAGGCGCCCGTGGCGGTGGTTTTGGCTGCAGCGGCGGGTTGCGGGTGTTCGGCCGACGGCTTGGCTGGTGCTGCTTTTTTTGTGGCTGGCGAGCCAGGTTGCGCTTTGGTGGAAGGCGGGTTTTCACCCGAAAGAAGCTTGAAAATGCCTTCCTGGGCCTCCCCGCTGGTCTCGGTGTAGTCGCCGTCGAGCCGGTACAGACCGGCGCCGGCATGGGTGTCAATCACGGTCAGCGCCGTGTCTTTCTGGGTCAAGTACTTCATCAACGCGATCAGCGTGGTGTGCTTGAGCACGTCGGCGTGGTTGCCTGCGTGAAAGGCGTGGCGATAGGAAAACATGGGTCTATCCTACCTTCTCGCGGGCCAAATGCGAGGGTGGATTGACGTAAGCCCTTGATTTTTCATATAATCCAAGGCTCTGCAGCGCACACGTGGTTCCGCGGCAGAGTTGCGTGATGCTTCATGGGAGGCCTGCCTCCTTCAGAATTTCGCGCAAATGACCACCTAAGAGGTTCTCATCAGAAGAACACCGACCGTGGAAAAGAACCCGCCAAACCAACTCGAAAAGAGAAAACTCATGAAAACGTTCAGCGCCAAACCCGCTGACGTGACGCACGAGTGGTTTGTGATTGACGCGACCGACAAGGTCCTCGGACGAGTAGCCAGCGAAGTTGCTCTCCGTTTGCGCGGCAAACACAAGGCCATTTATACGCCTCACGTCGATACCGGTGACTTCATCGTCATCATCAACGCAGCCCAGCTGCGCGTCACCGGCGCCAAGTCGACTGACAAGATTTACTATCGCCATTCCGGTTATCCAGGCGGCATCACTGCCACCAATTTCCGCGACATGCAAGCCAAGCACCCCGGCCGCGCTTTGGAAAAAGCCGTCAAGGGCATGCTGCCCAAGGGCCCGCTCGGCTACGCCATGATCAAGAAACTCAAGGTGTACGGTGGTGCAGAGCACCCGCATACCGCCCAACAGCCTAAAGTGCTGGACATCTAAGGAGCCATTGATGATTGGTGAATGGAACAATGGCACCGGCCGTCGCAAATCCAGCGTCGCCCGCGTGTTTATCAAAAAAGGCACCGGCAAGATCACGATCAATGACCGTGACATCCAGGTGTTCTTCGGTCGTGAAACCTCGATCATGATCTGCCGCCAGCCCCTGTTTCTGACGAACCACGTCGAGACGTTTGACATCATGGTCAACGTCCACGGCGGTGGTGAGTCCGGCCAGGCCGGCGCAGTCCGCCACGGCATTACCCGTGCGCTGATTGACTATGACGCAACACTCAAGCCGGCCCTGAGCCAGGCTGGGTTTGTCACGCGTGATGCACGTGAAGTCGAGCGTAAAAAGGTCGGTTTCCGTTCGGCTCGCCGCCGCAAGCAGTTCAGCAAGCGTTAATCCGCTTTCCCTGCCCGAAAAAAGCCGCCATGGTTCGCCTGGCGGCTTTTTTCATGGGCTTTTTCATGGGTCTTCTCATGGGTTTCCGGGGCTGTGGGGCCCCTTTGGCAAACCCCTTGCAACTCCTTGCAACCCTTTGATGCAATCCCTTACGTTGCCTTCCGCACAGAGGCCGGACCGGGCCCTGTCTGCGTGCACAATGCAGCCTCCCGAACCCAAAACGCTGGACCTGCCCTTTGAAATTCCGCCTGTTTCGCCGTCGCCTGACCATCAGTTCGCCGCGCATGGCCATCCGCAGCTCGCTTCCATGGCCCCTGCGCTGGATCGCCGGCGCCCTGATGCTGGGATTTTCCGCCGCCATCGCCTTGTGGGCCTTTGAGTTTGGCAAGAGTATTGCGGGGCTGGACACCAACGCCAAGCAGGAGCTGAGCCTGCTGCGGCAGGAAGTCGCCAGCCTGCGCTCGGACCGCGACAAGGCGCAGTCGGTTGCCAACACTTCCGGCAGCCTGTTGACGGCCGAGAAGGCGCTGCAGGAGAAAATGATGAGCCAGATCCGCCAGCTGGAATCGGACAACCGGGCGCTGCGCGATGACCTCGGGTTTTTCGAGAAGCTGTTGCCTTCGGGCGGCGCCGAAGTGGCCTCGCTGCGCAGCCTGCAGGCCGAGGTGTTGTCGGAGACCCAGCTCAAATGGCAGGTGCTGGTCATTCAGCCGATCAAGAATGCCCCGGTTTTCAATGGCAGGCTCGACCTGACAGTGAACGGCACACAGGCCGGAAAGCCCTGGGCCATGGCCTTGCCTGGTGGCCCGCAGGCTTTACAGTTCAAACAGTACCGCCGCGTGGAGGGCGTCCTCGACTTGCCCCCCCAGGCCGTGGTAAAAACAGTGACCGCCAAAGTGCTTGAAGGCACGACAGTCCGCTCGGTTCAGACCTTCAAGCTCTAACCTCCCGCTCTGTCCACACCCCGCCCACCATCCCGCCCCCGCCTCCAGGAAGCTATATGTTCGGTAAAAAGAAACAGCCCCCCATCAGAAGCCTGATTGCCCAGGGCAGCTGCATTGAAGGCAGCCTCAAGTTCACCGACGGCCTGCGGATCGATGGCGAAGTGATTGGCGACATTCGTGCCAATGAAGGCAGCCCCAGTATTCTGGTGATCAGCGAGTCGGCCGTGGTGACCGGGCTGGTCCAGGCCGACCACGTGATCATCAATGGCCGCGTGGTGGGGCCCGTTCATGCCTGCGAATTGCTGGAACTCCAGCCCAAGGCCAAAATTGAAGGAAGTGTGTCCTACAAGGCACTTGAAATGCACCAGGGCGCCGTCATTTTTGGACAATTGCGGCCCACAACGCTCCAGCAGCTGGAAGAAAAATCACCCTTGAAGCTGGCCGCCAGTAACTCCCCCTCAATCCCGGCGGTGAGCGCTAACTAATTGATGCCTGGGTGGTGCGCTGTCCCGAGGCTCCTGCTTAGACGTATGAGTCCTATGGTTGATCGATTTGCTGTACTATTTGTTTGTTGAGACCAGAATTACGGAGTTTCCATGAGCGCAGTTGCTGAAAATATCCAGACCGAGATGCCCGCCCCCTTTGTCTTTACCGACAGCGCGGCCGCCAAGGTCGCCGAGCTGATCGCCGAAGAGGGCAATCCAGACCTGAAATTGCGCGTATTTGTGCAGGGTGGGGGCTGTTCCGGTTTTCAGTACGGTTTCACCTTTGATGAGATCACCAACGAAGACGACACCACCATGACCAAAAATGGCGTGTCACTGCTGATCGACGCCATGAGCTACCAGTACCTGGTCGGCGCCGAAATCGACTACAAGGACGACCTTGAAGGCGCGCAGTTCGTGATCAAGAACCCGAACGCGACCAGCACCTGTGGTTGCGGTTCCAGTTTTTCCGCCTGAGCCGTCCGCTCTCCTCAAATATTGAGATTAAAAAAAGCCGCCTTCGGGCGGCTTTTTGCTTTTGTGCAATCTTCGGCGATGGCCTCGCCCTGACCCATTGCGTGTGCCGTGTGGAGTTCAGGCCGGGTAGACGGCGCCCAGCACCCGCGGGCCTGCGGCGCCTGTCGCGCTGGCGAGGTTGCCGGGCTGCCTTTCGACGGCCTGGCGGGCCAGCCAGGCAAAAGCGGCTGCCTCAACCTGCAGGGGCGGCAGGCCATGGGCCGCCGAGGAGCTCACGTTCAGGGACGGCAAGCCGGCCTGCAGGCGCTGCATGAGGTGACGGTTGAAAGCGCCGCCGCCGCACACAATCAGCTCCTTGCTGTCTTTTCCGTAGTGGGTCACACCGGCGATACAGGCGCTGGCAGTGAATTCGGTCAAGGTGTTCTGGATGTCTTCGGGGCGTTCTGCGGCGAATGGCCGCAGTTTTTCCGCCAGCCACGCCAGGCTGAAAAGGTCTCTGCCCGTGCTTTTGGGAGGAGCCTGCCCAAAATAGGGTTCGTCCAGCAGGCTGGCCAGCAGCCCGAAGAGCAGTTTGCCGCTGGCAGCCCAGGCGCCACCGTCGTCAAACGGCTGACCGGTGTGCTGCAGGCACCACGCATCGATCAGCGCATTGCCCGGCCCGCAGTCAAAGCCCAACACGGGCGCCTCGCAGTCGCGGGGCAGCACGCTGAGGTTGGAGATACCGCCGATGTTCAGCACGGTAACGGTGCTGTCCACCCTGCCAAAAATCCGCTGGTGAAAGGCGGGAACCAGCGGCGCTCCCTGGCCACCGGCGGCCACGTCGCGGCTGCGAAAGTCCGCCACCACGTCCAGCCCGGTGAGTTCGGCCAGCAGGGCCGGGTTGTTGAGCTGGAGCGTGTAGCCCGCCCCCTCGGCATCCAGCGACGTTCTCTGCGGCTGGTGCCTGACGGTCTGTCCATGCGCACCAATGGCGCCAATGTGCACGGGCGCGATGCCTTGTGCGCGAGCCTCGATCAACAGGGTCTTGACCACCCTGGCGTAGACCGCGGCCAGCTGGTTTGCCGCGAGCGCAGCACGGTGCAGTTCATTGTGGGTGGGCGTGTTCAGCGCCAGCAATTCCGCCCGGAAGCTGTCGGCAAAGGGCTCGGTGACCGCCGCCACGACGCGAGGTTTGTCGCCGGAGAAGTCCACCAGCACCCCGTCCGCGCCGTCGAGTGAGGTGCCCGACATCAGGCCAATGTAGTAATCCAGCATGCGGCTATTTTGCCGCAGGGAGTGGGCTGGGTAGCGATACTTGCAGGTCATTTGAGCCCCGGCCCCAAATTTTCGCAAACCGGCCCGAGAAAAATTAGCCACTTCGGGGATGGAGAGCTACACGAAGTGAGCAAGCGTGGGGGTCTTAGAAGTGGTAGCTTTCCAGCCCAGCAGGGGCCGCGGAACCGACTTAGCCGGGCCGCAGGCGCAGCGGCCCCCTCGGGGGGGCAGCGCAGTACACGCAGTGACAAGCGTGGGGCCCTAGTAGCCCAGAAGTGGTAGCCCTCCAGCCCAGCAGGGGCCGCGGAACCGGCTTAGCCGGGCCGCAGGCGCAGCGGCCTCCTCGGGGGGCAGCGCATTACACGCAGTGACAAGCGTGGGGCCCTAGTAGCCCAGAAGTGGTAGCCCTCCAGCCCAGCAGGGGCCGCGGAACCGGCTCAGCCGGGCCGCAGGCGCAGCGGCCCCCTCGGGGGGCAGCGCATTACACGCAGTGAAAAGCGTGGGGGCCCTATTTATTCCGCGCGAGTCTGCGAAATGGTGGCAGCAGCAAGAAGCTGGTTTCTGACGCCGTCTGCCAGCTGCCTGAACGCCGGCAGGGCCGCTGCGGAGACGGGAATGGTTTCGCTCTGCTTGGCAATCGTCATCGGGTCCTGCTGGGCGCCATTGACACGGAACTCGAAGTGCAGGTGCGGGCCGGTGGCCCAGCCGGTTGAGCCGACCAGGCCAATGGTCTGGCCCTGGCTGACGCTCTGGCCGCGCTGTACCGAGATCTTGCTCAGGTGCGCGTACACGGTTTCGTGGTTGTTGCGGTGCCGGATGAAAACCACGTTGCCGTAGCCGTTCTGTACGCCGGCAAACTCCACCACCCCGTCGCCCACGGTGCGTGCGGGCGTGCCCGTGGTGGCGGCAAAGTCGGTTCCCAGGTGCGCGCGCCATTTCTGCAGGATGGGGTGAAAGCGCATGGAAAAACCACTGCTGATGCGGGAAAATTCCACCGGGGAGCTCAGGTAGGCGCGGCGCAGGCTCTGGCCGTCCAGCGTGTAATAGCCGCCCTTGTTTGGTGCGCCCGCGGCATTTTGACCCGGGGGCTGGAACCACATGGCCTGGTAGGCCTTGCCGGCGTTGACAAACTCGGCCGATAGCACACGACCGGTGCGAAGCGCCTCGCCGTCGGCTTCCAGGGTTTCGTAGACCACGTTGAAGCGGTCGCCCTTGCGCAGCGCGCGGCGGAAATCGATGTCGCCCGAGAAAATCTCGGCCATCTGCACGGCCACGCCGTCGGGAATGTGGGCTTCGTCGGTGGCGGCAAACAGCGAGGTGTGGATGCTGCCGCTGGCCAGCCGTGCCGAGCTGGTGTAGGGCGCGGTTTCTATGCGGGAGCTGAAGCCGGTGGGGGTGCGTTCGATCACGATCCGCTTGAACATCGTCTCGTCGTCGGTGGGCCAGCGCATGCTGAGCTTCTGCAGTTGCTGGCTGTCGCTGGCTTCGGCCGTTACATTTTTGCCGGTGCGGCCTGCCAGGATCACCTGGGCGTTGGCGTCGCTGCGCAAAAAGGCTGCCGCGGCTGGGTCATTGATGCCCAGGCGCTTGAGCAGGGTGTCGGCGGTGTCGCTGCTGCGCGTGCCTTCGGTGCGAAAAAGGTTGAAGCGGAAGTCGCCTAGTGCGTCGGTCTGGGCTTGCGTAGGCAGGGGTTGCACCGCCTCCAGCACCTGGTAAACCGGCAAATCGGCGGCATCGGGTGCCAGTGGCGCTACACCGAACGCGGTCACCCCGGTGCCGAGCAGCAAGGCGGCAAGGCTGCCGGTGACTCGTTTGGGGTGGCGGCGAAGGCTGTTCGCGAGGGATGTCAGGATGTGGGAGGGGGCGGGCAGGCGCAAAACGAAAATTCCCAACTAAAGTGCACCCAAGGCGCCATAACCCGAGGTTGGTGCGCCTGACTGCGATATAAGGTGATCGGTGACTGGCCCGCACTGCTGATGTGAGGGTCCGGCGTCACCGGACTTAAAACGTTTCTGATCCTGATCAGCAAATTGCGGGCCAACTAAAATGGCGGCCTGATGCAGGAGAGCACGAATTATATCTGTCGGATAAAGCCCCCGCATGTGAAAACCCCTTATGAATCAAGAACTTGTTACAAATCTCCCCCTGTCTGACGGTGTCAGGACGGCGCTGGCCGTTTCCCTGCGCGGATGCGAAGAACTGATTCCACAGGACGAATGGGTCAAAAAACTGGTCCGCAGCGAGGCTACCGGCGTGCCGCTGCGCATCAAACTGGGGCTGGACCCGACCGCACCTGACATTCATGTCGGACATACGGTGGTTTTGAACAAAATGCGGCAGCTCCAGGATTTGGGCCACTCGGTGATTTTCCTGATTGGCGACTTCACCACCATGATTGGCGACCCCTCAGGCCGCAACAGCACCCGGCCGCCGCTGACCCGCGAGCAGATCGAGGTCAACGCCCAGACTTACTACCGGCAGGCCAGCCTGGTGCTGGACCCGGCCAGGACCGAAATTCGCTACAACAGCGAATGGAGCGACCCACTGGGTGCCCGCGGCATGATCCAGCTGGCCTCGCGCTACACCGTGGCCCGCATGATGGAGCGCAACGATTTCCACGACCGCTTCAAGGGCGGCCAGTCGATCAGCGTTCACGAGTTTTTATACCCGCTGATGCAGGGCTATGACTCGGTGGCGCTCAAGTCCGACCTGGAGCTCGGCGGCACCGACCAGAAGTTCAACCTGCTGATGGGCCGACACCTGCAGGTCGAGTATGGCCAGGAGCCCCAGTGCGTTCTGACCATGCCGCTGCTCGAGGGGCTCGATGGCATCGAGAAGATGTCCAAGAGCAAGAACAACTACATCGGTATTTCTGAAGATCCCAACACCATGTTTGCCAAGGTGTTGAGCATTTCGGATGTGCTGATGTGGCGCTGGTACACCCTGCTGTCGTTCAGGAGCGAAGCCGAAATTGCCGCGCTCAGGGCCGAGGTCGAAGCCGGCCGCAACCCCAAGGACGCCAAGGTGGCGCTGGCCAAGGAAATCACCGCCCGCTTCCACAACGCGGCGGCTGCCGATGCGGCCGAGCAGGACTTCATCAACCGCAGCAAGGGCGGCATCCCCGACGAGATCCCCGAGGTGTCGCTGTCAGGTGCGCCCCTGGGCATTGGCGCCCTGCTCAAGGCCGCCGGCCTGGCGCCTTCCGGCAGCGAGGCCAACCGCCTGATTGACGGCGGCGGCGTGCGTGTGGACTCCAGCGTGGTCAGTGACAAGGCCCTGAAGCTGGGCGCCGGCACCTATGTGCTGCAAGTGGGCAAGCGCAAATTTGCGCGGGTGACGCTGGCCTGAATAACCAGGGTATAGATTGCGATTGCGGGATTGCTGCGAAGGGGTATAAATTGTACAAAGACTGTACAATTTATACCCATGATCACCAACATCGACATTGATGAAGTCGTCGTGGCCGAGGCCATGCGCTTGTCCGGCGCGCGTACCAAGCGCGAGGTGGTTGACCGAGCCCTGCGCGAGATGGTGGCGCGGGCCCGTCGGCCCTCGATTCGTGAGTTGTTCGGCATCGGAGGGGTTGACCCCGACTACGATCCCAAGGCGCCTTGGGCACGAGGTCATGAAGTGGGGCAATTTCGGGTAGAGCAGCCCCGGGCGATCTACACTGCGGCCGCGGCGCCCTCGGAGGCCATCCAGGCCGCGGCGCAAGCGCCCCTGTCCGAACCTGTTGGAAGACCACTCAAAAAGTCCGTCAAGAAAACTGTCAGGCCAGCGGGGCAAAAGAAAGCCTGATGCTGCTGATCGATTCCTCCGTCTGGATCGACTGGTTGCGCGGTTCGGACACCGATGCGGTGCGTTTCGTGCAGGCCAGAGAGGGGCAGGAAGAACTGGCCTTGACCCAGATGATTTACCTCGAAGTGCTGCAGGGCGTCTCGTCAGAGCGGCAGTTTGCGGTCACGCAAAAGATATTGGGCGCTCAGACCATGTTGTTGCCGCTGGACGAGCTGGAAACTTTCGCGGCCGCCGCGCAGCTGTACCGGCAAGCCCGCCAGCAGGGTTTGACGATTCGCAAATCGACCGACTGTCTGATTGCCGCGATTGCGCTCGAACAGGGGGCCTTGCTGGTGCATAACGACCGTGATTTTTTGGCCCTGGCGCAGTCAACGCCGCACCTGCATGTATACCCGAACCGGCCTGTAGCGCCCGCGCAGTAAGCCTGCGCATTCCGGCCCGTCTCTCGACTACTTCGCGCCAGCCTTTTCCAGCATCTTCACCATCTCGCCGTAGTCGCGTGACCGGGCCAGCTGCAAGGGTGTGTTGCCCTGCCGGTCGGTCAGCTGCAGGTTGGCCCCGGCGTCTATCAAGGCCTTTAGCGTGGCCTGGTGGCGGGCGCCGCCATTGCCCAGCACGATGGATTCGATCACGGCCGTCCAGTGCAGGTTGTTCACATGGTCCAGCGGCGCGCCGGCGGCAATCAGCTGCCGGACCACCCCGTCATGCCCCAGATGGGCGGCGGCGATCAGTGCGGTGCCGTCATAACGGCTGGTCACCTGCTTCGCGCTGGCGCCCAGGGCCAGCAGCACGCGCAGCGTTTCCTCGTCATCGGCGACCGAGGCAATCGTCACGCCATCGTAGACGTCGTGGTCCAGCAGGTTAATGTGGGCGCCTGCCTTGACGAGCGCGCGAATCGCGCCCTGCTGCCTCGCAAAGGTGGCGACGTGCAGCGGTGTGCGGCCATTGCCATCCCGGGCATCGAGATCGGCTTTGGCCGAGGCAAGCTTGTCAATGCGGGCCACATCGCCCTGGTGGGCGGCGGCGTGCAGGCCCCTGTAGTGCGCGACTTCGGTGGCGCTCGGGGCCACCTGAGCCGCCGCAGGCGCGCTCGCCAGGGCGCCGAGCCCGCAGGCAGCGGCCAGCGCCAGGGCGTTCAGGAGCAGTCCGGCAGGGCGTCGGTTCATGCTGGCGCTCCGGTGCTTATTTCAGCAGGTCCTTGACCTTGTCCAGCGCGGCCACGGCGCACTGTTCGTCGAGGTTGCCGGCGGGCGCACCACCGATGCCGACGGCGCCTATGACTTCATTGCCGACCTTGACCGGCACGCCGCCGCCCAGCATCAGGAAGCCGGGGATGTCACCGAGATTGGCCGCGCCGGGGTTCTTTTGCGAAACCTCCATCATGGCCTGGGTGTTGTTTTTGGCCGAGGCCGAGGTGAACGCCTTTTGCAGGCTGGCGCCCAGCGTGTGCGGGCCGGCATTGTCGGCACGCTGGACGGCGCGCACGGTGCCCGCGCGATCCACCACCGTGGCGGCAACCGCGTAACCGTTGGCAGCGCAGGCGGCCACGCTGGCGGCGGCAATCTGGTTGGCCAGCTCTAGGGACATGTTTTTTTCGGTCCGTACGGCCTGGGCGCTGGCCGCGGTGGCTGCGAGGGACAGGGCCAGAGCGGAAGCTTTGATGATGTTGCGCATGGTGTTCTCCGGAAAGTAGTTGTTGGAAACGGTTCAAAAACCGTTCAAGGCGGTTCGATCAACCGTGGGAGAACTTTAAGAAATGGCCGCTGTTTTGCCCATTCGTAGGGTTACGCGCGGGACTCCGTAGAAATACTGGCCCCCACGGTCGTTCGCTTCGCGTAACTCCCTGCCCCCGGAGGGGGCCGCTGCGCCTGCGGTCTGGCAAAGCCAGTCCCGCGGCCCCTGCTGGTATGGAAACGGCACCATGGTCGCTCACTTCGTTTGCTCCCTGCCTCTTCGGGGGCCGCCCCGCCTGCTGCTCGGCAAAGCCCGGTTCCGTGGCCAGAGCTTGGCTTCAGTCAGGCTGGTGCTTGTCCGCCTCATCCACCAATGCGGCGTACTGGCGGATCAGCTGGGCCAGCGACTCGGCCTCGAGCTTGGCAAACAGGTTGGCGCGGTGGGTTTCCACGGTGCGCGGCGACACATCCAGCGCCCGGCCGATTTCCTTGTTGGTCAGGCCGGCGACGATCAGGCCTAGCACCTCGCGTTCGCGCTCCGATAACTGCGCAAAGCGTTCCTGCGCCTGCCGGTCGGTCTGGCGCCGCTCACGCGACTTCACATGCTGGCGTACCGCGTTTTGCAGCGCTTCCAGCAGTTGCTCGTCATTGACCGGTTTTTCCAGGAATTCAGCCGCGCCGGACTTGAAGGCGCGGCGGCACATGTCCACCGTGCCGTGCCCGGTCAGCATGATCACTGGTTGGTCCACGCCCTGTGCCATGAGCGTGTCCAGCACGGCCAGGCCGCTGATGCCGGGCATGCGCACGTCGAGCACGATGGCGCCAATGCCCTGGCGGTCAAAGCCGCTGATGAAGGCCTGCGGGTCGCTCCAGCTTTGCACCCGCAGGCCGACCGTGCTGATCAGCAGCGCGAGGCTGCTGCGTACCGCCTCGTCGTCATCGATCAGGTGAATCAGGGGCGACAGCAGGGCCCCCACCGTTTTCCCGTCGTGCGGTCCGTTGCTTCTTTCCCTTTCCCGGGGAAGGGCCGGCTTCCCGCCGGGCGGCGTTCCGGGAGGGGCTGAACGTTCTTTCATGGTGTGACCGCCAGGGGCAAAGACAGACTGAACACGGCCCCGCGCGGTGCGTTGTGCGCCGCCGCCAGGCTGCCGCCCATGCTGGTAGCCAGCGTTTCGCACAGGCTCAGCCCCAGCCCGAGGCCGGTGTCGCGTGTGGTGAAGAAGGGCTCGAAAATGCGCGGCAGCACGTCGCCTGCCATTCCCGGTCCGCAGTCGGTGATGGTCACCACCCCTTGCCTGTCGGCCGAGCGCAGCGTCACATTGAGCTGGCGTTCACCGGCAGGCACCTGCTCCAGCGCCTGCAGGGCATTCATCAGCAGGTTGTGGATGATCTGTTCCAGCGCCACCGGCTCGGCCAGTACCGTGACGGGGGCGGACGGCATCTCCAGTTGTGGCGTCACCTCGCGGCGCTTGAATTCGGGCTCCAGCAGGTACAGCGCATTGCGCACCGCGCCCTGCAGCACCACCCGCTGCGCCGGCGCAGCCAGACCGGGGCGTTCTACCGCGCGCCGCAGCCGGCCCACCACGTCCGCCGCACGGCGGGCCTGCTCCACGGCCTGGGCCATGGCGGCGCGGGCGCTGTCCAGCTCGGGCGGGTTGTCGTTGAGCAGCCGGCCGGCGGCCTGGGTGTTGGCGAGCAGGGCGGTCAGCGGCTGGTTCAGCTCGTGGGCCATGCCGGCTGCGAGTTCTCCCAGCGTGTTCAGCCGCCCCACCTGGCCCAGCCGCAGCAGCTCCTCGGCGCGCCGGCGTGCGGTTCGCTGGCGCAGCAGGGCAAGCCAGGCCACCAGCACGGCGGCCACCAGCAGGGCCCAGGCCAGCATCCAGCCCCACGGCAGCTCGCCCCAGCCGACCTGGCGCAGGGCCACCACATCAAATGGCTGGCTCTCGGCGGCCAGGTGTTTGTGAAATTCAAAGCGCCAGCCGCCCGCCTGGTCATGGCCCGGCTGCAGCACAAAAATCTGCCCCTGATGCTCCAGCGTGACGCGCACCGGGCTGGTGTCGGGAGCCATGGGCCATTCGCTCCAGGGCACCACGGCACGCAAGTCCAGTTGCAATGCGTAGCTTGTGGGCTCGGCCGCCAGCACCAGCTGGTAGCGGCCGCGGGCAAGGTCCGCCTCCGCCAGCACCGGCCTGCGCAGGGCCCGCGACAGGGTCGCCGCATTGCGCAGGCGTTCATCCGGCCAGATGGCCTCGCGGTCCTGACGATGCACGCCGATGATCTGCGGGTAGACCGAAGGCAGGCGCTGCTCGGGCCGGGATGCGTCGGCCGCGGGCTGCAGCAGCGCCAGCGTGGCCATGACGGCGTCGTGCTGCACCACGCGCTGGCTCAGCAGGCGGTGCGCGATGCGTGCGTCGGTTTCAAAGTTGTCGCGCAGCTGGGCCAGCTCCAGGCGCGCCAGCGCCACGCAGCCCAGCGCCGTGATGGCGCACCAGAGCAGGGCCCAGACCAGCCAACGTTGTCGCACTTGGAGCATCGCCGCATTCTTGCATAGCTTGTTGGCGGGGTCCGGCATCGTTGACAATGAACGCATGAGCCGACTGGACCTGAAATTTCTGACGCCGCAACGCCTGCTCAGGGCCTCCGTGGCGGTGGCGGCGATCACCATCGTGCTGAAAACCGGCGCCTGGTACATCACCGACTCGGTGGGCCTGCTGTCGGATGCGCTGGAATCCTTTGTCAATCTGGCCAGTGCCCTGTTTGGCCTGGCCATGGTCACCATCGCGCAGCGGCCGGCCGACGAGGACCATCCCTACGGCCACCACAAGGCCGAATATTTCTCGTCCGGCTTTGAAGGCGCGCTGATCATTGGCGCTGCCGTGGCCATCATCTGGGCTGCGGGGCACCGCATTTTTGACCCGCAGCCCCTGCAGCAGCTCGGCTGGGGCCTGGCGCTGTCGGTTGTCAGCTCCGGCCTCAACGGCCTGCTGGCATGGGTGATGTTTCGCTCGGCCCGGGCCCATCGCTCAATAGCCCTGGAAGCCGATGCCCGGCACCTGGTGACGGATGTCTGGACCTCCGTCGGCGTCGTGGTTGGTATCGGCGCCGTGCTGGTCACCGGCTGGCTGTGGCTCGATGCGGTGGTGGCCTTCGGCGTGGCCCTGAACATTCTGTGGGAAGGCGCCCGGCTGATGTGGCGTTCGTCCCAGGGGTTGATGGATGAGGCGGTCGAACCCGAGGTGCTGGCCGACATCCACAAGACACTGGAAGAGTTCAAGCACCACACCATCCGCTTTGACCACCTGACTACGCGCCGCTCCGGCCAGCGCCGTTTTGTGGACCTGCACATGCACATGCCGGCCAGCTGGTCGCTGGGCCGCGCGGCCGCCGTGCGCACCAGCGTCGAGCAGGCGCTGATGAGCGCCGTGCCCGGGCTGCGCGCGACCATCCAGCTGCTGCCCAGCGACGTGGAAGCTCACTTTGATGACGAGGTTGATCTCATCTGATCGGTCTTGTGCAGATAAACTTCGGCCCATGCTGCGCTGGGCGCCTGCAGTCCCTTCCTTTCAGGAGCTCCCATGAACCGTGTCCGTGCCGTATTGACAACCCTGGCCTTCACCCTGTTCGCGGTGGCTGGCCTTGCGGGCACCGCTGGTGCCGCGGAGATTGCCGTGCTCAGCGCCGGAGCCATCGAGCCCGGCCTCAAGGCGGCCGCGGCGGCCTTCCAGAAGCAGACGGGCCATGTGGCGCGCATCACGTTCAATACCGCGCCCGAGTTGCGCAAGCGCATGGATGGCAACCCGGCCTTTGATGTGGTGATTGCACCACCGGCTGTGATCGGCGAGTTTGCCGCTGCCAGCAAGCTGGCGGAAACGCGTGCCAATGTCGGCCGGGTGGGCATGGGCGTGGCGGTGCGTGACGGGGCGCCGCTGCCGGACATTGCAAATGCCGATGCGCTCAGGCGTTCCGTGCTCGAGGCCGACTCGCTGGTCTTCAACCGCGCGTCCACCGGCCTTTACCTGGAAGGCCTGCTCAAGAAGATGGACGTTTACACGCAGGTGGAGGGCAAGACCACCCGTTACACCGACGGTGCAGCCGTCATGGAACATGTCATCAAGGGCAAGGGCCGCGAGGTTGGTTTTGGCGCGATGACTGAAATCCTGCTGTACCAGGACAAGGGCCTGCGCTTCGTCGGCCCGGTGCCGGCCGAGGGGCAGAACTACACCTCCTACACCGCCGCGCCGCTGGTTTCCGGCCAACAGCAGGAACTGGCGCAGCAGTTCGTCACTTTTCTGTCGGGGCCGGTGGGCAAGCCGCTGTTTGTGGCTGCAGGCGTGACCGATTGATGCCAATGCGCCCTGATGCATTCGACATGAAGGCCATGGCATGAAGGCCATGGCATGAAGGTTATTGCGTGAAGGCCGTGTTGCAGCGCGTGGCCGAGGCCCGCGTCGTGATTGCCGGCGACACCGTGGGCCGGATCGGCCAGGGGCTTCTGGTGCTGGTGTGTGCCGAACGTGGGGATGCCGAGCCGCAGGCCGACAAACTGCTCGCCAAAATCCTGAAGCTGCGGATTTTTTCAGACGAGGCCGGCAAGATGAACCGCAGCGTGCAGGACGTGAACGGACAGGGAAGTTCTGGAGGCCTGCTCATCGTGAGCCAGTTCACGCTGGCTGCCGATGTGTCGGCGGGCAACCGGCCCGGCTTCACCGGCGCCGCCGCCCCCGAGGAGGGTCGCCGGCTTTACGATTATTTTGTGGCGCAGGCGAGGGCGGCGCATCCTGACGTGCAAACCGGGCAGTTTGCCGCTGACATGCAGGTGCACCTGGTCAATGACGGGCCGGTGACCATTCCCTTGCAGATCGATCCGGCAGCCTGATTCCATTTCCAGATCAAACGTGCACTTTGTCGGCCCGCCTTGCCGTGCTATAGCACTGTCTGCGGCGAGCCTTCGCGTTCACGCTTGATTTAGAAACGGAATGAGCCTCGACCGGCTCAAGGGCCCACTCGCCACGTCAATAAGGATTGGCAAACCCCAGCGCGGCCAGCAGCAGGATCTCCAGTGTTTCCATTTCCAGTGCGTCGCGCTCGTTGGTCTCGTGGTCATAGCCTTGCGCATGCAACGTCGCGTGGACCAGCAGGTGGGCGTAGTGCGCCTCTAGCGTTTTGCCCTGTTCGCGGGCTTCCTGCTCCACCACCGGAGCACAGAGCACCAGGTCGGCGGTCACCACGGGTTCCCGGGTGTAGTCAAAGGTCAGCACGTTGGTGGCGTAGTCCTTGCGCCGGTAGTCGCGGTTGAGCGACTGGCCCTCTTCGGCATCGACGATGCGCACCGTGATCTCGGCATCGGTTTTCAGCGCATGGCTGATCCAGCGCTGCACCTGGCGGCGCGGCAGGGCGGCGCGGTGGCGGGCGATGCCGGGAAACTGGCCGAACTGCAGGGAAAGGTCGAGCTGCCTGAGCGGAAAATCAGGAGCCATTGCGGCTCCTCGCCCTGGAGGGGCGGGTGATGGGTGCTATTGAGTCAATGGCATCCACCGAGGCCACGGTGGGGCTGCCCTGTTTGTCGTAGGCGTCCACAATGCGCGCCACCAGCGGATGCCGCACCACGTCGGCGCTGGTCAGGCGCGTGATCGCAATCCCCTTGACACGCCGCAGCACGCGTTCGGCGTCGATCAGCCCGCTGAGCTGCGTGCGCGGCAAATCGACCTGGCTGACATCGCCGGTCACCACGGCCTTGGCGCCAAAGCCGATGCGGGTCAGAAACATCTTCATCTGCTCGGGCGTGGTGTTCTGCGCCTCGTCCAGGATCACAAAGGCGTGGTTCAGCGTGCGGCCGCGCATGAAAGCCAGCGGGGCAATTTCGATCTGCTGGCGTTCAAAGGCTTTTTGCACGCGTTCAAAGCCCATCAGTTCATACAGCGCGTCATAGAGCGGGCGCAGGTAGGGGTCGACCTTCTGGCTCAGGTCGCCCGGCAAAAAGCCCAGGCGCTCGCCCGCCTCCACGGCCGGGCGCGTCAGCACGATGCGCTGCACGGTGCTGCGCTCCAGTGCATCGACCGCGCAGGCGACCGCCAGGTAGGTCTTGCCGGTGCCGGCCGGGCCAATGCCAAAGGTGATGTCGTGGGTGGCAATGTTCTCGAGGTATTGGCCCTGGTTGGTGGTGCGGGCGCGCAGGTCGGCACGCCGCGTCGACAGCGCCATGGCGCCGTCGGGCGCCGCGCTCATCGGGGTGTCGCTGGCCAGCATGAGCTGCACGGTTTCCTCGGCGATGGGCCGCTGGGCCATCTCGTACAGCGCCTGCAGCACCTCGAGCGCCTGCTGGGCCCTGACCTTGGCGCCGTCGATCTTGAACTGCTCAAAGCGGTGCGCAATCGTCACCTGCAGCGCGGCTTCGATGGTGCGGATATGGGAGTCCATGGGCCCGCACAGATGCCCCATGCGGGTGTTGTTGGGCGGCGTGAAGGTGTAGCGAAGGATCAAGGCGCGGCTTTTTCTGAAAGGGGTGGGTTCTCGCGAGATTGTCCCCCCAAATTTCCGCGCCTGCCTGACTGATAAGATTTGGCCATGATCGGAAGAATCTCAGGCCAGCTGGCCGAAAAAAATCCACCGGAAGTCCTGGTGGACTGCAACGGCGTCGGCTATGAGGTACTGGTGCCTATGAGCACTTTCTACAACCTGCCGGGGCTGGGTGAAAAAGTCAGCCTGCTGACCCATTTTGTGGTGCGCGAGGACGCGCAAATCCTCTACGGTTTTGGCAGCGCCACCGAGCGCGCCGCGTTTCGCCAGCTCATCAAGATTTCGGGCGTCGGCCCGCGCACCGCGCTCAGCGTGCTCAGCGGCATGAGCGTCGAGGAGCTCGCCCAGGCCGTGACCCACCAGGAGGCCGGCCGCATCATCAAGGTGCCCGGCATCGGCAAGAAAACCGCCGAACGGCTGCTGCTTGAACTCAAGGGCAAGCTGGGCGCCGACATCGGCGTGCAGGTCAGTGTCAGCAGCGACAGCCAGTCCGACATCCTGCAGGCGCTGGTGGCGCTGGGCTACAGTGACCGTGACGCCGCGCTCGCGCTCAAGGCCCTGCCCAAGGATATCGGCGTCAGCGATGGCATCAAGCTGGCGTTGAAGGCGCTGGCGAAATGAAAATGAGCGACCGTGGGGGCTCTCTTCTACCCAAGCAGGGGCCGCGGAACCGGCTTTGCCGGGCCGCAGGCGCAGCGGTCCCCTCGGGGGGCAGCGCAGTACACGCAGTGACAAGCGTGGGGGCCTTATGACCATTCAGACCGACGACTTTTCCGCAGCCGACCTGCCGCCCGCCAAACGCGTGATGTCGGCCGCGCCCGCTTCGCCCCATGAGGAAGCGATCGAGCGCGCGCTGCGGCCCAAGCTGTTTGACGAGTACGTCGGCCAGGCCAAGGTGCGCGAACAACTCGAGATTTTCATTGGCGCGGCCAAGAAACGCAGCGAGGCGCTGGACCATGTGCTGCTGTTCGGCCCGCCGGGCCTGGGCAAGACCACGCTGTCCCACATCATTGCGCATGAGCTGGGCGTCAATCTGCGCCAGACCTCGGGCCCGGTGCTCGAAAAACCCAAGGACCTGGCGGCGCTGCTGACCAACCTGGAAAAGAACGACGTTCTCTTCATCGACGAAATTCATCGCCTGAGCCCGGTGGTCGAGGAAATCCTCTACCCGGCGCTGGAGGACTACCAGATTGACATCATGATCGGTGAAGGTCCGGCGGCGCGCAGCATCAAGCTCGATCTGCAGCCCTTCACGCTGGTGGGCGCCACCACGCGCGCCGGCATGCTGACCAATCCGTTGCGCGACCGTTTTGGCATCGTCGCGCGGCTGGAGTTTTATACCCCCGAAGAGCTGGCGCGCATTGTCAAGCGCAGCGCCAAGTTGCTCAATGCCCCCCTGGACGAGGAGGGCGGTTTTGAGATTGCACGCCGCTCACGTGGCACGCCGCGCATTGCCAACCGCCTGCTGCGCCGCGTGCGCGACTATGCTGACGTCAAGGGCACGGGCCAGATCACGCTGGACATTGCCAACAAGGCCCTGGCTATGCTCGATGTGGACCCGCAGGGTTTTGATGTGATGGACCGCAAGCTGCTCGAAGCCGTGATCCACCGCTTTGACGGTGGCCCGGTGGGGCTGGACAATATTGCCGCCAGCATTGGCGAAGAGCGCGATACGATTGAAGATGTGATCGAGCCCTACCTGATTCAGCAGGGCTACCTGCAGCGCACGCCGCGCGGCCGCATTGCCACGCTGGCCGCCTACCGCCACCTCGGCGTGGCGCCCCCGGTGAGCGGCAACGACATGTTTACCTGACGGCGCTGCACGGGCGGCTGGCGCGCGTTTCGGCGCGCGGGTTCCCGTTCGCTGATGGCCTGTAGCGGTTTGTTGCGGGCTGCAAATCCCGCTGCATCAAGCGCGGGACGGTCAGGTATCAGGTCAGCGCGCCCCGCGCATCCACCCGGAATATGCGCTGCACAATGCCCCGGCGCAGGCCACCGCCCACCGCAATCATCACATCGTGCAGGTTGACGGTCGGGTCGCAGTGGCCGGGAATCAGCCACAGGATGTGGCCCAGCCCCGGCAGGCGCGAGCCGCCCGCGGCGGGCCGCAAGATGCCATGCTCATCACCGCCGTTGAAATATTCCAGCGCATCCTCGCCATCCAGGGTATGCACCAGCGGCAGGCCGGAATCGATGGCGTGACTCTTGTGGCCGGCGTCGCACACGGCATGGCCGCTGCGGGTGCTGATGACCTGGGTCTTGACAAACAGGGCGTGCTCGAACTGCGGCTGCGCCGGGTCGCGCTCGTTTTTCGCATAGTCGACATCCATGAACAGGAAGGAGCTCGCCTGCAATTCGCCATAAACGCCGCTGGCTGCCTCCAGCACAAAGCTGCCGGTGCCGCCGCCGGTGACCAAGCCGACGGCGATGCCCTGGGCTTCGATCAGTTCGCGCGTGCGCTGCACGGCGGCTGCGGCTTGGGCAATCGCGTCGCGCCGCTCCTGCGCGCTGCGAATATGCTGGGCCTTGCCATGGTAGGCCTGCAGGCCGGCAAAGCGCAGGGCCGGGTGTTTGCGGATCTCCAGCGCCAGCGTCACCGCGGCGGCTCCGGGCTCCACACCACAGCGGCCCTGGCCGACGTCGATTTCGACGAACACGTCAATGATGGTGCTCACGCCGCTGCCGGCCCTGGTCTCGTTCATGGCCTGCGCCAGCCGGTTCACGCCCTGGGTGCTGTCCACCGCAATGGCCAGCTTGCCGCCATGCGGCGCGACCTTCTGCGTCAGTGCCGCCACCCGCGCCAGCTTGGCAGGCGCAATGACTTCGTTGCTGATGTAGACGTCGTACACCCCGCCGGCCACCATGGCCTCGGCCTCGGCGGTCTTCTGCACACATACGCCCACCGCGCCGGCCTTGATCTGCAGTTTGGCGAGCGCCGCGCTCTTGTGCATCTTGGCATGGGGGCGCCAGCGGATGCTGTGCTTTCTCGCAAATTCGGCCATGCGGCCCAGGTTGCGCTTCATCGCATCCAGGTCAATGACGAGGGCGGGTGTATCAACCTCGGTGACGGGCTTGCCTATCAGGTCGGACAAACGGGAAGACGATGTGCTCATGGTGTGCGGGGATTCACTCATTGGGTGTTGGCGGCGCCGGGAGCGGGGGCGGCGTCGTCGGTAAATCGGTTGTCATGGGATGCGTCACCGTTCAGGTGCCGGGTATCGGCCCAGCCCACCAGCGTGAAGCCCTCGGGCGTCCAGAGCAGGCGGTTGATGGCGGTGTTGTCCAGCGCCCAGGTGCGGGGGGCCTGGATGTCCTGCCGGGTGGCTGCGCGGTAGAGGATGTCCATCACGCCGCCGTGACCGACCAGCGCGATCAGCTCGCCCGGGTGTTCCGCGGCGAGCCGCTCTGCGGTGCCCACCACGCGGCGGCGCAAGTCCAGCAGCGATTCGCCGCCAGGCGGGGCGAATTCAGGGTCTCGTTTGCGCCAGCGCAGGGACTGCTCGGGCAGCAGCACCTCGATTTCGGCAAAGGTTTTGCCCTCGAACTCGCCAAAGCAGCGTTCGCGCAGCCCGCGCTCCCTGATCACCTCCACACCCACGGCATGCCCCAGGTAGCCGGCGGTTTCCCGGGCCCGGCTGAGGTCGCTGGCATAGATCGCGGTGATCGGTTCGTCCACCAGCGCCTGGGCCATTCGCCTGGCCTGGCCGTGCCCGGTGTCATTGAGCGGAATGTCAAGGTGGCCCTGAATGCGCGCGTCCACATTCCAGGTGGTTTCACCATGGCGAATGGCAATGATGCGGGTAGCTTCAGTCATTAAGCGGGATTCCTTGGTGGGTGCCCTGCGAGAGGCGACAGAGGCGAAGCGTCCCGCAAGCGTGGCGGCTCTCCAGCCCAGCAGGGGCCGCGGGGCTGGCTTTGCCAGACCGCAGGCGCAGCKGCCCCYTCGGGGGGCAGCGCAGTACACGCAGTGACAAGCGTGGGGGCTCTTCATTCCAGCAGGGGCCGCGGGACTGGCTTTGCCAGACCGCAGGCGCAGCGGCCCCYTCGGGGGGCAGCGYAGTACACGCAGTGACAAGCGTGGGGGCCATTTTTATCGGGGGATTTCAATATTGATGCGGCGTCTGCCCGGCGCCGGTTCGGGAAAGCCGCGCAGTGCGGCGTCCAGCATGGCGGGCAGTACGCTGAGGGAGTCACTCCAGACGCCATCGTGCAGTGCCCGGGTTTCAAAGACCGCCTGCTGGGTCGTCAGGTCGCGCATCAACACGACCAGTTCGCGCTTGAAATAAGGGGGCTCCGGAAAACGCATCGGAAATGACAGGCCCACCGATGCGCCACGGTTGCCGCCAGCCATAAAGACCCCCGGGGTCGCAAAGCCGAAACCGTCATAACCCACACCGTCATACAGCCCGCGGTCCACGACCTGGGTGTTGAGCACCACCTGCACGCTGTAGCGCGCCGCAGCCGGGTTCAGTTCCATGCCCACCCGGGACAGGGCCGTGCGCGCCATCGCCTCAACATGGTCCTGCTGCGCCCCGACGGCCTGCTGCGAGGGCAGGCGTTCAAACCGGTACGCGGTGCCGGGACGGGGTGGCGCGGCGTTCCATTTTGAAAAAGCCGTGACGTCGCTATCGACCAGGCGCGTGGTCGAGCAGCCCACCGTGAGGAGGGCGAGAAATGCTACTGAAATGATAGCTAAAAATACTCGTCTCATAGTCTTATAAGGACATCAAGTGATCAGGTGCAAACGGATTGTGCTGAAGACTTTCATGCCTACAGCGACGTGACGTCGATCACGGACAGGCCGGGGCGCAGGGGCTCGCTGAATTCTTCGGCATCAAAAGCCTTGTCCCCCTCGGCATCGGCAACACCGGTGGTACGGATGTTTTTGAAGTCATGGCGCTTGCTGTCCATCAGGTGGGAGGGCACGATGTTCTGCAACGCGGAAAACATGTTCTCCAGCCGCCCCGGGTGCTTTTTCTCCCACTCGCGCAGCATGTTGCCGACCTGCTTGCGCTGCAGGTTTTCCTGGCTGCCGCACAGCGTGCAGGGAATGATGGGGAAGTCACGCACCTGGGCCCAGCGCGTCAGGTCTTTTTCAGGCACATAGGCCATGGGCCGGATCACAATGTTCTTGCCGTCATCGCTGACCAGCTTGGGCGGCATGCCCTTGAGCTTGGCTGCAAAAAACATGTTCAGGAAAAAAGTCTGCAGCATGTCGTCGCGGTGATGGCCCAGCGCGATCTTGGTCGCGCCGAGTTCGCCCGCCACACGGTACAAAATGCCCCGCCGCAGGCGTGAGCACAGCGAGCACAGTGTTTTGCCTTCCGGAATCACGCGCTTGACGATGCTGTAGGTATCCTGGTTTTCAATGTGAAACGGCACACCGAGCTTGCCCAGATAGTCAGGCAGTACATGCTCGGGAAAACCGGGCTGCTTCTGGTCCAGGTTGACGGCGATCAGCTCGAACCTGATGGGCGCGCGTTTTTGCAGTTTCAGCAGGATATCGAGCATGGCGTAGCTGTCCTTGCCGCCGGAGACGCACACCATGACCTTGTCGCCCTCTTCAATCATGTTGAAGTCGACAATTGCGCGGCCGACTTCGCGGCACAGGCGCTTTTCAAGCTTGTGGTCCTCGCGCTCGATTTTCATGCTGTTCTGCACGCGCGCGGAACTCTCTTCGCGCTCGTGCCGTTCAACAGCCTCGTCCCACACGGCGTTCATGTCGTTGGCTCCCATGTCGTTCACCACTGTCCCGTCTCGATGCGAATCGCCACTTCGCAGTCGTCAAAAATTTCAAGTTTGGCAATCTTCACCCGCACCCCCAGCACGCCGGGCAGCAGCATCAGCCGGTGCGCCAGCTTGCCGATCAGGCTTTCCAGCAGGTTCACATGCTCGGCCGTGCACTCGTTGATGATGATCTGGCGCACCTTGCGGTAGTCCAGCACATGCATGATGTCGTCGTCGCTGGGCAGCAGCGGCTGCGTGCCCAGGCTCAGTTCGGCATCAACCTGGATCGGTTGCGGTGCGGTTTTTTCGTGATCCAGAATGCCCAGGTTGGCGTCAAAACGCAAACCGGTGAGCGTCAGGATCTGGGTGCCTAGGGTGTTGTACATGGGGGGGGCAGTCTGAGTGATTGGGGCCGGGGTGTGCAGGCGGTTTTGCAGCGTTTGCGTTCACATCAACGAGAAATCGCGCTCGAATTTCATCAGGTGCTGGCCGCCGTCCACCAGCAGGGTGGTGCCTGTCATGGAACTGTTTTCCAGCGCGAACTTCACCGCGGCGGCCACGTCGGCCGGCGTGGAGGAGCGGCCCAGCGGCGCGAGCTTGTGCCGCGCCTCGAATTGCTCGTCGCTCAGCAGGTGGCTGGTCAGGGTGAGGCCGGGCGCCACACCGACCACGCGCACCTGTGGCGCCAGGGCCAGCGCCAGCATGGTGCCGGCCGCTTCCAGCGCTGCCTTGGACAGGGTGTAGCTGAAGAAATCGGGGTTCTGGTTCCACAGCTTCTGGTCCAGCAGGTTGACGACGGCGCCAGTGGCGTTGCGGGCACTCACATGCGCGTGCAGCGCCTGGGCCAGCAGGATGGCCGCGCCGGTATTGCTGTGCAGGTGCTTGTCCAGGGCGGCAAAGCCAAAGCTGGCGGCGCTGTCCTGCTCAAAGGTCGAGGCGTTGTTGACCACCGCGTCAACGCGGCCGAAATGCGCGGCAACGTGGGGCAGCAGGGCGCGAACGCCGGCTTCCTGCTCCAGGTCACACTGAAAAGCGGCGGCAGCCCCCGACAAACGGGTGCAATCAGCGACCGTTTTCAGGGCATCTTCTTCAGAGCCGCGGTAATGCACCGCCACCTGCCAGCCGCCGGCCGCCAGCGCCAGCGCGATCTCGCGGCCCAGCCGCTTGGCGGCGCCGGTCACGAGAACAACGGGGAGGGAGGGGGTTGCGGTCATCAGGCTGGAGGTTGGGTTTTTGGGGTAGGGGCTGCTGCGGGGCCAGGGCGGTATCGCCGACAATCATGGGCGTGACAAACAACAGCCACCCCCCCATTTTAACGACCGGGCTGCAGGCCCACATTGCCAAGGCTATTGGCGATGCTGGCGGCTGGATCGGCTTCGACCAGTTCATGGCGCTGGCGCTCTACACACCTGGCCTAGGCTACTACGCCAATGATTCCCGCAAATTCGGCCTGATGCCCGGCGGCACCAGCGGCGGTGGCAGCGATTTTGTGACGGCGCCCGAGCTCACGCCGCGTTTTGGCCAGGCGTTGGCGCGCCAGCTGGCGCAGGCCCTGCAGGCCACCGGCACCTCGGAAATCTGGGAGTTCGGCGCGGGCTCCGGCGCTCTGGCGCAGCAGCTTCTGGACGCGCTGGGGCCGCTGGTGGAGCGCTACACCATCGTGGACCTGTCCGGCAGCCTGCAGGCGCGCCAGCGTGAACGGCTGGCGGCGCACGGCAGCAAGGTGCAGTGGGCGACCGAGCTGCCGCCGCAGATGCGCGGCGTGGTGGTGGGCAATGAGGTGCTGGATGCCATGCCGGTGAAGCTGCTGTCACGGCTGAACGCCGCCTGGCATGAGCGCGGCGTGGTCATGGCCCCCACGCTTGTCGCTTCGCGTACTTCGCTGCCCCCCGAAGGGGGCCGTGTTTCCCTAGGGGCGGCCCGTCGGGAAACGCACGAAGAACGCTTCACCTGGGCCGACCAGCGCACTGAGTTGCGGCCACCGCTGGAAGTGGCCGGCAGCCATGATTACCTCACCGAAATTCACCCGCAGGCCGAAGGTTTTATCCGCACGCTGGCCGACCGGCTGGAAGCGGGCGCGGTGTTCCTGCTGGACTATGGCTTTCCCGAGCATGAGTATTACCATCCGCAGCGCAGCATGGGCACCGTGATGTGCCATCGCGGCCACCTGGCGGACACCGATGCGCTGCTGGATGTGGGCAGCAAGGACATCACCGCCCATGTCAACTTCACCGGCATCGCACTGGCCGGGCAGGACGCCGGCCTGCAGGTGCTGGGCTACACCAGCCAGGGCCGTTTCCTGCTCAACTGCGGGCTGCTGGAGGGCATGGAAGGCGGCGTTGACAGTACCAACCTCGCCGAGCGCGCCATGGTGCAGAAGCTGATTGCCGAGCACGAGATGGGCGAGCTGTTCAAGGTCATCGCATTCTCAAAAGGTGCGCCGTGGGAACCCATGGGTTTTTCCGCTGGTGACCGTACGCATACCCTATAGCCCGTCCCGGGGGGCTGCCGGTGGTTACAGGGCTTGTTACAGGGCTTTTGCCGCTCCCTCCCCTTCCGGGGGAGGGTTGGGGTGGGGGCCAGCGACGACCAGATAAGCACGGTGGCTCGACGCCCACGTCGTGAGCCCCCATCCCGGCCTTCCCCCAGCGGGGGAAGGAGATGGTCGTCACTGCACGCGGTGTGCTCACTGAACCGTATTACCCCTAAACTAGCAACATGATCCGCTGGTTCATCGTCATCTTTCTTGCACTGGTTTTCATCAGCTGGTTCAGCCCGCTGCTGCAAAAACTGGGCTTTGGCAAGCTGCCCGGCGACCTGCGCTTTCGCCTGTTTGGGCGGGAATGGTTTATCCCGCTGACCACCACGATCCTGCTGAGCTTTGTCGCCAGCCTGATTGCCCAGTTGATCTGAGGAATGTGAGAGGCCTGCCATGAAAGCCTGCGTGGATCTGGGAGGCACCAAGGTAGCGATCAGCCTGACGGCCGGTTTGACCGAACCCCACGCGGTGCCGCAGCCCTCGTCGCTGTCGGCCCGCCGCTCCGAGCCCACCGCCAAGACCGGCACGCCGGACGCCGTCGCACGGCAGATCCTGCGGATGCTGGGCGAGGCCTGCGCGGAAGCCGGCATCGGCGAGCGTGACATCACGGATGTGGGCGTGTCGTCCTGCGGCCCGTTTGTGATGAAGGCGGGCATGATTGAGCTCGCGGCACCCAACATCTGCGGCGGCCTGGCGGGGCCGGCGCGCGGCCTGCCCAACGACTGGAGCAGTGCCTTGCTGGAGGCGCCGTTGCGCGAGAAGTTTCGCGGCACCTCCACCACGCTGCGCATTGAAAACGATGGCATAGGCGCGCTGGAAGCCGAGCGCCGCTGGGGTGCGCTGCAAGGCATGGGCAACTGCGCCTATGTCACCTGGAGCACCGGCATTGGCTGCGGCCTGTGTGTCGACGGCCGCGTCCTGCGCGGCAAGCACGGCAATGCCGGCCATGCCGGGCACATGTTTGTCAGCGACAACGACGATGCGCTGTGCGGCTGCGGCAACATCGGCGATCTCGAAGGACTGGTGGCCGGCAATGCCATCGCCAGGCGTTTCTCCTCGGGAGGCGCCGCGGATGCGGCCAGCATTTTGGCCAAGGCGCGCTCGGGTGACGCTGCCGCCGTTGCGATGGTGGATGAGTTGTGCCGGGTCATGGGACGTGCGCTGTACAACCTCATCATCACGCTGGACCTGGAGCGCATCAGCTTGGGCGGCAGCGTGTTCTGGCATCACCGCGACTACCTGCTGCCGCGCCTGCAGGCGCAGATTGCCGGCAAACTGCCGGCACTGACCAGCGGATGCACGCTGGTGCCTGCCGGCCTGGGTGAGCGGGTCGGCGATTTCGGGGCTCTGGCGCTGGTCAGTTAGCCCACCGCACTCCATCGGGGCCGGCTTGACGGCCTTGGGGCTCGACTCAAAATCACCCCAGGTATCCGCCTTCAAGGAATGGGCGCGTTGCCCCGGCCCATATCGACGCCTGCCGCCTTGAAAAGCCATTCACGGAAAAGCCTGACCTTTTCCATGTGCTGCTCATTCACCCGGCAGGACACAAAGTGGGTTTCTTCCGCAATGGGACAAAAAATGTCCCTTCCCAGTTCGACCAGTTCGCCGCGGGAGATTTCGCGCTCGGCAAGACGGACGCTTTCCAGGGCGACGCCCATGGCGTCGACGGCGGCCGAAATGGAGAGCGCGGCGCGGTCGAACGACGGCCGGGGCCGCGCAGGCAGCGTGAGCCCGTTGCGCGCAAACCAGCCAGGCCAGGTGATGGCGCTGAGCTGGGAGTCGATCAGGACCAGGTCACCGATTTGCTGGCTGATGGGACGCGTGCCATCCACCAGTTGCGGTGCACACAGGGGAACGATGCGCTCGCGCCCCAGGGCGATGGAGAGCACGCCCGCCCGTTCCTGCACACGCCCGTAGGCAATCGCGACGTCGATTTCCCGCATGCGGGTGAGGTCGACAGGTTCTGCGCCCGAGGTCAGCCGGATGGTGATGTCGGCATGGGCCTGCATGAATTCGGGCAGGCGGGGCCCCAGCCATTTGGCGGCAAAGCTGGGTGCGCAATGCAGCGCCAGCACCTGCGCGCGCGGTGCCAGCGCCACCTCGTCGCAGGCCGCCTCGATGACATCAAACACCCGCGAAAGACTGTCAAGCAGCCGCCGCCCCTCCGGCACCAGTTCGACGCGACGGTTGCGCCGGATGAAAAGGGGTCGGCCGAAATAGTCCTCCAGTTCTCGCACCTGGTGGCTGATCGCCGACTGGGTCAGGTGCAATTCACGCGCGGCAAGCGTAAAGCTTTCCAGCCTGGCCGCAGCCTCAAACGCCCGCAGCAGGACGAAATTCGGGGCGCGCCTCATACTGCTCCTTGATTCATGAATGAAGTTCATCTTTTCATGAACACCTATCGTTTGTCAATGTCTGAAAAGAGCGCGAACATGGCTTCACCAGAAAGACGGGTGCGCGGTATGCAGCGGAGTCCTCATGGCCTTGGTTCGATGTGAAACCGCAAGACGCCTTCCCATGAGATTGATACAGAGACCAAAGACCTTAAGACCCAAACCCGAACCCAAAAGGAGCAAGAAATGTCTGCAGTGCTTGAAGCGCGCATTTCCATCTACCAACCGGAGCAGGCTGGCCTGATTTATCCGTCAACCCCCCGGTTTTCAAATGCCGCCGAGGAGCGCCAGCACCTGAAAGAGCGGCTTGTCGCCGCGTGCCGTGCGTTTGCCTTGCAGGGTTTCGATTACGGTTTTGCCGGGCACCTGACCGTACGTGATCCGGAGAACCCCGGCTTGTACTGGACCAATCCCATGGCCGTGCATTTTTCCCAGGTCAAGGTGTCCAATCTGATTTTGGCCGATCACAGTGGCAAGGTCGTAGAGGGCCGCCACGCGATCAATCGCGCCGGCTTTGTCCTGCATTCAGCCGTGCATGAGGCGCATCCGGATATCGTCGCGATGTGCCACGCGCACACCGTCTACGGAACCGCTTTTGCCTCACTGGGCAAAAAGCTGGAGCCGATCAGCCAGGATGCGGCAGCCTTCTTCGAAGATCATGTGGTCATTGGTGATGAGGCGGGCCAGGTTGCCGTGGAAGTCAAGGCAGGGCACAAGGTGGCCCAGGCCTTCACGGGTGTCAAGGCGGCCATCCACCAGAACCACGGGCTGCTCACGGCCAGCCGCCACAGCATCGAGGCGGCCGCCTTCTGGTTCATCGCGCTGGAGCGCTGCTGCAAGCAACAACTGATGATCGACGCTGCCGGCATTGCCCCGCGCCTGGTGACGCCTGAGCGCGCCCGCTACAGCCGTGAACATGTGGGCAGCGAATACATCGGCTGGCTGCATTTCCAGCCGATCTGGGATCACCTGGTCAAAACCCAGCCGGACATGTTTGACTGATGACCGGTTGAATCCGGGCCAAAGGCAAAAGCGTGAAGGTGCGCCTGCTGGAAGACCCAGGCATGCCGGTGCCCAGTTAAGCATGATTGAAGGCTGCGGTTTTAAAAAAATACCGGTCGTCCGGTATGCCGGAAACTACCTCCTCGCGATGGCCGCCTGATTCGACACCAGAATATTGCTTTTCTTTAGCGCCTGGCCGGCTTGCACGGCGACGGCCCAGTCATCGGTAGAGCCGACAGCGGCAAAGCGCGTGTGAAACACCACGCTGAAGATACGGTGGATTTCTTCCGCGCTGGCCAGGCCGGCTTCGTTGGCATAAGGGATGGAGCCGCTCGCGTCGTGTAAAAACTCCACGTGCAGGCCCCGGTGCGTGGCCTCGAAAATCGTGGACGCGTCGCAGTTGTGCGTCATGTAGCCGACCACCGTGAGGGTATCGATGCTGTTTTTCTCCAGCCAGCCGTCAAAGTCGGTGCCGGTATAGACGTTGGGCCAGGCTTTCTCGATGAAGTGGTCGCGCGGGCGGCTCGCAACGGTTTCATGCAACGCCCACTGGGCCGAACCTTTGGCAAACAGCGGCGCGGTGGCGGACTCGCTGTGTTGCACCACCACGACAGGGATACCTGCCGCACGGGCCGCATCCATCGCGCGACCAATATTGGGCAGCGTCTGCTCCACCGGCGGGTATTCAATCAGCAGGCCGCCGGTGAAATACTCCATCTGGACATCGATGACGACAAGGGCGCGGCGTGGAGATTTTGCATCAGTGCTGGACATGGTGTGTTTTCCTTCAAAAGTTGAAACAGGTGGTTGATGGAGGTGATTGTTGGGCTGGCGGTGTTTTGGTGAAAGTGGCCCAAATGTCAATAGTCGATAGAATCGGGCCATGTCATCCAAAGCGCCCAAAAAGACATTCGGCAAAGCCCCGGGCAAGGCCAGAGCCGGCAGCGCGGCCAGCCCGGCAGTCGGCTCCGTAGTCGGGATCCGCACTGTTGCGGTGGTTGCCTTTGACGGCATCAGTCCCTTTCACCTGTCCGTGCCGTGCATGGTGTTCGGCAACGATTTTTCGGGTACCGACCTGCCGCGGTTCAAGCTGCTGGTGTGCGCCGACAAGCCGGGCATGCTGCAAACCACAGCCGGCTTCACCATTGCCGTACAACACGGCCTGGGCGTGCTGGCCAAAGCCGATACCGTGGTGGTGCCGTCATGGCGCGACCCCATGGAGCGCCCGCCCGAGGCTTTGCTAAGGGCCCTGCAGGCGGCGCACCGGCGCGGCGCGCGCGTCGTCGGCTTATGCCTGGGTGCTTTTGTCCTGGCCGAGGCCGGCCTGCTGGACGGCCGGCCCGCCGCCACGCACTGGGCCCTGGCGTCCGCTTTCGCCGAGCGTTACCCGCAGGTGCAGCTCCAGCCGGATGTGCTGTATGTGGACGACGGCGACGTGCTCACGTCTGCGGGCACCGCAGCCGCCATTGACTGCTGCCTGCATCTGCTGCGCCGCGAGCACGGTGCGGAGGTGGCCAATCGCGTGGCGCGCCGCATGGTGGTGGCGCCGCAGCGGCAGGGCGGGCAGGCCCAGTACGTCGAGCGGCCCGTGCCTGCCACCAGCACCGGCCACCGGCTTTCAGTCATTCTGGCCTGGGTGCAGGAAAACCTGAACCAGCCGCACAGCCTCGATGCGCTGGCCGATCGGGCCTTCATGAGCCGGCGCACCTTCACGCGGCATTTCCGGCAGATCACCGGCACCACGGTGGGCCGGTGGCTCACCGGCCAGCGGCTGGCGCTGGCGCAGCGGCAACTGGAGGCCACCGACCGCTCGATGGACCAGATTGCCATCGATGCCGGCTTTGGCTCCGTGGTGTCCCTACGGCAGCACTTCGCGACGACGCTGGGCACCTCGCCCTCCACCTACCGGCGTGAGTTTCGGGGCAGGTAGCGGTTCTTTTGGGAAATGGCTGTGGACCTGCCGGCTATAAAAACAGTAGCAATTGCAGCTTGTGCCGCAGAAGGCACTTGCTCGCCGGTTCAGGCCGGCGGCGGGGCGGCCTCGGCTGAGGCCTGACGGCGGCGATCGCGGAAGGCCTGCAGCTCACCCACCACGCCCTTGCGGAAGGCCAGCACGCAGAGCACGAAGATCACGCCAATGATGACCGTGACCCAGGAGCCGACCTTGTCGGCCAGCAGGTTTTGCAGCGAGATCACGATGCCCGCGCCAAAGACGGGGCCAAAGAAGGTGCCCACGCCACCCAGCAGGGTCATCAGGATCACCTCGCCGGAAGTGGACCAATGTACATCCGACAAGGTGGCAAAACCCATGACCAGGGTCTTGAGCGAGCCCGCCAGCCCGGCCAGCGCGGCCGACAGCACAAAGGCCAGCAGCTTGTAGCGGTCAACCTGGTAGCCCAGAGAGATGGCGCGCGCTTCGTTCTCGCGGATCATCTTGAGCACCTGGCCAAACGGCGAGTGCACGATGCGCGAGATCCCCAAAAAGCACAGCACGAAGACCGCGACCACAAAGTAGTACATGGTGGTGTCGGATTCGAGCGAGAGCAGGCCCAGCAGGCGGCCGCGCGGCACGCCCTGCAAGCCGTCTTCGCCGCCGGTAAACGGTGCTTGCAGGCAGACAAAAAACACCATCTGCGCAATCGCCAGCGTGATCATGGCGAAGTAAATGCCCTGGCGCCGGATGGCGACCGCGCCGACGACCAGGCCAATCAGCCCGGCGGCCACGGTGCCGGCAAGAATGCCCAGTTCAGGCGTCCAGCTTTGCGACTTAATGAACCAGCCGGTGACATAGGCGGCCGAGCCAAAAAATGCGGCGTGTCCGAAGGACAACAAGCCGGTAAAGCCCAGCAGCAGGTTAAAGGCGCAGGCAAACAGGGCAAAGCACAGCAGCTTCATGACAAACACCGGGTACAAGCCGATGGCGGGTGCCAGCAGCGCCAGCGCCAGCAATGCCAGGTAGGTGATACGGGTGAATTTTGCGGCTTGAGTCATGAGAGGCTTGGTCACAGGGACAGTCACAGAAGCATTGGCAGAGGCGGTTGGGGTCATGGCTCAGGTTTCCTTGCCAAACAGGCCCGCCGGCCTGACCATCAGCACGATGACCATGACGATAAACACCACGATGTTGGACGCTTCGGGGTAAAACACCCGGGTCATGCCTTCGATCAGGCCCAGGCCCAGGCCGGTAATGACGGAGCCCAGGATGGAGCCCATGCCTCCGATCACCACCACGGCAAACACCACGATGATGAGGTTCGAACCCATCAGCGGGTTAACCTGGATGATGGGGGCGGCCAGCACGCCGGCCAGCGCCGCCAGCGCCGCGCCGGCGCCGTAGGTCAGCATGACCATCATCGGCACATTGATGCCGAAAGCCTGCACCAGCGCGGCGTTCTCAGTGCCGGCGCGCAGGTAGGCACCCAGCCGTGTTTTCTCGATGATGAACCAGGTGCCCAGGCAAACCACCAGTGACACCAGCACCACCCACGCCCGGTAATTCGGCAGCACCATGAATCCGAGATTGGTGGCGCCGGACAGCAGTTCCGGTACGTTGTAATTCTGTCCCGACACGCCATACAGCTCGCGGAAAATGCCTTCCGCGATCAGTGCCAGGCCAAAGGTCAGCAGCAGCCCGTAGAGCGGGTCGAGCTTGTACAGGTGCTTGAGAAAGAGGCGCTCAATCACCACGCCGAGCGCGCCCACGATGAGCGGCGCCAGTACCAGCGCATACCAGTAATTGATGCCGAGTTTGTCGAGCATGATCCAGGCCGCAAAGGCGCCCAGCATGTAGAGCGCCCCGTGGGCGAAGTTCACAATGCCCAGCAGGCCAAAGATAACGGCCAACCCGAGGCTGAGCAGGGCGTAAAACGCGCCATTGACCAGGCCCAGCAGCAGCTGGCCCAGGAACGCTTGATGGGGAATACCGAAAATTTCCATGGAGACCCGTCAGTTCACGCCTTGAGAATACAGAAAACAGAAAAGCGGCCGATCGCATGCGCGACCGGCCAGTAGTCAGCTTACTTTTTGACCAGCGCGCATTTGGATTCGGCCACCGTGGTGAAGGCCTGTTCGCCCGGCACCTTCGCGATGGTTTTGTAATAGTCCCAGGGTGTCGTGGAATCCTTGGCCGACTTGACCTCGAACAGGTACATGTCGTGAATCATCCGGCCGTCGGCGCGGATCTGGCCCTTGCTGTAGAAGTCATCAAACTTCATGCTTTTCAGCGCGCCCATCACCTTGTCGGAGTCGGTGGTGCCGGCGGTTTGCACGGCCTTGAGGTAGTTGGCGGCGGCCGAGTAATCGGCTGCCTGCAGGCTGGATGGCATGCGCTTGTACTTGTCAAAGAAGCGCTTGGCAAACTTGCGCGAGGCGTCGTCCTGGTTCCAGTACCAGCTGTCGGCCAGCTGCAGGCCTTCGGTGTTGGCCAGGCCCAGGCTGTGCACGTCGTTGATGAATACCAGCAGGCCGGCGACCTTCATGGATTTGGTGATGCCGAACTCCTTGGCTGCCTTCATCGCATTAGTGAAGTCGCCCCCCGCATTGGCCAGGCCCAGGATCTGTGCCTTGGACGTTTGCGCCTGCAGCAGGAAAGAGGAGAAATCGGATGCGTTGAGCGGATGGCGCACCGTGCCGGCCACCGTGCCGCCGTTGGCCTTGACGACAGTCGCCGCGTCGCCTTCGAGCGAGTGGCCGAACGCGTAGTCAGCGGTCAGGAAGAACCAGTTCTTGGCGCCAGCCTTGACCAGCGCCGAGCCGGCCACCTTGGCCAGGGACACCGTGTCGTAGGCATAGTGCACGGTGTATGGTGAGCAGTCTTCATTGGTCAGGCGGGCGGAGCCGGCCCCGATCACGATGAAAGGGCGCTTCTTTTCAGTGGCCACCTTGGACATGGCGAGCGCCGTGCCGGAGTTGGTGCCCCCCATCAGCATCGACAGGCCGTCCTTGTCTATCCATTCACGCGCTTTGGAGCTGGCCACGTCAGCCTTGTTCTGGTGGTCGGCCGTCAGCACTTCAATCGGACGGCCCAGCACCTTGCCGCCGAAGTCCTGTGCCGCCCACTTGACCATTTCACCGCCGGCCGGGCCGTCAATGTCCGCATAGAGGCTGGACATGTCGGTGATGAAGCCGATTTTTACCGGTCCCGTGTTTTGCGCGGAAGCGGCGGCGCCCAGGCCGATGGCCATGGCGGCAATGAGAGTCTTGAGTTTCATGAAAGTCTCCTTCTTGAGGTGGTGAGATTGGAACCGGGCAAGTAAAAAACGGATCAAGCGGAATCTGGCAGCGAGCCGCCTACACCCCCAAATACTCCTGCAGCATGCCCATGTTTTGCGACAACTCGGCCTGGGCAAACTGCTTGACGATACGGCCATGCTCCATGACGTAGAAACGGTCAGCCAGTGGCGCGGCAAAGCGGAAGTTCTGCTCGACCAGCACGATGGTGTAGCCCTTGGCTTTGAGCGTCAGGATCATCTCGGCGAGCTTTTGCACGATGACGGGTGCCAGGCCTTCGGAGATTTCATCGAGCAGCAACAGCCGCGCGCCGGTGCGCAAAATGCGGGCGACGGCCAGCATTTGCTGCTCGCCGCCCGACAGGCGTGTGCCAGGGCTGCCGGCACGTTCCTTCAGATTGGGAAACATGGCATAGATGTCGGCAACGCTCATGCCACCGGGCGCAATATTGGGCGGCAGCATCAGGTTTTCTTCGGCCGACAGGCTGGCGAAAATACCGCGCTCTTCAGGGCAGTAGCCAATGCCCAGCCGGGCCACCTTGTGGGGCGCCAGCTTGATCGCCTCTTCGCCGTTGATCCTGATCGAGCCCTTGCGGGCGCCGGTCATGCCGACAATGGCCCGCATCGTGGTGGTGCGGCCGGCACCATTGCGGCCCAGAAGCGTCACCACCTCGCCTTCATTCACGGTCAGGTTCACGCCATGCAGGATGTGCGACTCGCCGTACCAGGCGTGCAGGTCTTCTATGCGCAGGAGTTCTTTGCTCATCAATGCGCTCCCTGCAATTCGGTGTTCGCTGTTCCCATATAGGCCTCGATCACCAGCGGGTTGGCCGAAACCTCGGCGTAGGGGCCGTCGGCAATGATGGCGCCGCGCTGCAGCACCGTGATGCGGTCGGCAATCGACGACACCACATTCATGTTGTGCTCGACCATCAAAATGGTGCGGCCGGCGGAAACCTTTTTGATCAGCTGCGTGACGCGGTCCACGTCTTCATGGCCCATGCCCTGGGTAGGCTCGTCCAGCAGCATCAGCTCGGGTTCGAGCGCCAGGGTGGTGGCCAGTTCCAGCGCACGCTTGCGGCCGTAGGGCAGGTTCACGGTCAGCTCATCGGCAAAACCGCCCAGATCGACTTCGGCCAGCAACTCACGGGCACGCTCGTGCAGGTGGAACAGGGTGCTCTCGGCTTTCCAGAAATGAAACGAGGTGCCGAGGTTGCGCTGCAGCGCTGCGCGCACGTTTTCCAGCACCGTCATGTGGGGAAACACGGCCGAAATCTGGAAGGAACGCACAATGCCGCGCCGCGCAGTTTGCGCCGGCTGCTCGTGCGTGATGTCGGTGCCGTTGTAGGTGATGGTGCCCGAGGTGGGGTGCAGGAATTTGGTGAGCAGGTTGAAAAAGGTGGTCTTGCCGGCGCCGTTGGGTCCGATCAGCGCGTGAATATGCCCGCGCTGGACTTTGAGGTCCACCTGGTTGACGGCAACGAATCCCTTGAATTCCTTGGTCAACCCTCGCGTTTCAAGAATGAACTCCACTGACAAATTGCTCTCCGGCAGATGATGGGGTGAACTCATGGAGTCGGTGTGGCCGACCAGGTGGGCACAAACCGTGGTCCGATGAAAGACAGTTGGTCATACTAGCTATCCGGTTCCGGTGGCGATACCGGGTAAGACCCTTAGGTAGTTTTGCGTGATGGGCAACCCGAGTTTCGCTGCCGGCGAAGGCGAGTGAATCTGTCCGGAGAGACGGTGCGTCACGCAAATTTCTCCAGTGACCCGCCGGCCGTCCAGAGCCAGACGCCTTCACCTGCCATCACCTGCCGGGGCTGGCCGCTTTCAGATCCAGACGCGGGCAAAGGTGTCATGGGCGGCATCGTGCTCAAAACCTTGAACCGGAAGCGGCCCGGGTCCGGTGGGCAGGACCGCTTGATGCTGTTAACGCTGGTTCAATCCAGGGCCGTGACGAATCATGAAGCAGAAGGGTTACTGTTCCCGGAACCGGCCGGGCAAGCCCTCCGGCCGGGGGCCGGGTGCGTTGGCCGCGTCCGCCTCACGCGCCTGTTTCCGTTGCTGGGCCTTGCGCTGTTCCTGCTGCTGCTGTTGCTGTTGCTGCAGTTCGTGGGCCTGGCGTTGCTGCGCCTGCGCCTGTGCTTGCGCTGCTTGTGCTGCTTGTGCCCGCTCGCGCAGGGCGCGTTGCCCCTGCAACTCTTCGTTTTGCCGGCGCTGCTGGTCCTGCTGGCGGATCAGCTCCCGTTGTTGCCGCTCCTGCTCGCGCTGGAGTTGCTGTTGTGCCCGCTGCGCCTGTTCGACGGCGCTGCGTTCTGCTGCTGCGGCCCGTTCACGCTGGGCGCGTTGAATCAGCGATTCTTCGTTTTGCCGGCGCTGCGCCTCCTGTTGCTGCGCCGCTTCGTGCTGCTTGCGCTCCTGCTCACGTTGCAGTTGCTGCTGCTCGCGCTGGAGTTGCTGTTGTGCCCGCTGCGCCTGTTCGACGGCGCCGCGTTCCGCTGCTGCGGCCCGTTCACGCTGGGCGCGCTGAATCAGCGACTCTTCGTTTTGCCGGCGCTGCGCCTCCTGTTGCTGCGCCGCTTCGCGCTGCTGGCGTTCCTGCTCACGTTGCAGTTGTTGTTGCTGCTGCTCGCGCCGCGCGCGTTGCTCCGTGTCGATGGCATTACGTTCTGCCGCGGTCCGTGCGTCCGGGCTGGCAGCGGGCATGCCGCCCTGCTGCCGTTCCCGCTGGGCGCGCTGAATCAGTGACTCTTCGCCCGGCCGGCGCTGCGCATCCTGTGGTCGTGTGGCTTCTCGCTGCTGGCGCTCCTGCTCACGTTGCAGTTGTTGCTGCTCGCGCCGGGCGCGTTGTTCCGTGTCGGCGGCACTGCGGTCCTGCAAGGCGGGGGGGATGATCTGCCCCGGTCGTGCTGGCGGCTGCGCGCCGATCAACCCCTGGGTTGCCGGTGCGGCCGGCAAGGCAGGCTGTGCCCTGCCGTCACGGCGCTCCTCGCGGCGTTCGTCCCGACCGCGTACCACGGGCTGCGTGACCACCGGCGCGGGCGGCAGCGCAGCCGCTGCGGCAAGCCGGGGCCGCTGCACGTCGGGGCGCTGGGGTATTGCGCTGCGGTCGACCACCACCGGCGCCCGGTTCAGCTCGGCCAGGTTCAGCGCAAGGTTGCCGCGCACGGGCCGGCCGCGGGAAAAGTCATCCGCGCTCACCACCGTGACGGCCGCAGGTTGGCGCTGATAGCGGTAGACGTTGGTCACGTTGACCGTGGTGTTGACCACGATGTTCTGGTTCACCTGCGTCACGTAGCGCGGGCTCACCCGGTAAATCGGCCGGAAGGCCTCGCCCGGGGCCAGCGGAAACCAGCCCAGAGCGGGCCGCGGCGCGCCGCCCGAACCGATCGAGATGCTCCAGTTCACACCGCCGCTGCTGCCGCCCACAAAGACGACCAGTGCGGGTGCGTACACCGGTCGCGCTGTCAGCCGGCCCGGCACCCAGGCCCAGCGCTGACCGATCAGCGCCCAGCGGCCATAGTGACACGGTGCAAATCCCCAGGGGGCGTCGTCAATCCAGGTCCAGCCCCAGGGCGCTATCCAGCTCCAGTAGCCCATGCGGTACGGCGCCCAGTGCACCGGCACGGCGCGGGGCAGCCAGACAGCACCGTAGGTCGGGTCCTGGCTCCAGTCGCCATACAGGTCGAGCTGCTGGTAGCCGGTGACTTCGCGGGGCACATAGCGCGCCGATACCGACTGGTCCTCAAGCCGGTCACGTTCCAGAGCCCAGAGGTCAAAGCTGTCGAGCACGGTGGAGCCCGGCGCCCCGGGCGTCAGCTGCGTGCCGGTGAAGCTGGCCTGCTGCTGGCTGGCCAGCGTGACAGGCAGGCCGCTGTCGCCGTAGACGGTGCCGCCGCCGGACTGCACCACCACGCGTGTGGTGTCGGTGGCCAGGTTGGCGTCCAGCCGGTAGTCGCCCGGCTGCGAAATCACGAATGCCAGATTGGGTGTGTTGATCTCCAGGCGCTGGCCCTCAAACAGGGTGCGCACGCGCAGCCGCAGGGTGCCTTGGGCCAGGCGTAACTGGACCACGTCGTCGTCCAGCACCAGGAAGTCCAGGCTGGTCTGCTCGCTCATGCGTACGGCCGTCGAACCGATATGCAGTTCGGCGCGCGCACGCGAGCCCGTCCACAAGCGGTCACCACGGGTCAGGGGGCGGTTCAGCATGGCGGGCGTCCAGGCGCTGGCGTCCTGGGAAGCGGCGATGTCGGCCGGCGAAAAACTCACGGCCCCCTCCATCAGGTTGAGCCGGGCCACGCGGCCGGGGGGGTCGATGTATGAGCCGGGCGCCTGCGCCCAGGCTGTGGCCTGCAGCACGGCCAGCAGTCCCGCGGCAACAAGCGCCGGAAAGCTCCGGCAAGCGCGCGAAAACTGGAAACAAAAGCCGGATAAAAAAGCCGGTAGTCGTAGTGTCGGTTGCGGTAATGGTGTCACGTTGCACACTCTCTTCCTGTCGATATGGCCCCTATGGGGAAACCCGGCCGTGACATGCGATACCCGGTACTGCCGCTCAAGGGGCCTGGATAGTCCTGAATGCACGACCCTCACCCTCATAACGCGCCAGATATAAGTTCGACAGCTAAGGGCCGGTAAAGATTGCACCATTTATGTGCCGCCCTGAAACAGGATGTAATACTGCCGACAAAAGAGCGGGAGTGGGGAGTGGGGAGTGGGGAGTAGGGAGTAGGGAGTGGGGCGACCACACCCACTCGGTATGCCACTCGGTATGAGACGATTGCGTGATGCAGAATTTCTGGCCCTCCAGCGGCTTTGACCACCTCCAGCGCAACGAACGTGGCTGGCTCCAGCCCACGGACGATTACCTGCGGCTTTTTCTGGCCCGGCCCGAACTGGCGCCCGTGCCCGAGTCGTGCCAGGCTGAACTGGCGCTGCACGCCGCACTGGTGGAAGCACCGGGACAGCCCGTGACGCCTGCGGCACTGCAGGCCCTGCAGGACGCCGATGCCCGCGAAAGCTATGGGCTGTTTCTGCGCTTTCGCGACGGCTTGCTGGCTGCCGGCACGCTGGAGGCCTACTACCTGAGCCTGTTTCCCCGCGACGGCACGGGCCAGATCAACATACCGCCGCTTTTCATCGACTTGCTGACCCAGGCCATCACGCGCAACCTCCTTGACGACGCCACCGATGCCTACGAAGTGCGCGCCGGCGAGATGCTGTTTCGCAGCCAGCGCATCAGCACGGAGGGCGGGCAGGTGCTGAGCGGCGACCGTGAAACGCTGGACATGCTCAACGAGACGGGCGGCCTCGGCGATATCGGGCGCTTTCTCGCGGAAGCGAAGGCGCCGCTACGCGATGTCGAGGTGCGCGTGCTCAGTGATGACAATGCGCCCGACTATTGGCAGCAGGGGGATCGCTACGCTTATCTGCTCGACCTGACCCACGAAGTCAGCAACGACCTGAGCCACGGCCTGGTACTGACGATGACCCGGGCCCGCTCGGGCCTGAAGGCGCTGGCGAGCGTGCTGCAAAAATGGGTGCGGCATTTTCTGGGGGTAGACGTCACCATCACACCCGTGCAAAAGGTGGACGACGAAGCCTGGCGCTGGCATGTGGGGCTGGATGCGGAGGCGACGGCCTTGCTCAACGACCTGTATGAAGGCCGGGACGTGGCCCCCGACCGCCTGCAGCGCCTGGTGAGCCTGTTCCGGCTGGAGTTCGCGGACCCGCGCGAGATGCGCGCCGATGTGGCGGGCAAGCCGGTTTACCTGGGGCTCATGATGAGCGCCGATGGCGTGCTCAGGTTGAAGCCGCAGAACCTGTTGGTGAACCTCCCGCTGCCCGCGGCTTCGTGAGCACAAAGCGCCTCTGCCTCTGCCTCAGTCGCTGTTCTCAACTTCCACCACCAGAACCCGGGCGGCACCTACAGGCGCCGCCACATGCGCAGTGCCCGCGCTGGCGAAGAAAATGTCACCGGTCTCCAGCATGACCGAGCACTGGCCGCCGATATCGCGGTAACGCATTTCGACCCGGCCATCCAGCACGGCGAAGACCTCTTCGCCTTCGTTGACGTGCCACTTGTAGGGCTGGTCGGTCCAGTGCAGCCGGGTGGTGATGCCGTTCATGTTGGCGATCGTCATGGCGCCCCAGGCGCGGTCTGCAGTGAAATCCTTGCTGCGGATGATCTTCATATTCGTGTGTCTCCATCGTTATCGTGATGATTGCGGCGGGTTGCGGGTTATGCATTGAAAGCCCTCGCAATACTAGGGCGGGGCGCGGATGAAGCCATGATTTCTTCGGGCTCTATTGATTCCATGAACGCATTAATCAATGCGGCGTGTGCAGGCTGGGTCTTTCGCGTCCGGAGCCAGTAAGGCGCAATGCGGCGCTACCATGGCTGCCATGAAAAGCGTATTACTGCCTTGTGGCGAAGCCGTGCCGGCACTGGGAATGGGCACGTGGTGCATGGGTGAGGCGCCGGCGCAGCGGGTCGATGAACTGGCCACCCTCAGGCTGGGCCTGGACCTGGGCTGCACGCTGGTGGACACCGCGGAAATGTATGGCGAGGGCAGCGCCGAGGAACTGGTCGGCGAAGCACTGCAAGGGCGGCGTGATGAGGCCTTCATCGTGACCAAGGTGTATCCGCACAATGCCTCTCGGGAGGGTGCGGTGGCCGCCTGCGAGCGCAGCCTGCGCCGGCTGCGCACCGACCGCATTGACCTTTACCTGCTGCATTGGCGTGGCTCCGTGCCTTTGGCGGAAACCCTGCAGGCCTTCATGGCGCTGCAAAAGGCCGGCAAGATCCGGCACTACGGCGTCAGCAATCTCGACATGGCCGACATGAAGGCGTTGTGGTTGCTGCCGGGCGGGCCGGGCGTGCAGACCAACCAGCTGCTTTACAACCTCACACGCCGCGGCATTGAGTGGGACCTGCTGCCCTGGCTGCGCGAACGCAAGGTTCCCGTCATGGCGTATTCGCCCATGGAGCAGTCGCGCCTGTTGCACCATGCCGGGCTCGCTCGTTTTGCCCGGCGCCATCAGATGCAGCCCGGTCAGGCCGCGCTGGCGTGGCTGCTGGCCCAGGACGGCGTCATGGCCATCCCCAAGACAGGCCATGCGGAGCGGCTGCGGGAGAATATTGCGGCTGCCGACATCGAACTCGGCGGTGAGCAGCTCGCCGAACTGGATGCGATCTTCCGGCCGCCGGCAGGCCCTGCGCCGCTGGAGATGATCTGACGCGGAACGCAGGCAGACTTCCTCCTGGCCTTGCCCCCATCGCCGGACGAGAGGCTGGTCCCCGCGGATCACAGCCCATGGGCGGTCAGCACAGACTGGCCGGCGAATAAAATTGCAGGCTCAACCGACATCAGGCGCCAGACGTCAGGTATTACGCATTGGGCCAACGCGCTGCTTGCATGCGCGTTCCGCGCCCACAGACCCCCAAGGAGATCCCACCGTGCTTCGCAAGTTTTTTTCTTTCATGGCCCTCGTGCTGGCGCTGTGCGCCGCGCAAGCCCAGCCCTATCCCGCCAAACCCGTGCGCCTGATCGTGCCTTTCCCGCCTGGCGGTGGCACCGACATCCTGTCGCGCCTGGTGGCCAACAAGCTGACCGAAGCGAGCAAATGGACGGTGGTTCCGGACAACCGCGCCGGTGCTGGCGGCACCATTGGCATCGCCGAAGCCGTGCGCGCCGCGCCCACTGGCTATGACATGGTGATGGGGCAAAAAGACAATATGGTGGTGGCGCCCTGGCTCTACAAAAACCTCAGCTACGACCCGACCAAAGACCTGGTGGCGGTGGCGCATGTGGCCTACACGCCGGTGGTGATCGTCACCAGCACCGCGTCGCGCTTCAAGTCGCTGGCAGAGGTGGTGACTGCTGCGCGGGCCGCGCCGGACTCGATCACCTATGGCTCGCCGGGCAACGGCACGACGATTCATCTGGCCGGTGAGATCTTCAAGAATGCCGCCCACATCAACATCCGGCATGTGCCTTACAAGGGCTCCAACCCCGCCTTGATGGATGTGCTCGCCGGCAACGTGGACCTGATGGTGTCTTCGCTGCCTTCGGCGATGGCTCAAATCAAGTCGGGCAAGCTGCGCCCGCTGGCCGTCACGTCGGCCCGCCGCAGCACCTCGCTGCCCGAGGTGCCGACGGTGGCTGAACTGGGCTACAAGGACTTTGACGTCAGCACCTGGTATGGGCTGTTCATGCCGGCTGGCACGCCCAAGGAGATCGTGGCCACGGTCAATGCCGAGGTCAACAAGCTGCTGGCTACGCCTGACATGAAGGCGGCCATCCATGCGCAGGGCGCCGAAGTGCAGAACATGACGCCAGAGCAATTCTCCACCCTGCTGAAGGCCGACTACCAGAAGTGGAAAAGCATCGTGCAGGCGTCCGGCGCCACCATCGAATAAGCAGCGCAAGGCGCAATGCCTTGTGCGCAGGCGGCGCGCCGTGCGCCCGTCCTTGCCCTTTTGTTCTTTACCCTTCCTGCAGGCGGCCCAGGCCCGCCTGCAGAGCCCGACAAATCCCTCGATAGGTGGAAACCCTGACGGCGCTCTTGTTGTCCTGTGACATGATCTAGTCATCTATAGGACTAGATCAATCATGGCGATTCCTTCCCTGACCGTGGTGCCCACCGAACCGGGCCAAAGCCGTTATGCGGCGCTGGCCGCTGCCATGCGTGCGCGGGTGGTGGCGGGCGAATGGCCACCGGGCAGCGCCTTGCCGGCCGAGCAGACCCTCGCCGCCGAACACGGCGTGGCGCTGGGCACCTTGCGCCGTGCCCTGGAGTTGATGGCCGACCAGGGCCTGATTGAGCGCATTCACGGGCGCGGCACCTTCGTGCGGTCAGGCCTGACGGGCGCCACCATGATGCGGTTTTTCCGCTTTGGCGAGGGGACGGGCGAGGTGCCCGCCTCACACATCGTGTCGCGCCAGACGCTGGTCGCACCTGCCGAGGTGGCGCGCCGCCTGGGGTTGGCACGCGGTGACACCGCCTTGCGCCTGCTGCGGGTTCGTTCTTTCGCGGGCCAGCCCGGCGTCTATGAAGAAATCTGGCTGCCACTGGCACTCTTTGCCGAGCTGGCCGATGGCGACACCGGCGCCTGGGGCGATTTGCTCTACCCCCTGTTTGCCGAGCGTTGCGGTGTCCATGTGCACCGCGCGGTGGATGAAATTGCCTTTGGTGCCCTCACGGCGGCGCAGGGCCGGCACCTTGCATTGCCTGCGGGCCACCCGTGCGCGCTGGTCACCCGCAATGCGTATGACCTCGCGGGTCATTGTGTCGAAGTGCGCTTCACGCGGGGCGACGCCCATGCCTTTCACTACACCATCGCGATCACCTGAACCAATGTCCCCTTTGATCATTTCCAGAAACATCGAAAGACCCCACCATGAAGCCGATTCGAGCCCTTGAATCCACCCACTCAGGCCACTTTTCCCGCCGGCAGGTTTTGCAGGCTACGGCGGCGACAGTTGCCGCGCCCTGGACGCTGGCGCGAGCCGCCGGCCAGATTGCGGGCGGCAAAACCATCACGCTGGTGGTGTCCTATGCGGCAGGCGGCGGTGCCGACTTGATGGCGCGCCTGATTGCCCCGAAACTGGCTGAAGCCCTGGGGCAGACTGTGGTGGTCGACAACAAGCCCGGCGCCAGCGGCCAGATTGCGGCGGGACAGGTGGCGCGGGCCATGCCTGACGGTACCCAGTTGCTGTTGGATGCCTCGTCTTTTGCGGTGAATCCGGCGCTCTTTCCCAAACTGCCCTATGACTCGGACAAGGCCTTCACGCCGCTGGCGGTGTTGGCACTGTTTCCCAATGTGCTGGTGTGCACGCCCGGTTTTGAAGCCAAAAACGTGAAGGACCTGATCCGGATGGCCAAGGCCAAACCGGGGCATATTTCGTACGCGTCATCGGGCAATGGGTCGGCCCAGCATTTGGCGGGGGCCCTGTTTGAAGACCGTGCCGGTGTCAGCCTGGTTCATGTGCCCTACCGTGGCGGCGGACCCGCCATGAACGATGTCATGGCAGGCCAGGTACCGCTGTTTTTTGCCAATGTAGCGTCTTCGCTGGGGCAGATTCAGTCGGGCCGCCTGCGTCCGCTGGCGGTGACGAGCCGCCGCCGCACGCGCGCCTTGCCCGACATTCCGACCATGGAAGAGGCCGGTGTGCCCGCATATGAGGTGCTGGAATGGAACCCGGTATTGGCACCCGCCGGAATGGACCTCAACGTCAAAACCACTCTGGTGGCTGCCTTGCGCAAAGCGATGGCAGACCCTGAGGTGCTGGGCCGCATCCGTGCCTTGAGCGGCGAGGTATTTCCTGACGGTCCGGAGGGTTTGGTGCCCGCTTTTCTCAAGGCACAGCAGGCACAGTGGGGGCGGGTGGTGCGCGACCGCAAAATCACGGTAGGTTGACATCAATGCCCGGTGATGTTGTAGACGTGCTTGCAGCGGGCTGGGATAGCCATGTCCATGTGTTTGACGGTGACGCCAGCGTGGCGCCTGGCCACTACAAGCCGGTGCACCGGCCGCTGGCCGACATTGAGGCGCTGGCACAGGGTCATGGCGTTGGCCATCTGGTGCTGGTACAGCCCAGTGTTTATGGCACCGACAACACGGTGCTGCTGAATGCCCTGCGTGCCGGCAAGGGGCGGCATCGCGGTGTCGTGGTGCTGGCGCCATCGGCTGACGATGCGGCGCTTGAAGCCATGCATGCGCTGGGTGTTCGGGGCGTGCGCTTTAACCTGGTCTCTCCGGTGGGAGACAGCCTGAATGGGCTGAACGGCCAGGCCACGTCGAACAGCTTTCAGGCGTTGGCCCCCCGCTTGCATGCACTCGGCTGGCACGTGCAGTGGTACGCCCGCCCGGAGGATTTGTCCGCCATCGCGGCCCTGCATGCCACCAGCCCGGTGCCCGCCGTGCTTGATCACCTGGCGGGCCTGCATGCGGGCCTGCCCTCAGGCCATGCGGCCTGGCAGTCGTTGGCGCAACTGGCGGAGCTGGGCGCCTGGGTCAAGCTGTCGGGCTGGTACCGCCTGCATGCCGCACCGCCTTATGAGGCACTGGATGATTCGATCCGGAAAGTGGCGCAGCTGTTTGAAGGGCGCATGGTCTGGGGCTCGGACTGGCCGCACACGGCTTTCGCACCGGATGCCATGCCGGCTTACGCGAGTATGTGGGAGCCCGTGGCGCGTGCCCTGTCTGCGGCGCAAAAAAGCCATGCATGGGACCGGGCGCCCTCGATGCTGTATGCCTGAGCGGCTCCTGGCGCGGCAACGGGCGTGGAGTGGCTTAAAATCACAGGTTAAGCCATTTTTAACCGGAGTCTTCCATGCCTAAAAAAATCAGAGTCGAAGCCGACATCTGCGCCCCCAAGCCAATCCCTCCCAAGGGCTACACCATCACCTCTGGCCGCGGCCAGAAGATCAGCCTGGAGCGCGGCACATCCACCCGCAGCAAGAAGAACCCCGGCAAGCGCCCGAAAAAGGGCGGCTAAGCCCTGCCGTTTTCCCCGAGGTCTGGTTAACAGGCTAGCAGCCGGTGCTTCTGCCCAGTGCAGGAGCCCGGCTTTATTTTTTGGGGTGCAGCTGAAGTGTGTGTTTGGCCGTGGCAGCACAGCTGACCGATTCCGTTTTGGCGGCTACCCAGAAGGCATCCATCGGCTCCAGCGAGTGGCGTACGCTGGCTGGGACTTCTCTTGAGGGTGGAGGGGGTGTGTTTGTCTGCCAAATGTTGCCTCACAGACCAACTATTCGTCCGAACGAAAAAGCTTTTTGGAGCCTGCACCCGTTCACATATTCCGCCGGTACTGCCCACCCACCTCAAACAGCGCATTGGTGATCTGCCCCAGCGAGCAGACGCGCACGGCCTCCATCAGCACTTCGAACACGTTACGGTTTTCAATCACCGCTTTCTGCAGGCGCTTGAGCATGGCGGGTGATTCGCTGGCGTGGCGCTGCTGGAACTCTTCCAGCCGTTTGAGCTGGCTCTGTTTTTCCTCGTCGGTCGAGCGCGCCAGTTCCAGCTTGTCCTGCACGGCGTCGCCATGCGGGTTGCGGAAGGTGTTGACGCCGATGATGGGCAGCTCGCCGGTGTGCTTGAGCATCTCGTAGTGCATGGACTCGTCCTGGATGCGGCCGCGCTGGTAGCCGGTTTCCATGGCGCCCAGCACGCCGCCGCGCTCGGCGATGCGCTCGAATTCCAGCAGCACGGCCTCTTCCAGCAGTTCAGTGAGCTCTTCGATGATGAACGCGCCCTGTGAGGGGTTTTCGTTTTTCGCCAGGCCCCATTCGCGGTTGATGATGAGCTGGATGGCCATGGCGCGGCGCACCGACTCTTCGGTCGGCGTGGTGATGGCCTCGTCGAAGGCGTTGGTGTGCAGGCTGTTGCAATTGTCGTAAATCGCGATCAGTGCCTGCAGCGTGGTGCGGATGTCGTTGAACTGGATTTCCTGCGCATGCAGGCTGCGGCCCGAGGTCTGGATGTGGTATTTGAGCTTCTGGCTGCGCTCGTTGGCGCCGTACCGTTCCTTCATCGCCACGGCCCAGATGCGGCGCGCCACGCGGCCCATCACGGTGTACTCCGGGTCCATGCCGTTGCTGAAGAAAAAGCTCAGGTTGGGCGCGAAGTCGTCGATGTGCATGCCGCGCGCCAGGTAGGCTTCGACAAAGGTGAATCCGTTGGACAGCGTGAAGGCCAGCTGCGAAATCGGGTTGGCGCCGGCTTCGGCGATGTGGTAGCCGCTGATGGAGACGCTGTAGAAGTTGCGCACGTTGTGGTGCACGAAGTACTGCGCAATGTCGCCCATCACCTTCAGGCTGAACTCGGTCGAGAAGATGCAGGTGTTCTGGCCCTGGTCTTCCTTCAGGATGTCGGCCTGCACGGTGCCGCGCACATTGGCCAGCACCCATTCGCGAATCTTGGCCGCTTCGGTGTCGGTGGGCTCGCGGCCGTTGTCGGCCTTGAATTTCTCCAGGTTCTGGTCGATGGCGGTGTTCATGAACATCGCCAGGATGGTCGGCGCCGGGCCGTTGATGGTCATGCTCACGGAGGTGCTGGGGCTGCACAGGTCGAAGCCGCCGTAGAGCACCTTCATGTCGTCCAGCGTGGCAATGCTGACGCCGCTGTTGCCGACCTTGCCGTAGATGTCGGGGCGCACGGCGGGGTCGTTGCCGTACAGCGTGACCGAGTCAAAGGCGGTGGACAGGCGCTTGGCGGCCATGCCTTCGCTCAGCAGCTTGAAGCGTGTGTTCGTGCGGAAAGGGTCACCTTCGCCGGCAAACATGCGGGTCGGGTCCTCGCCCTCGCGCTTGAAGGCGAAGGTGCCGGCGGTGTAGGGATAGCTGCCGGGCACGTTGTCGAGCATCAGCCACTGCAGCGTCTCGCCGTGGTCTTCGTACTTGGGCAGGCAGACCTTGCGGATGGGGGTGCCCGAGAGCGATTTGGTGGTGAGCGCGGTGCGGATTTCCTTGTCGCGGATCTTCACCACGTATTCATCGCCGGCATAGGCTTTTTGCATGTCGGGCCATTGGCCGAGCAGGTGGCGGGCGTCGGCGTCCATGCTTGCCTTGCGCTGGCCTGCCAGGTCGAGCGCGGCCTCTGCGGCAGGCGCCCGCTCGGGTTTGTCGAGCTTGAGCATGGTGGCGGCGGCCTGCAGCTGCTGGACTTCGCGCGCCAGCCTGGCCTGCTCGCGCGCCCGTTTCTTGTAGCCGCGCACCGTGTCGCTGATTTCGGCCAGGTAGCGCGTACGGGCGGCGGGCACCACCGGCGTCTGGTTGGTGCTGTGGCGAACCTCCACCACCGGCAGGCCGCCCGGCTCGAGCGCAAGGCCCAGCGCGGCCAGCCGCGGCTTGAGCGCCTGGTACAGCGCGGTGACGCCGTCATCGTTGAAGCGTGCGGCCATGGTGCCAAAGACCGGCATCTGGTCGGCTGGCGTGGTCCAGGCTTCCTTGTTGCGCTGCACCTGCTTGGATACATCGCGCAGGGCATCGAGCGAGCCCTTGCGGTCGAACTTGTTGATGGCCACAAACTCGGAAAAGTCCAGCATGTCGATTTTCTCGAGCTGGCTGGCAGCGCCGAACTCGGGCGTCATCACGTACATGGGCACATCGACATGCGGCACGATGGCAGCGTCGCCCTGGCCAATGCCGGACGTTTCGACGACGATCAGGTCAAAGCCGGCGGCCTTGCAGGCGGCAATCACGTCTGGCAGGGCGGCAGAGATTTCACTGCCGAATTCGCGGGTGGCCAGCGACCGCATGAAGACGCGCGGTCCCTGGCTCCAGGGGTTGATGGCATTCATGCGGATGCGGTCGCCCAGCAGGGCACCGCCGCTCTTGCGGCGCGACGGGTCAATGCTGATGACGGCCACGCGCAGCTGGTCGTTCTGGTCCAGCCGCAAACGGCGAATCAACTCGTCGGTCAGGGATGACTTGCCCGCGCCGCCGGTGCCGGTGATGCCCAGTACCGGTATCTTTTTGGTAGCAGCTTGGGCTCGCAGGGCCTCAACCAGGGCCGGGTCGGCCTTGTCGTTTTCCAGCGCCGTGATGAGCTGCGCCAGCGCCCGCCAGTTCATCTCGCCATGGCCTTCTATGACATGGATGTCCTTGGGGGCAAGGCCGGTCAGGTCCTTGTCGCAGCGCATCACCATCTCGCCAATCATCCCTGCCAGCCCCATTTTCTGGCCATCCTCGGGGCTGTAGATGCGCGCCACGCCATAGGCATGCAGCTCGCGGATTTCGGGCGGAACGATCACGCCGCCGCCGCCGCCAAAGACCTGGATGTGCTGTCCGCCGCGGCTTCTCAGCAAATCGACCATGTACTTGAAATACTCCACATGCCCGCCCTGGTAGGAGCTGATGGCAATACCCTGTACGTCCTCCTGCAGGGCGGCCGTCACCACTTCGTCCACGCTGCGGTTGTGGCCGAGGTGAATGACCTCGGCGCCCATGCCTTGCAGGATGCGCCGCATGATGTTGATGGCAGCATCGTGACCGTCAAACAGCGACGCTGCCGTGACAAAACGCACCTTGTGCGTGGGGCGGTAACTGGCCAGTGCCTTGTATTCTGCGGACAGATCGGTCATGAGTTGTCTCCGGGGTTGGCGCATATCAGGCGCCGGTGATCTTGATTGAGCGTGATTGACGTTTACGTAAACGTCAATCTTACCGTTTCGCGGGATGCCGTCAAGTTTCGCCTTCACGGTGTACCCTGGACACGGGCCATGAAGAAGAAAAAAAGGGCGCTTGCGCGCCCTTGATTCCCGAACGGCCACTGTGGCCGGGTGCTTATCCACCATAAAGGTATTTCGGCAGCCAGAGTGTCAGCCCCGGCCAGATGTACATGAACACCATGCACAGGATCACGATGAGCATGTAAGGCATCATGCCCGCGAATATCTGGTTGATCGTCACATGCGAAGGTGACACCCCTTTCAGATAGAAGGCCGACATGGCCACCGGTGGCGACAGGAAGGCCGCCTGCAGGTTGACGAACACCAGTACACCCCACAGCATCGGGTCGATCTGGAAGTGTTGCAGGAGCGGCAGGAAGATCGGCACAAAAATGACGATGATCTCGGTCCACTCCAGCGGCCAGCCCAGCACGAAGATGATGGCTTGCGACAGCAGCAGGAACTGCATTGGCGACAGGTCCATGGACAGCACCCATGTCTCGACCAGGCGTTGGCCGCCCAGAATCGCAAACACGGCCGAGAACAACGCCGAGCCGACAAACAGCCAGCACACCATGGAGGTGGTCTTGGCGGTCAGGAACACCGCTTCCTTGATCTTCTGGAAAGTCAGCGACTTGGCCTGCCAGGCCATCAGGAAGGCGCCAGCCGCCCCCACCGCCGCCGATTCGGTGGCAGTGGTGATGCCGAACAGGATCACCCCCAGCACCACAAAGGTCAGAATTCCCAGCGGTGCGACCGAATGGATCAGCATGGAGACAATCTCATACTGCTCGGCGTCGAACTGCCAGTAGTAGTAGCCCAGCAATGCCAGCGTGATGACGCAGGTAATCAGGAAGCCGTAGTAAAACTCCTGGGGCACCGGCTCGGTTTTAGGTGCGTTGGTCGCTTCCCCGCTGCCCATGTCCTGCAGGGGTTCATCCTTTTCGACCTTGGCGTCGCGCGGCGCGGAGCCGGGCGGCTCCGCCACGTCGCCAGAGTCAGGAGGTGCCTGCAGGGCACCTTCAGCCGGCGGCTCCTGCACGGCTCCCGTATCCGCCGGTGGCTCCTGCAGACCCCCGGTTGCCTCAGGCACTTTGGGTACTTGTACTTCGGTGCCTGCGACCTTGGCCTTCTGCGCCAGCTGCACAGCCGCGACGGGCGCCGGCTCGTCGCCCTGTTGCGAGTAGATGGTCACATACCACCAGACCGAGCCCAAGGTGACTACAGCCAGAATGACCGGCCCCAAAGCGCGCATCAGGGCGGCCAGCAAGCGCCACCAGTTCAGGTTCACGCCCTCGACGCCTTTGCGTAAAGCCTTGGCGGGCGAGAGCACCGCCGCCAGCAGCGCGGGCAGCATGAAGCGCGAATAGCTGGACGAGATATGCGCGACCCAGGGCGAGATCGGGGCCTTCATCTGCTCCGGCGGCAGCTTGGGCGCAATTCTTGGGTTGATCATGCACCAGCCGATCACATAGATCAGGTACAGAAAGGCCAGAAAAAAGCCTGGAAACATGGCGGCTGCATACAGCTTGACGACCGACTGACCCGCCACGGCCGCATAGACGATGATCATCACCGAAGGCGGGATCAAAATACCCAGCGTGCCCCCGGCGGTGATCACACCCGCGGCCAGCCGCGTGTCATAGCCTGCGTTGAGCATGGGGCGCATGGCGATCACCCCCATCAACACCACCACGGCGCCGACCAGGCCGCTGGCGATACCCCAGAAGGTGCAGATCACCAGCGTGGTCACGGCCAGCGAACCGGGCAGCTTGCGAAACGCGAGTTGAACGCTGTGAAACATTTTGTCCACCAGCGCGCCACGTTCCATGACGTAGCCCATCAGCACGAACAGCGGAATCGACAGTAAAACGTCGTTGTTCATGGCGCCGAAGGCGCGCTGAACCATCAGGTCGAAAATCTTGTTGTCCAGCCAGGGCGTGGCCGGGTCGTAAAAGGCAACGAAGCCAAACATCATGCCCAGGCCCATGAGCGTGAACGCGGTGGGAAAACCCATCATGATCACGACCACGATCAGGCACAGCATGGTTAAACCGAGTGCGGCGTGGCTCATCATCAACCCTTCATTCCTTTGGATTTCTCGATGGCCAGCCGCTTGGCTTCCTCATCGACGTACTCGCTGCTCGCCAGCTGCTGCGCCACCACATCAGACTCCTGGGCATCCTGGAGTCGGGGCGTCCACTCGCCGGTTTTCAGGCAGACCAGGCAGCGGATGATTTCGGAGATACCCTGCATCAGCACCAGGGCGCCCGCCAGGGGAATCATGAATTTGAAGGGGTAAATCGGCAGGGGGTCTGCGTTGAAGGTTTGTTCGTGGATGGCCAGTGAATCCTGAAAGTAGGTCCAGCCGGACCAGGTCAGGGCGGCAATGCCGGGCAGGAAGAACAACACATAAAGTGCCAGATCGATACTGGCCTGGGTACGCGGCTTGAAGCTTCCGTAGAGGAAGTCGCCGCGCACATGGCCGTCCTGGGCTAGGGTGTAGGCGCCGCCCATCATGAACAGGGTGCCGTAAAGCATGTTGCTGGCGTCGAAGACCCAGGCGGTTGGCGCATTGAGCGCATAGCGTTTGAAGACTTCAGTGACCACCAGCAGCATCAGCACCACGATGAGCCAGGCAAAAGCCTTGCCCACCCAGGTGCTGATCTCGTCAGCCGTATGTAGAAGTGTTTGGACTTTCATCATTTTCTTTTTAAAAAAACAAACCAGCCACCCGGCATCCCAGTGTGGCTGGCATGGTCAGATGACCGGCGTGCTGTCAGGCCTTTTTGGCACCTTTGGCGAAAAAGTGGTTGTAAGCCATCTTGAAATCAACCATATAGTCGTTCTGCCACTGGCAGGCACGCTCGGCATAGGCGCGCTGCGACTCAATCACCTTCTTGAACAACGCGTTCTCGCCGCTCTTCTTCTCAACGATCTTGTCCCACGAAGCCAATTGGGCTTTGAGGATGGAGTCGGGCGTCTTGTAGAACTTGATGCCCTGCTTCTTGAGCTCAATATAGTCCTTGGAGTTGCGCTCGATTGCCTTCCAGCTCATGTCCGCGCTGGCGGCCTGCACCGCATAGTCAATGATGGACTTCAGATCTTGCGGCAGCGCGTTGTACTTGCCCTTGTTGAAGAGAATCTCGAACTGCTCGCCGCTCTGGTGAAAGCTTTGCAGCATGCAGTTCTTCACCACATCGGGGAAGCCCAGGAGGCGATCGGAGGTGGCGTTGTTGAACTCGGCGCCATCGATCAGGCCGCGATCCAGCGCCGGCACGATCTCGCTACCGGGCAACGGGTTAACGGCTGCGCCCATGTCGGTGTACATGTCAACCGCCAGGCCTACGGTACGGAACTTGACGCCCTTCATCTGCGAGACGTTGGAGACCGGCTTCTTGAACCAGCCGAAGGGTTGGGTGGGCATGGGGCCGTACAGGTAGGACACCACGTCCATGTTGAGCGACTTGTAGATTTCCTCCAGCAAGGCCTTGCCGCCGCCATAGTTGTGCCAGGCCAGGACCATGTTGGGGTCCATGCCGAAGGCCGGACCGGAGCCCCACAGCGCCAGGGCCGTGTTCTTGCCGTAGTGGTAAGCCACCACGCCGTGACCGCCGTCCAGCGTGCCCTTGTTGACGGCTTCCAGCAGCTGGAATGCAGGCACTACCGCACCGGAGGGGAGCACCTCGATCTTGAGTTTGCCGCTGGCCATGTCGTTGACTTTTTTCGCAAAGTCGTTGGCGAACTCATGAAAGATATCCTTCGCTGGCCAGGTGCTCTGGAAACGCAGCGTGGTGGTGGTTTGCGCGGTCGCCAGCATGGGGGCGGACATGGCACCAGCGCCGGCGGCCATTGCCGCGCCCTTGAGCAGGCTGCGGCGGCGAGGGGTTTTGGGATCGGTCATCGACGTGTCTCCTGTTGTAAAAACATTACCTACCTAAGCATCATTTGCCATTGATTGGCTGCGGGGAAGAGGGTTTTTACCGACAGTAAGCCCGTTGATTGCCTCTGATTAGGTTCAAAGTGCTTTCCGCTCTTACGGAGGGGTCGTCAGCTTTTTGTCAACCTTCAGATTTTTGAGCCCCGGAACGGGTGGCGGGAAGCGCAGGTTCAACTGCTGAAGGCTGTTGCGCACCAGTGTGGCGATCATGAGGTTGCGATGGGTTTTGGAGTCAGCCGGCACCACCGTCCACGGCGCCCACGGCGTGCTGGTGGCGTTCAACAGGTCCTGGTAGGCGCGCTGGTAAAGCTTCCACTGCTTGCGTACCTGCAAATCATCCATGCTGAACTTCCAGTGCTTGGTGGGGTCGTCAATGCGCTCCTGCAGCCGCTGGCCCTGTTCCTCAAAGCTGATGTGCAGCATGAATTTCAGGATCACCGTACCGGTTTCGCTGAGCATGCGTTCAAAGTCGTTGATGTGCTGATAGCGTTGCAATGTCTGCGCCGGCGTGATCCAGCGATTGACGGCCGGCACCAGCACGTCTTCGTAGTGGCTGCGGTTGAACAGCATCATCTCGCCGGCGCCCGGTGCCCTCTGGTGAATGCGCCACAGGTAGTCGTGCGCGCGCTCGTCTTCGGTGGGGGCTTTCCAGGAGGTCGTGTGCACGCCCAGGGGGCTGATGCGCCCGAACACGCCACGCAGCGTACCGTCCTTGCCGGAGGTATCGGTGCCCTGCAGGACCACCAGCAGCTTGTAGCGTTTGTCTGCATAGAACAGGTTCTGCAGTTCGTCGAGCTCCAGGGCCAGGGCTTCGACCGCTGCCTTGTCGCGCTGTTTGTCCCCGCTGGAAAAAGGCTGGGCCGACGGGTCGAAGTCGGCCATGCCACTACCCCTGGCTCTCCTGGCTGGCTTGGCCTTCTTGCCATCCGCTGTCGCGCCTGCCACGGGCGACTGCCATTGGGCCATGATTTGAGCCAGGGACTTGGGTGTCACGCGGGAGTTGGCACGGGGGTGGGTCGGGGGCATCATGGTCTCCGGTGGTAGCGGTGGTCGTTTGGCGTGAACCTGATTCTGCATCGTGTCCGGCGTTCATGCCGCATCCGCCGGTGCATTTCACCCCGTCACCTATGCGGTTGGCGCGGGGAGAATAAACTTGATTTGAATCCTCGCCCAGCCTGGCATCCTGCCTGGGCGGGCCGTGCAGAATAGATCAATAGACATAAAACACAGGAGTTCCGCCATGAATACCGTTGCCGCATCGAATGCTTCCACGTCACCTCAGGTCCGGCCCGCGTCGGGCTATGCCGGCGATATTCCGGTGCAGCTTGCCTATCAATGGATGCAGTCGGGCGAAGCGGTCCTGGTGGATGTGCGCACCGACGCCGAGCGCGAATGGGTGGGCTACGTGCCGGGCGCCATTGCCCTGGCCTGGAAACAGTGGCCCGGCATGGCCATGAATCCCCACTTCGACGAAGGTCTGAAAAGCGCGGTGTCGGCCGGCAAGAAAGCCGTGCTGCTGTGCCGCAGCGGCGTGCGTTCCATCGCTGCCGCGAAACGGGCGACCGAGTTGGGCATAGAGGCCTACAACATCCTGGAAGGCTTTGAGGGTGATGCCGATGAACAGGCGCAGCGCGGTCGAAAGGGCGGTTGGCGATTTCGGGGTTTGCCCTGGCGGCAAAACTGAGCGGGCATGCCGGGCGCGTTGCGAAGAATGTGAAAGAGCGTGAAGGAGTGCGCAAAAGGGCCTGGAAAGCGTGGCGCAAGCACAACTTTTTGTGACACAAATTGCAGGAGTGAGGGGCCTGGTCTCTGTCCGACTGTAGGTCGATAGTTAACAAAAAGCCAACTGAACGGCCAGTCTGGGGCCGTACCCTGTCAGTTCTGACAGGGGAGGGGACGTATCCATTTGTGATAGCGCTTTCAATGGGGTTTCTTTACCAAGGAGCGACCCCATGCAAGTTCTTGAACGCAAGCCAGACCTTTCCCCCAAGATCTATCGTGAACCACCGCTGCTGCCGGGCCTGCGCGAGCGTCTGGACAAGCAGTTCATGCCGCACTGGAACACGCAGTGGGGCGGCAAGTGCATTCTGCACGGACGCAACCCGGGACCCGACTCCATTCGGCTCGATGGCAACGATTACCTCAACATCTCCGGGCACCCCGAGATCGTCAGCGCGCAGATTGCCACTTTGCGCCGCGACAACGACAGCGTGATCCAGTCGGGCGCCTTCCTGCTCGATGCGCATCCTTCCCGCCGGCTGGAGGCCTCCATGGCCGCGTGGATTGGCAAGGAGGATGGCTTCATCTGCCAGTCCGGCTATGCCGCGAACGTCGGTTTGCTGCAGGCCATCGCCGACGAGAAGACGCCGGTTTATCTTGACACCCTGGCCCATACCTCGCTGTGGGAGGGCGTGCGTGCCGCGCGTGCGCCGGCCCATCCGTTTCGTCACAACGACCCGGCCCACCTCTCGCGCATGATTGCCCGCAACGGGCCTGGCGTGGTGGTGGTGGATTCGGTGTACAGCACCACAGGCGCCCTGTGCCCGCTGGTGGAAATGGTGGAAGTGGCAGAGGAGCATGGCTGCACCATCCTCGTTGACGAGTCGCATTCGCTGGGCACCCACGGCCCGCAGGGGGCCGGCCTGTGCGCCGAACTCGGGCTGGTGGACCGCGTGCATTTCATCACCGCCAGCCTGGCCAAGGCCTTTGCGGGGCGGGCCGGCTTTTTCACGGTGCCGGCGGAGTTGCGCTACTACGTGCTGCACCACAGCTATCCGAATATCTTCAGCTCTTGCCTGCTGCCCCATGAAATCGCCGGACTGGCGGCCACGCTGGATGTCATTCGCGCCAGTGACGAGGCGCGCGAGCGCTTGCACATCAACACGCAGCGCCTGCGTGCCAGCTTGTCGGACATGGGCTACCCGATTCACCAAGGCAGCCAGCAGATCATTTCGCTGGAGGCCGGGACCGAGCCGGACACCATGGTGCTGCGCGACCGGCTCGAGGAGCGCCAGCTGTTCGGTGCCATCTTCTGTGCGCCGGCCACCAGCCGCAACCGCGCCATGGTCAGGCTGACGCTCAATGCCGGCCTGACAAGCTCGGAGCTGGACCGGATCGAGACGGTTGCGCGGGAAGTGGCGCCGCTCGTCAAACCCTGGGACTGGCCGATTGCGCGGCGTGCGCGCGCCGGCCAGGCTGAAATCTAGTACGCCGACCCAGAAATATCGAAACATGAAAGCGCGCCTTCGAACCCATGCCGTCGTTGCAAATCCTCGCCATGGCTACGGCTATGTCTGCGGTTTGCGCCTTGGCCTGGGTCCGAATCCATCGCTTTCATTGTGTTCCGATACCTCTGTGTCAAAGTACTAGTCCAGCAGTTTTCTCTCGCCCCGGGTCGCTATGAAGCGCTCATGGCTGTTCATGAACCCCGGGCTGAGGGCGTCGTCGACCGAAAAAAGAGCGGCGTACAGCAGGGGCGGCTCGGAAGCGATGGCAAATGCCTGGCGGGGCTGGGGTGGCTGGCTGGCGCCCAGCGCCAGTTGCAACTCGAGGTCGATGAGTTTTTTTCCGGTCCGGATGTCCTGGACCGTCGGCGCGTCCCAGCCCTGGGATTCAGCCATTTCCGCGAGTTCCGGCAGGTTTTCGGCCGGCTCCAGCTGCAGCCAGCTCACACGGCCTTTGGCGTCCAGCGCGAGCACGCCAAAAGGCGCGCCGATCACGACGTGTTCCACCCAGCCTTGCCTGAGCACCAGGCTTTCCAGCTCCTGGGCGATGGACGGGGTGCACAGCAGCGCGTGTTGCTCACGCGTCAGGGTGGCGCGCCAGGTCTGCTGGTGCCGTGGATCGGGAAGGCGGCGCAGGCCCTGGATGGCGTCGGTCAGGCGCAGGCGGATGCCGGGGGCCTGTTTGGGGATGAACTGCTCGATCAGCCCGCGATTGAATGCCGATACGGCCAGTTGCTCATCCGCCCGGCCGGTGAGCAGCACGCGTGCGCCCGACCAGCCGTTCAGCTCGCTCAAAACGCGCAGTCCACTCATGGCCGGCATGGAATAGTCCACCACGCATACCCGTGTGAAGGCAAAGCGTGCCGTGCCGTCCTCACGCCAGTACTGCAGGATTTGTGGAAGCAGTGCGGCGCCCTCGCGCCAGCGGTTGATGATTTCCTGCTGGCGCCATGCGTCCGCTTCCCACAGGGGGGGCTCCTGCATCAGCGTGTCGATGCAGCCCACCGGCCGCAGGAACAGCTGCACGTGCCAGTCAGGGGGCATGACCTCCGCCAGCATTTCGAGGTAGTCCGGATCATCATCCAGAAAGACAACGCCGCCCGGGCGGCGATAGAGTGAAAAGGTCATGGTTGTCGGGTTTCTTGGGTTGTCAAATTCAGCCCTGTGCTAGCTGCTTGCCAGGGGCAACTCAATGGTAAAGATCGCGCCGACGGCAAACTCTGATTTCACGTGAATCTTGCCGCCTGCACTTTGCACCACCTGTTGGCAAAAAGCCAGCCCAAGGCCATGGCCGGTGCCGCGGTTGCTGGAGAAAAAAGGTTTGAATATCTTGGCCTGCAAGGCGGAGTCGATCCCCATGCCATCATCGGCAACCACGATGCGGCCGCGGTTGCGCGCCACGCCGACCTCGATGCGCAGCGCGCCTGGGGGGTATTTCGAGTCGGCCGCCATCAGGGAGTGCAGCGCATTCTTGATCATGTTGTCAAGCACCTGGGAAAACTGCGTGAAGGAAGCGCGGAACTCGAAGTCGGTGCGGATGAGTACCTGCACGCATTCCCGCTGGCGCGTGGACTGGTAGGGGTAGTTGCTGGTGACCTCGTTGACCAGTTTGCTGGCCAGAATGCGCTGTTCGTAGCGCGGCAGCTGCAGCAATTTGGCATTGGCAATCTGGGTGTCGATCTGGTGGTTCATGTGACGCACCAGGCCGTGCAGGCGCACCGCCAGCTTTTCGAATTGCTGTGCCCTCGGGTGATCCGGCTGGCGCTCAATTTCCAGCTGGATCGCGTCCCCGATCAGCGCTGCCGTTGAAAGCGGCGTGCGCAGCTCATGCGCCATGATGCCGATGGTCGTCAGTGTGTGGGCCAGGTGCTCACGCCGCAGGTTGGCCGACGACAGCCCGAGCAGCATGGCGCAGCCCCAGCTGAAGGCGATCACCACGGCGTCGACGGCGCCGAGGTTGGCGAGGCCAGCAAGGGGAGCGCCCAGGTGGGGCAGCCAGCTGAGCAGGCCCCAGGCCACCAGCGCGCCGGTCACGGTCCCCACGGTGGCGATGCGCCAGTCGGTCAGGTGGTAATAAATCAGGATCATCGCGCACATGCTCGACAGCCAGACCATGCCGCCGGCATTGTTGAGGTACATCCAGCTGAAGAAGAAGGGAAGTTCAATCCAGGTGATCACCGGAACGATCACGCGCGTGACCGGACTGGAAAGATCGCTGATCACCGGCGGAAGCATCAGGACCCCGCCCAGCGCGCTCATCACGCCGCGCAGCCAGGCGTTTTCGTAAGGCTGAATCAACCAGCTGGACCAGATCCAGCCAAACAGCGGATTGCCGAGCAGCAGCGACAGGCCGAGCAGGCGCAGCCGCCACGGCGATGGGTGCAGAATCGGCTCCAGGGGCGAGGGTACCCCGTGCGCAATAAGATGCCGGGAAAGCCATGGTGGGACACGAGATTTTCTCAAGTGCAGAAGATCTCCGGCGAAACTTGTGAGCTGACCAGGAATGCGTTTGGCATTTGCCTGTATTGTCCCTGTTTTGTTTTAGGCAAGCGAATGCAACTACCTGCTAACTTTGACAGTGTCAACCTGGACGGCGTGATCAGCGACTGGCTGTGTGCCCTGCGCGAGTTTTCGGTGGAGGCCCTGATGGTGCTGGGTCCGGATCCCTTTGGCGGCCAGGAGGATAGGCTGGTGCTGGCTTTGCATCCGCCGCGCCTGCTGGATGCGGCCGAGGCGCTGGCGGAGAGCCGGGACTTCGGTGCGCCCTGGCGGGACTCCGATGCCCCGCTCGTGGCCTGGCAGGATATTTCAAGGTCCGCCTTCGAAAACCTGGGCCGCTGGCGCAGGCTCTGGCTGGGCCATGGCTACCAGAGCGTCGTGCGCATCGCGTTTCCGCTGACCGTGGGGCGCGCGTTCGAATGCTATCTTTTCAGCCCGCGCCAGTGGCATGACCGCAGCGAAGCCGCGTTGCTTGCCTGGTCGGCACTCAATATCTGGCCTTTGCTCAAGCGCGTGCTGGCCGAGGCGCGCAGTCCCCTGAGTCCGCGCGAGCTGGAATGCCTGAGTCTGGCCTTTCAGGGCAGGACGGCGCGCGAAAGCGGCGACATCCTCGTTTGCAGCGAACGCACCGTGAACTTTCACCTCTCCAATGCGATGGCCAAGCTCAAGGTCGACAACAAGCTGGCGGCCATTCAGCGCGCCTGCTGGTTTGGCCTGATTTGAGGTCGCATCCCGGCAAGATGCCTGGAGCCTACTGGTAAACCCTTTGACCTACAGTCGGCCGGGGTGCGGCAAATCTGTTCATAATCCAGCCAAATGACCTTTCTTGCGCTTGACGTGGGCAACACCCGCCTGAAATGGGCCCAGTACGAGGCCCCTGCCGTCGGCGCCAGACTGCTGGCGCACGGGGCGGTGTTTCTGGAAAACATCGACAGGCTCGCCGAGGAGGAATGGAGCGAGATGCCCCCGCCGACGCGGATTCTCGGCTGCATTGTGGCCGGCGACGCGATCAAGCGCCGCGTGACCGAGCAGATGGAACTGTGGGATGTGGCGCCGCGCTGGGTGGTGTCGAGCCCGCAGGAGGCGGGCCTGATCAACGGCTACGAGCATCCGGCGCGGCTGGGCGCTGACCGCTGGGTGGCCATGATCGGTGCGCACCATCGTTTGCTGGCACGCGGCGTCAGCAAGCCCTGCATCGTGGTCATGGTCGGCACGGCCGTGACGGTCGAAGCCATAGACGCCTCCGGCAAATTTCTCGGCGGCATCATCCTGCCCGGCCACGGCATCATGCTGCGGGCGCTCGAGTCCGGTACAGCCGGCCTGCATGTGCCGACCGGCGAAGTTCGTGACTTTCCCACCAACACCAGTGACGCGCTGACCAGCGGCGGAACCTTTGCGATCGCCGGCGCCGTGCAGCGCATGGTGGAAAACATCACGCGCCATTGCGGCGAGCCACCCGAGTGCATCATGACCGGCGGCGCAGGCTGGAAGATGGCGCCCAGCATGTCCGTCAAGTACGAACTCGTGGACAGCCTGATTTTTGATGGCTTGCTGGAAATCGCCTCGCGCCGCTTCGCCCCCTGATTCCGTTCCCAATTCCACGCGATATGTCGTTGCGGCCCCTTGCCGTGCTAAAGCACTGTCTGCGGGGCCGCGTCTAATCTCGCGCGGAATTGGAAACGGAATGAGCGGCCTGCGCAGCTGCCGTTACAAGTCAAAATCCGTCACTCGCCCCAGGGCAGCATCAGCGTCACGATGGACAGCTTGGCAAACTCCGGCACAAACTCGTCAATGATGCGCTGCGGCTCGGGGCACAGCAGGCTGTCGGTGATCACGCCAAACTGCACACCGCCGCCGTAGCTGAGGATGGACACCCCCAGCCCCACGTCGCCCGACTGCGGCACCCAGAACATGCTTTGCTCCAGCGTGGCGCCGCAGAACTTGAGCTTTTCGCGCGGCCCCGGCACGTTGGTCATCACGGCCGTCGTTTTTTTGGAAAACAGGTTGAGCATCATGTCCTGCGCGGGCTTGATCAGCAGGCCCGCCACGGCCAGCAGGCTGAAGGCCAGCAGCGGCTGGTAGCTGCCCTTCAGCGCTGCCATGCGGCGGCGCACTTCGTACACGCGCTCGACCGGGTTGTCCATGCCGATGGGGAGCACCAGCGGTACCAGGCCAAAGCGGTTGCCAAGCTTGTGGGCCTGCTCCATGGGGCGCAGGTTCACTGGCACCATGGCGCGGATTTCCTGGCCCGCCACATCGTCGCCGCAGGACTTGAGGTATTCACCAAGCGCACCCGCCACGCAGCTGAGCAGCACATCGTTGATGGAGCAGTTGAGCGCCTTGCCGACGGCCTTGACCTCGTCCAGCGGGATCGGCTGGCACCAGGCCACCTTCTTGGCGCCGCCGGGCTTGCCCTTGAGGCGGGTTTTGGCGTCGTCCGGCATCAGGGCCAGCGCGGCCGAGTCCGAGATCAGCTGGAGCAGCACCCTGGCCATGTCGAGCGAGCCGCTCATGCCTTTTTCCAGACCCTGCGCCATGCCCTTTTTCGGATCGCCCAGCAGGCCCAGCGAGCGGGCCGCCCCTTCACCGACGGCGCCCAGCGCCTTGACGGTGATGTCGGTGAAGGGCTTGAGCAGGGTGTCGGTGATCCAGTCTTCCGCGCTGCCGGTGCCGGCCGCCTTCTGGCGGCGCTCGGGCGGCGGTGCGCCGCCATCGACCATCGACATGGTCACCGAGATCAGCGCAATGCCGTCGGCAATGCAGTGGTGTATGCGCACGATCATGGCGCTGCCCTTCACGCCATCCGCACCCAGGTAGTCCTCGATCAGATGGATCTGCCAGAGCGGGCGCTTGCGGTCCAGCGGCTGCGTCGCGAGCTCGGCCACGCGGTCCTGCAGCGCTTCCTGCTGGTGGCCCTGCGCGGTGCTGGCGGATGGCGGCAGCTTTTCCAGCACCACATGCCTGGCGAGGTCAAAGTTCCGGTCGTTCACCCAGGTGGCGCCCGCCGCATCCTCGACCACGCGTTGCCGGAAGCGGTCGTACTTGAGCAGGCTGCCCTCAATGCGCTCGCACACCGCGGCGTATTTGACGCCCGGCGCCAGCTGCCACACGCCGACAATCATCATGAGGTTGGCGGCGCTGTCCATGCGCAGCCAGGCGGTGTCGATCTTGCTCATGCGTTCACCCGACAAACCCAGCGTGCCGGAGACGGCCCGTCTGATATTGGTCTGAAGGTTTTTCTGAACGCTTCCAGCGCCTCCCTGAGCGCTTCCCTGAACGTCTTCCCGGGCACTGTCCTGAACCCTTGCTGCCACTTTCTGGGCGGCTTTCCTGCCAGTAGCCTGGGCGGTAACTCGTGTGACCATGTACTTTTCCAAAATGAATAAATCGGGCGAGCTTGCCAAATTTCCGCCGGGCCGTCACAAGAAAAATCAGCCTCCCTCGGAGGGCAGCGCATGACACGCGGTGAAAAGCGTGGAGGCAAGCCTCTATTTTGCGGGCAAGCGTGTGGCTAAGATACCGGGCAGTTACCCCAAGCACCATCTTTGGTGCCCCACTTCTAAAAACGGAGCACGCTTATGTCAGACCTGAAAGCCGCCTTTGAGAAGGCCATGGCCGATTCGAAAAACCTCAGCGAGCGTCCCGACAACGCCACGCTGCTGAAAATCTACGCCCTCTACAAGCAGGGCAGCGCGGGCGACAACACCGAGAAGAAGCCGGGCTTCGGCGACATGGTGGCCCGGGCCAAGTGGGACGCCTGGAACAGCCTCAAGGGAGCCTCGCAGGACGACGCGATGCAGCAGTACATCGACCTGATTGCCGAGCTGAGCTAAGCCCAATACGGTTCAGTGAGAACGCCGCGTGCAGTGCCGATCATCTCCTTCCCCCGCTGGGGGAAGGCCGGGATGGGGGCTCACGGCGTGGGCGTCGGACCACTGTGCTTGGCTGGTCGCCGCTGGCCCCCACCCCAGCCCTCCCCCGGAAGGGGAGGGAGTTTTACGGGTCCTTATGCCTCGAGAGCTACACGCAGTGAGCGAGCGTGGGGGTTCTTCATCCCAGCAGGGGCCGCGGGACTGGCTTTGCCAGACCGCAGGCGCAGCGGCCCCCTCGGGGGGCAGCGCAGTACACGCAGTGACAAGCGTGGGGGCTATATTTCTAGTCAGCCTTGATATTGGCCACTTTGACGATGCGTCCCCACATCTTGCGTTCGTTGCTACCCAGCGCATCCAGTTCCGCGCCATTCATGGCGATCGCCTTTGCGCCCTGTTCCTCGGCGCGTTTCCTGAAGTTGTCCGATTCGACCACCTGCCGGACGGCCAGGGAGAGGCGATTCTGCAGGTCCGCAGACAGACCCGTCGGGCCGTAGACTGCAAACCAGGAAGACGCCACCAGCGGCACTCCCATCTCGGTCGCGGTTTGCACATTGGGCAGTGCGGCCAGTCGCGTGCGACCGGTCACCATCAGCGCTTTCAGCTTGCCGGCACGGATGTGTGGCAGCAGTGGCGGCGGCGTGGTGATGGTGCAGTCCACCGTACCGGCCAGCAGGTCGTTCAGTGCCGGGCCCGTGCCGCGGTAAGGGATGTGCACCATGAAGGTTTTGGTCAGGTCCTTCAGCAGCTCGGTCGTGACATGCTGCAGTGATCCGTTGCCGCTGGACGCGTAGTTGACCTTGCCGGGATTGGCTTTGACGTAGTTGAGAAAATCCGCGAAGCTGTCGGCCGGGAAATTAGCGCGTACCACCATCAGTTGCGGCGCGTCGATCAGATGGCCCAGCGGCTTGAGGTTGGTGGCCGGGTCAAAGCCGGCCACCGGCTGGATCAGCGGTGTGATGCACTGGTAACCTGAATACTGCACCAGCAGGCTGGTACCGTCGGCCGGTCCGCGCGCGACGGTCTGGCCGGCAATGTTGCCGTTGCCGCCGCCCCGGTTGTCCACGACGACCGAGGTCTGCAAAATCCGCCCCAGCGGTTCGGCCAGCATGCGCGCCGCGATGTCCGTGGTGCCGCCGGCCGCCGCGGGAACGATCAGGGTGACCGGCTTGCCTGCGAGCTGCGCGCGCACCGGGTTCAGCCATGAGGCAGCGGCCAGGCCGGCAACGGTTACAAGGGTTCTGCGGGAAATGAAAGTCATTTTTTGTCTCCTGGAATGGTGATGGATGCCGGTTCAGGCCAATTCTGAAATCTCGATCAAGTTGAGGTCGGGGTCGCGTACATAGACCGAGCGGATTTTTTGCGTGGCGCCGGTGCGTAAAACAGGCCCTTCGACGATCGGCCAGCGTTCGCGCTCCAGCCGCTCCATCACCTGCTGCAGGGGCACGCTGGCGATGAAACACAAGTCCAGTGCGCCCGGCACCGGCAGATGCGCCTTGGGCTCGAACTCGGCGCCCTTGACATGCAGATTGATTTTCTGGTTGCCGAACTTGAAGGCCTTGCGCTCCACCGGCGGCGTGCCACCGACAAAGCTTTCCAGCGTCATGCCGAGCACCCGGGTATAAAAATCGACGCAGGCGGTTTCGTTGGACGTGGTCAGTACCAGATGGTCCAGATGGTTAATCACGCGAACTGCTCCCGCAGGGCCGCCACAAATTCCGGCGCCGGATGCAGGTCCTCAATGCGCCCCGCCTTGGCCACCTGGCCCGGCACCTCGTGGCCGACGATGTGCGGCATCTGCCGCGCCACTTCGAGCAGCCTAGGCAAATCGATGCCGGTGTCGTAGCCCATGGCGGCCAGCATGTGGATGGCATCTTCGCTGCTGATGTTGCCGCTGGCGCCGGGCGCGTAGGGGCAGCCGCCCAGGCCGCCGAGTGAGCCGTCAAAGCGCGTGATGCCGCCTTGCACGGCGGCCAGCACATTGGCCAGGCCCATGCCGCGCGTGTTGTGAAAGTGCAGCGTCAGTTGCAATTGCTCAAAGCGCTGCTGCAGCGCCTCCACCATGCGGCTGACCTGGGCCGGATGTGCCATGCCGGTGGTGTCGCAGATCGTGACGCCTCTGACCCGGTCCTCGCCCAGGTCGGCAAAGCGGTTGACCCAAGCCAGTACGCTTTCCTGCGGCACCTCGCCTTCCATCGGGCAGCCAAAGCAGCAGGACAGCGAGACGTTGATGGGGGTGCGGCCATCAACATGCGCAATCACGTCCGACAGCGCCGCAAAACTGCGCGCCATCGGCATGCGCAGGTTGGCCAGGTTGTGCGTCTCGGAGGTGGACATGACAAGGTTGAGCTCATCGGCCCGTGACTCCAGCGCGCGCTCGGCCCCACGCAGGTTGGGCACGAGCACCGTGTACTCGACACCGGGCACACGGCGTATGCGGCCCATCACCTCTTCGGCATCGCGCAGCATCGGGATCGCCTTGGGCGAGGTGAAGGAGGTCGCTTCGATCTTGGCGTAGCCGCATTCGCTCAGGGCATCAATCAGCGCCACCTTGGTGTCTGTGGGGATGAAGGTGGGCTCGATCTGAAAGCCGTCGCGCGTCGCCACCTCGTTGAAGTAGATCCGTGTTGTCATGATTGGGCTCCTGTAGCAGTGCACGAAACGATGCCTTTGTCCTTGAGGCCCTGGATCTGCGCGGGCGTGAGGCCGAGTTCGTGCAGCACGGCGTCGGTGTCCTGGCCCAGCACGGGGGCGTTGCGCCGGTGGCCACCGGGTGTGAGCGAGAGCTTGGGCGTGATGCCGGGCACGGTTAGCGTGCTGCCGTCGTCCATCTGCACGCTGTCCAGCATGCCGCGTGCCTGGTAGTGCGGGTCGGCGGCGATGTCGGCCACCGTGTAGATGCGGCCTGCCGGCACCGAGGCCTTGTCGAGCGCCGCCAGCGCCTCATCCACGGTGCCCTGCGCCGCCCACTGGCCGATCGCTTCGTCGATTTCGGCGACGCGCGCCACCCGGCCGGCGTTGTCTGCCAGCGCCGGGTCGGCGGCCAGGTCGCCACGGCCAATTACGGCCATCAGCCGCTTGAAAATGCTGTCGCCATTGCCCGCAATCAGGGCATAACCGTCGTCCTTGCAGCGGTAGGCATTGCTCGGTGCAATGCCGGGCAGGGCGCTGCCGGCCGGGCCGCGCACCGCGCCAAAGGCGCTGTATTCGGGCAGCAGGCTTTCCATGCAGTTGAAGACCGCTTCATACAGCGCCACGTCAATCACCTGGCCGACGCCGTGGGCGGTGCGATGGTGCAGCGCCAGCAGGATGCCGATCACGCCATGCAGTGCGGCCAGCGTGTCGCCAATGCTCACGCCGACGCGCACCGGCACGCGACCGGGTTCGGCCGTCAGGTGGCGCAGGCCGCTCATCGCTTCGGCCACCACGCCAAAGCCGGGGCGGTCGCGGTAGGGGCCGGTCTGGCCGTAGCCGCTGATGCGCAGCATGATCAGGCGCGGGTTCAGTTTGAGCAGTTCGTCGGGCCCCAGGCCCCAGCCTTCCATGGCGCCGGGCCGGAAGTTCTCGATCAGCACGTCGGCGTCCACGCTAAGTTTGCGCACGATGTCCTGGGCTTGCGGGTCTTTCAGGTCGAGCGCCAGCGAGCGCTTGTTGCGCGACTGCACCTGCCACCAGACCGAGGTGCCGTCCTTGAGCAGGCGCCACTTGCGCAGCGGGTCGCCCGCGCCGGGCGGTTCGATCTTGACGACGTCGGCGCCAAAGTCGGCCAGCGTTTTGGCGGCAAACGGCCCGGCGATCAGTTGCCCGAGTTCAAGAACCTTGAGGCCGGCCAGCGGGCCGGGATTGGCAGATGAGGTGGTGTCCATGGCTGCATAGTGTGCGGTTGCCACCCCCTCGCGTCCATTACTGTTTGTGGCGCGCGGCCTTCGCATTTTGCGAAGGCTGGATCAGAAAGTTCACCAGCGACGCAATGGATGCATCGCTGTCGTTGCCACTGGTGGCGACCAGCAGGCGGCGCTGCGCCCAGCTGTCTGCCAGCGGCCGCCAGCTGAGTTTCATGGCCTTGACGATAGGCAGGCTGGCCCCTTTGGGCAATATCGCAATGCCCAGGCCCGAAGCCACCATGTGGCACACGGCGTCAAAGCTGCGCACCTGCATGCGCAGCTTGAGCGGCCGGTTGGCCGCCAGGGCCGCCTGCTGCTGCTTTTGCAGCATGGCGGCACCGGCAGTCAGGCTGATCCATTCCTCGTCCAGCGTGTCGGCAAAGGCGATTGGCGCCTTGGTGCCCGCCAGAGGGTGCTTGCCGGGCAGTACCAGCACCAGCTCGTCCTTGCGGAAAAGATGGGTGTCCAGCCCCGCCGTGTCCGGCCCTTCGACAAACACCGCCACATCGGCACGGCCCTCGCGCAGGGTGGACACCACCGCCTCTGACACCTGCTCTTCCAGGTCGACATGCACCTGCGGGTGCAGCTCGCCGTAGCGGGCCAGCAGCGGCGGCAGGAACTGGCTGATGGCGGCGCTGCTGGCGCACAGGCGGATGTGGCGCGCAATGCCGCGCCGCAGGTCGGTCAACTCGGCGCCGAGCTGCTCCATGGTCTGCAGCAGCGTCAGGCCGTGCTTGACGAAGACGCGGCCGGCCGCGGTGGGCAGCAGGCCGCGCGCGTGGCGCTCGAACAGGGGGTCGCCCAGCGCATCTTCGAGTTCGCGGATGCGCCGGCTCGCGGCGGCCAGCGCAAGGTGCGAATCGCGTGCCGCCGCGGTCAGGCTGCCGCTCTGGGCGCAGGCGACAGCCAGGCGGATGGACACCAGGTCAAACCTGGCCAGGTTGTAGGTGGCGGTGGCCACGTTGCTGCCGGCTCAGGCTTTCCTGGCCGGGGGTTTCGGCGGGGAAGCTTTTTTTGTCGCGGGCTTTTTGGCGGCGGTCTGGTGGGCGTCGGCTTGGGGATCGGTGTTTTTGCGTGCTGCGGGTGCGTTTTCCGCGATCAGCACATCGAGGTTTCTGACGATTTCGCTCTCGATCTTGTCCTTGAAGGCGCCGAGAAAAAAACCGAGCCTGGCCTGCAGCTCGAAGCTGTCCGGGGTGACGGTGAGGGTGCCCGAGACGCCCGAGCGCTTGAAGCTCACTTCATCGGTGGTGTCGCCTTCTTCATAGACGCATTCCATGTCGAACTCTTCTTCGACCTGCTCGGCCCATTGAAAGGCCATCTTGCGCGCCTGCGCCAGGCCCAAGCCGTGCTGGCGATGGATGTGAATCTCTGCCATGGGCGTCTCCTTGCTTGCTTGTTGGTTTATTTATCGGTGTTATGGGTTTCAAGGGCCTGGCGCCGCGCTTCTTTGGGCAGGCTGGCCAGTCGCTTCACCGCATCATAAAACCGCTGCCAGTCGCCGCCTTCGCGCTTGAACAGTGCCTCAAAGCCGGGCACCAGTTCATCGTAGGCGGCCTGCGCGCCAAACGCGGCGTTGTTGGCCTGGGCGACCCAGGGGTCATAGCCGGCGAAGCCACCCCAGCTTATTTTGAGTTGCTCATACTGCTGTTTGAAATCTGAAATGGCTATGCTTTTCATGGCAACTTGCGCGGCTCTGGCGGGCGCTGGCGCCCAATTCAAATCATAAATTGCATCCAGCCTGTGCCGCGTGGCCCGCACCAGCGTCTGGAATTGCTGGCGCCGGCTGTCAAAGGCCGCGTACTCGGCCCGGGCCGCCGGGCTGGCCTGGGTGGCGAGCCAGCGCTGGCCGCCCAGCCGTTCCACCGCCGTCGCAAATGATTCGTTGAACATGGTGTCATCCTGGGCGTAGACCACCTGGTGCGCCAGCTCATGAATGATCAGCCGGGCCAGCTCGCCTTCGGGGTAGGCGATGAAGGTGTTGAGCAGCGGATCACCGCCGGCCCAGTTCAGCCAGCCCAGGGTGGAGTAGGCCGGCACGCCGAAGACGCCGGCCTCCAGCCCCGCGGTTTGCAGCCGCGCCGCTTCGGCGCGCGCCTCGGCTTCGGAAAAATAACCGCGGTAGCCCACGCAGCCCGCCACCGGAAAGCACCAGGTCTTGAGTGTGAGCGACAACTCGGGGGCCGCCACCACGTTCCACACCACGGCCCGGCGCTGCAGGTCGGCGTAGCGGCGGTAGCTGGCGTTGTCGGGCAGCTGCAGCTCGCTCGCGGCAAAGCTGCGGATGCGCTGGCTCAGGGCCAGCCGGTTCTTGAGCTGCTCAGGGGTTTGCGTATCGTCCAGCCAGTCGCTGACCGGGCGTGCCGCGTTCATCATCTGCAGGTGGCCGCTGACCGACTGCCAGTAGTAGCCGATACCGGTGCAGCCCGACAAGCCCAGGGCGGCGATGGCTGCCATGGCGGTGGCCCGGATGGCGGGCCAGGTGAGGGCCGCTTGGGCCTCCCGGGTTTTCACACCACAGGCTCCCCGGGCCGGCCGGCCTGAACCTCAACCAGGCAGTCGTAAAACACCGGCCCACGGCCCAGGTCGGTCAGGTGCTGGCTGGTGAGCTGGTTGACGTTGGTGCCATCGAGCCCCAGCTTGCGCCACCAGATGCCCAGGCCGTTGACCACGCCGGGGCGGGCGCGCGCCGAGACTTCTGCCTTGACGCGGTATTTCCCGCGTGCATTGAACACCGTGACGACAGCGCCGCTGCTGATACCGCGCGCTGCCGCGTCGTCGGCATGCATCTCCAGCACCGGCTCGCCCTCGATGTCGCGCAGGCTTTTGACGTTGACAAAGCTGGAGTTGAGAAAGTTGCGCGCGGGCGGCGAGATCATGGCCAGAGGGTACTGGCTGGATGAACCTGGTATTTCGTAGTTGGGCACATGGTCGGGCAAGCCGTCCAGGCCAAGCGCGGCCAGCCGCTCGCTGAAAAACTCGCAGCGGCCCGAGGGCGTGGGGAAGTTGCCCGCGGCGAACGGTGCATCGGGCAAATTCAGCGTGACAAAGCCCTTGTCCAGCAGTTGCCCGAAGTCGATCCTGTCGCCATAGACGGTACGGCACAAGGTCTCGTCGTCCTCGGAAAAGCAGGGCTCGGTAAAGCCCATGTGGGCCGCCAGCTCGCGAAAGATCTGGGTATTGGGCCTGGCCAGGCCGAGCGGCGCGATGGCAGGGCGGTTGAGCAGCGCGTCGGTGTGGCCGTAGGCGCTGTGCACATCCCAGTGCTCCAGCTGGGTGGTGGCGGGGAGCAGGTAGTCGGCGTAGTCGGCGGTGTCGGTCTTGAAATGCTCCAGCACCACGGTGAACAGGTCTTCACGCGCAAAGCCTTGCACCACCTTGCCCGATTCGGGCGCCACCGCCACCGGGTTGCTGTTGTAGACGATCAGCGCTTCGATTTTGGGGCCGAACTGCGGCGAGGCTTCGGCCAGCAGCGCATTGCCAATCGTGCTCATGTTGATGGTTCGCGGCTGCCGCCCCTGCAGAAGATCGGGCCGCTGCAACGCGGCCTTGTCCACCGGAAACTGCCCTGAACTGCTCAGCAGCACGCCGCCGGCGCGGTGCCGCCAGGCGCCTATCAGCGCCGGCAGGCAGGCCACCGCGCGGGCCGCATTGCCGCCGCCGCGCACGCGCTGCATGCCGTAGTTCAGGCGAATCGCAGCGGGCTGCCGGTTCACAAAACACCGGCCATAGTCGCGGGCCAAGGCCCTGATCTGCTCAACCGGCACGCGGCACACCTCGGCGGCGCGTTCAGGGGGCCATTGCAGGGCACGTTCCTTCAGCGCCTGCCAGCCCAGCGTGTGGCGGGCAATATAGTCGTGGTCCAGCCAGTCGTGGGTGATGAGCTCGTGCATCAGCGCCAGCGCCAGCGCCGCGTCGGTGCCGGGCAGCAGCGCGATGTGTTCGTGGCATTTCTCGGCGGTTTCGCTTTTGCGCGGGTCTATACAGACCAGTTTGGCGCCATCGCGTTTGGCCTGCTGCGCATAGCGCCAGAAATGCAGGTTGCTGCCAATCGAATTGCTGCCCCAGATGATGATGAGCTTGGACTCGGCAAAAAACTCCACCCGCATGCCAACCTTGCCGCCCAGGGTTTGCGTGAAGCCTTCGCCGCCCGCCGTCGCACAAATCGTGCGGTCCAGAAACGACGCGCCGAGACGGTTGAAGAAGCGCGCCGCCATGCTTTCGCCTTGTATCTGGCCCATGGTGCCCGCGTAGCTGTAAGGCACGATGGCCTCGGGGTTGCGCGCGGCGATGGCCTTCAGGCGCCCGGCAATGTCGGTGAGTGCAGCATCCCAGCTCACCGGCTCGAATTGGCCCGAGCCCTTGGGCCCCACACGCTTTTGCGGCTGCAGCAGGCGCTCGGGGTGGTAGGTGCGCTCGGTGTAGCGCGACACCTTGTTGCACAGCACGCCGCCGGTTTGCGGGTGCTCGGGGTTGCCGTGCACCTTGACGGCCACGCCGTTTTCCACGGTCGTCAGCAGCGAGCAGGTGTCGGGGCAGTCGTGCGGGCAGGCGCCGCGCACCTGGACGGTCTGACTGTCAGCCTTCACGAAACTAACGCTAGGGGAGATGCTGATGGTATTGCGCATGGTGTAACTCTATATTGACAGCCATATCGGCAATCAGGAAAAGGGTAATTCATGTCTGTGATCAAAAACGGCGGGCAAGTGCTGAAAGCCCTGGCTCGGGTGTCCATGGTAACGGCCTTGCTGGCTGCCATGGCCGCCATGGCAACTGGGGCCAACGCGCAGGATGGCTTGAGCAAAACCACTGTCACGCTGGGGCAGTCGGTGGCCATGACCGGTCCGGCCGCCGTGCTGGCACTGCCGTTTGCGCAGGGTGCCAGGCTTTATTTTGAACGGGTCAATGCGGCGGGCGGCATCCATGGCCGCAAGATCGAGCTGATTACCGCGGACGACGCCGGCAACCCCGAAACGACCCTGGCCAATACCAAAAAGCTGCTGGACCAGCGGGTTTTTTCGTTGTTTGGCTATTACGGCTCACCCCAGGTCACCGCCGTCAATCCCCTGCTCAAGGACAGCGACTTGTTGCTGTTTGGCCCCATGGCCGGGGCCGACGAGTTGCGCGGTTCGCTCTATCCCAATGTGTATTCGGTGCGACCCGGCTACTCGGAAGAGGCGCTCGTGATCACGCGCCATGCGGAAACCCTGGGGATGCGCAAGCTGGCCATATTGCATGCCAAGGATCCCGAATCGCTGGCGGCGCTGGACTCTGCCGAGCGCACCATGACCGGTTTGGGCGCCAACCTGTTGCTCAAGGCCCCCCTGGAGGGCGCCGACAAAGTGCTGGCGGTCAAAGCGGAGTCCGTGCTTTTGATCAGTGCCCCCAAAGGCGCAGCCATCGCCATCCGCGACTTGCGCAGCAAGGGCTACAAAGGGCCTATTTACGGGTTTTCCAATACCGGGGAAAGCCTGCTGGCCGATCAGCTGGGGGCAGCGGGCTCGGGCGTGGTGGTGGTACGGGTGACGCCCAAGTCAGACAATGCCAAAAGCAGCCTGGTGCGTGAGCTGCAGGCCGAGGCGGCCGCGGCCAAGCTGGGCAAGTCCAATGTCTACATGCTCGAAGGCTATATCGCTGCCTGGGCCTACACCGAAGCCCTGCGCAAGGCCGGCAAGGAGCCCACCCGCGTCAAGCTGCGCAAGGCGCTGGACACCATGCAGGAGATGGACCTGGGCGGCTTCCGGATCCATTTCGACGGCGACCGTGTGGGCTCCAGGTTGGTGGAACTGAGCCTGATTGATTCGCAGGGCCGCGTGCGGGAGTGAGTCTGCGCGAAAGCGTTGTCGGGCTGGGGCCTGCTCACATTAAAACGGGCGTGCAAAGGAGGGTGATGCTGAAACTCTGGCCTGGTTTTCAGCCTATCCGGAGAAATTGAGAGCCGGCCCGCTCAGGCTCTCAGTTATGCTTGAACGTCGTCCCCAGACCGGAGGCTTTGCCTCCCCTATTGATGTTTGCTCTCCCCTCATCCCTGCTTGCGCTGCTCAGGCTCATCCGGCCGCACCAGTGGCTTAAAAACGGTTTTGTCTTTGCCGGCCTGGTGTTCAGCCAGGCCTGGCAGGACGGCCCCCTCGTCGGGCGCGTCCTGTATGCCTTTGCCGCGTTTTGCTGCGTCTCCAGCATGGTCTACATCGTCAACGACTGGCATGACCGCGCCAGCGATGCCCTGCATCCTGTAAAAAACCGCCGTCCCCTGGCGAGCGGCGCCGTCCCCGTGCCCGTGGCGCTGGTGCTGGCGGGCCTGCTGCTGGCCAGCGGGCTGCTGCTGGCCGCCGGCAACCGCACCCTGCTTGCGCTGCTCGCGGCCTATGTGGTGTTCAACCTGGCCTATTCCTGGCGGCTCAAGCAGGTGCCGGTGGTCGATGTGTCCATCATTGCATCGGGTTTCATGCTCAGGCTGCTGGCGGGTACGGTGGCGGTCGGGGTTCCGCCTTCGCGCTGGTTGCTGCTGACCGGTATTTTTGTCGCGCTTTTCCTGGGCTTTTGCAAGCGCAAGGCCGAAACCTTTCATGAGGAAGCCAGCCAGCGCGCCGTGCTGGCGCATTACCCGTCGGCCCTGCTCGATACCTTCATGGCCGTGACCATGACGGCCACACTGACCAACTACAGCTTGTTTGCCACCAGCCCCGAGGCCCAGCTGCAGCATGGCGAGCGCCTGCTCTACACCGTGCCCGTCGTTATTTTTGGCATGCTGCGCTATACCTATCAAGTGCACCGTGGCCGTGGCGAAGACGTCGCGCGCGACCTGCTGAGCGACCCGTGGATTCTGGCGGCCGGCGTGTTGTGGATGGCCATCTTTCTGGGCCACCGGCTGTGACGCCCGAGGACGCACCGCTGGCGGCGCGCCCTTCGCCCACCGGCAAGGCAGACGAAGGGCCGGTTCACCTGCCGGTCAAACAGCTGCTGCTGGTGCTGGGTGTGGTGGCCACCGCCTACGCGGCCGCCCTGCTGGTGTGGGGCGACAGCCCGCGGGCCTCGCTGGCGCGCCTGGGGTCCTGGACCGGCGTGCAGGCCATCGCCTTGTGCCTGCTCAATTACCTGCTGCGCGGCATGCGCTGGCGCCTGTGGATGGCGCACTACGGGCGCCAATTTGGCTGGGCGAAGGGCCTGCGCCTGTACCTGGCGGGCTATGCCTTCACGCCTACCCCCGGCAATATCGGGGAGGCGGTGCGCGGCCTGATGCTGGCGCGCCAGCCCCTGGGCGCCGGGCAAAGCCTGGCGATTTTCGGTGCCGAGCGGCTGGCCGATCTGCTGTGCCTGCTGCTGCTGTGCCTGCCCGCCGCGTGGTGGGTGCTGACGCATGGCGCAGTGCGGGCGGCGCCCCTGTTTCTTGCCGGCCTGGTGGCAGTCGCTTTATTCATAGTCGCGATCCTGCTGGGCCTGGTGCTCAGGTACCGCGCCACGCTGCGCCACCGTTTTGCGTGGCTGAAAGAGGCCTGGCATTGCCTGGCGGTGCGTCCGCTGACCTGGTTTGTGCTGACCCTGACCGCCTGGGCCGCGCAGGGAATGGCGGTCTGGCTGATCGCCCGTGACCTGGACATTCACCTGCCGCTGCTGACCGCGACGGGCTTTTACGCGCTGGCCATGGTGGCCGGTGCGCTGTCTGCCTTGCCCGCCGGCCTGGGCGGCACCGAAGCCGTGCTGACCGGCCTGCTGGTGGCACAGGGCGCGACCCCCGGCGAAGCCCTGACCATCACTGTGCTGACCCGCCTGCTCACCCTGTGGCTGGCGGTGGCCATCGGCGTGGTGGCCTTGCTTTATAGTGCGGCCATTCGCAAGGAAATCAGCTTCCGGTAAAACCTGCCGACGGCCCCAGCTTGCACCCATCGCGCCCACAGCGCCCCTTACGTCCTTTGCTCCCTTGCGTCAACCTTCCATGCCCCAGAATCACAGCTCCGCCCCCCTGGCAGCCACGCTGCGCACCACTTCATTGAGCCAATGGCTGCTGGGCGTGGGGCTGGCGTCGCTGCTGCTCAGGCTCTGGATTTCCGCGACATTCCCGATCAGCGGTGACGAGGCTTTCTTCTACTGGTGGGGCGTCTACCCCAACTGGGGCTACTCGGACCATCCGCCCATGGTGGGCTGGCTGATTGCGCTGATGCGCGCCACGTTCGGCGACAGTATCTGGTCGATTCGCCTGCCGGTGGTCCTGCTGCCGCTGGGCGTGGGCGCTGCGCTCTGGTGGGGGCTCAAGCCCGTCGACCGGGGGCGCGCGGCCTGGGCCGTGCTGCTGTTCTGGCTGGCGCCGCTGAACTGGCTCAACACCCTGATCACCACCGACACGCCGCTGATTTTCTGGTCGGCGCTGTCGGTGGCCGCCTTGCTGCGCGCCGAACGCCGCGAGCAGCTTGACCGGGCGGCCTACGGGCTGTATGCGCTGTCGGGCCTGTTTCTGGGCTGCGCGTTTTTGTCGAAGTATTTCTCGGTGGTGCTGGGCCTGACCTACCTCGTGTACTTTGCGCGCTACCGTCGCCAGCGGCTCGCGGGCTTTGCCCTGCTGGTGGTCTGCGCGCTGCCCGGGCCGGCCATCAACATCGCCTGGAACATGTCGCACGGCTGGCCGAACATCATGTTCAACGTGTACAACCGCAACGAAGAGGCCTCGTTCGAGTGGCGCAAGCCCCTGCTCTATGTCGTCATGATGGCCTACCTGATCACGCCGGTGGCGGTGTGGCTGGCCTTCAAATACCGCAAGATGCTGGCGGCTACTGCAGCGTCGACGTCGGCCCAGCGCCTGCTGGCCTGCCTGGTGGTGGTGCCCCTGCTGTTTTTTGCGCTGCTGTCAGCCAAAAAGGTGATCGGCCTGCACTGGGTGCTGTCGTTCTACCCCTTCGGCTTTGCGTTTCTGGCGTTTGCCTTGCCGGCCGACAAACTCAAGACCTGCGCCAAGGGTCTCGCCGTGTTTGCGGGCCTGCATGTGCTGGTGGTGGCTGGCCTCTACCTGACCACGCTGGACACCTGGCGCAGCACCAAGCTTTATCCGCAAATCATCCGCAGCTATAAAACCGCCGAGATCCTGCGGCAAGTCAGCAGCCCGGGCGTGGTGCTGATGGGCGATGCGTTCACGCCGGCCTCGATTTACGGCTTTGAGCGCCGGCAGTACATGCCGGTGTTTGGTGTCGGGAAGTTCCATTCCCGGCAGGACGATCAGCTGGTTGATTTTTCGCTCTACCAGGGCAAAACCATACGCGTCATCACGTTCGGCAGCCCCAGGCTGGAGGAATTCCAGCCTTATTTTGAAGCGGTGCGTGTGCTCAGCTTCACCCAGAATGGTGCGCCGTTTTATGCGGTGGAGGGCACCGGGTTCAACTACCAGGCCTACCGCGAAGGCGTGCTGGGCACGATTTTCAAGCGCTACTACAACATACCCTCGGCATTGCCGATGACGGGGTGCCCGTTTTGCGAACGCTATTGCGGGCAGGTGCGATGTCCGAGGTAGCCGGCCCCGTTGTCGCCGCGTTTGACTTCGACGGCACGCTGACCCGGCGCGACACCCTGCTGCCGTTTCTCGCCCGTGGCCTGGGTTGGCCCGGGTTTTTACGGGCCCTGCTGCTGAGTGGGCCGTGGATGGCCGGTTATGCGCTGAAGCTGGTACGCAATGACGTGGCCAAGGCGCGCCTGCTCAAAATGGCGCTGGCCGGGCGCAGCAGTGTCGAGGTGGCGCACTGGGCGGCTGACTGGGCCGGGCGTGACTTGCCGCGCCAGCTGCAGGACTGGGCCATGGCGCGGCTGGCGCAGCACCGGCAGGCCGGGCACTGCTGCGTGATCGTCAGTGCGTCGCCCGATATTTACCTGCAGCACGCGGCCCGGCAACTGGGTTTTGACGCGCTGATCTGTACCGGCCTGGAGGTGGTGGATGGCCGCCTGACCGGACGCATGAGCACCGCCAATTGCCACGGCGAGGAAAAGGTGCGCCGGCTCAAGGCGTGGCTGCCGGAACGCTTTGGCGCGGACGCCGCCAGCCAGGTCACGCTCTATGCCTACGGCGATACGGCGGGGGACAAGCCCATGTTGCGTCTGGCCCGGCATGCGTGGTATCGGGGGGAGCCATGGAGTGATGTGCCGTCGCGGGGTGAATGAGCTTTCCCGTTCTTAGGGTTCAGGCATCGTTTGCTATTGAGTTGATAGGGGTAGCCCGGCGGCTACTCACTTTTCTTTTGCTTCGCTGTATGGACCGGACACATGGTGGACAGGTGTGCGGAGACATGGTTGACGGTTTGAATTAATCCACAACCGGCTGTCGCAAGTCAATTTCCAGGCAGTGGTGGTGTGCGAAATAGACATCGAACACGCCGTCCTCCCCCTCCCGCACACGCACTGCGACGGCCTGCCTGTGCAACGCACTGGACAGCTTGTAGGTATTGCCGCGAAACCTCAACTCCCCGAACCAGCCCACCTGTCTGACCTGGTCGT